>CAWKET010000014.1:2500-61579 GCA_963848585.1 uncultured Alphaproteobacteria bacterium | reverse complement strand
ACGCCGGGAAGTATGTGGTGGAAAGCCGCTGTCGCCCACCGGCTTTCCCGCCGCTTGGCGTACAAGGCGTCACCGTCAGTTTTCTTCCGCGTCACTCTTCTTCCGGAGCGCCGTGCAGTTCCCGCGCGCGGCTGTAGAGCCGCGTCAGCATCTCGTTGAGCCGGCTGTTCTCCTCCCGCGCTCAGCGATCCGAGAAGGTTCGATTGCAGGTTGACGGCAAGCGGGACGATCTGGTCATGAATGCCGCGGCCTTTTGACGTCAGCGTCAGAACCGACCGGCGGCGGTCCAGCGCATCGATCCCACGGTCGACCAGTCCGTTATCGACCGCCCTGGCTACCGCGCGGCTGACCTGTACCTTGTCCATGGCGGTCCGGTCGCAGACGGCGTTGGCCGACAGCGGGCCGAAGCGGGCGAGCACGGCCATGATGCGCCATTCCGCTACCGTCAATCCGAATCGCTGTTCGTAAAGGCGCGCCAGCGTCCGGCTGACGAGGTTGGAAAGCACGGATATCCGGTAGGGCAGGTATTCTTCCAAAACGAGAGAGGAAGGGGATGCGGAAGGTCTCAGATCGCACTCGTCCGTTTCATGCCTTCCGTTCGAAAGGCCCCCATGCGCAATGCCCAAATCGGCGGGCCCATATCGGCGGGCAGTCATGGGAAAATTCCTTTGACAAGGTTTCACCGGCAGCGGGCACTTGGTCAAAACCCCTTGTATCCGTCTCCCGAGCGGAGTGCGAACGGGATTGTGGTGACGGATACAAATGAAATTATTACTCGTATATAACATTATGCCCTAAAATGCGGGCGAATTGAACATAATTGGAGCGGTTTTAGGGTCGGATAGACAAAATCTTGTGCATACCGGTCAGATGGCCTGACCGGCATGCCGCTCCACGAGCTATAGCAGTCCGTAGCCGGTCAGGTCCTCGCGCAGTGTGTCCGCATCGGTGAACCTGACGGCATGCATACCGACGGCTCGGGCGCCATCGACATTATGTTCGACATCGTCGATGAACAGCGTGTCCTCCGCGCGGAGATCATGCTGATCGAGCAGACGGCGGTAGATTGCCGCATCCGGCTTCAGCAGCCGGACTTCCCCGGAAATGACGATGCCGTCGAAGGCGTTCAGTTCCTCGAACCGCCCACGGGCGCGGTTGAGCTTGTCGACCGAGAAATTGGTGATGCAGTAGACCGGCGTGCCCCGGCGCTTCAGTTCCCACAGCAGATCGGCGGTTCCGGGGATGGGGCCGGATACCATTTCGTCCCAGTTCAGATCATATGCCGCGATCAACTCGGCCTTTTCCGGATAGCGGGCCGAGAGGTCGTCGACCGCCTCCTTCCAGGGGCGTCCCGCGTCCTGCTGGAGATTCCAGTCCGGCGTGCAGACGCTGTCGAGAAATTCCTCCATGGCGGTGGTATCTTCCGCGAACAACTTGCGGTACAGGTAGCGTGGATTCCAGTCGATCAGGACACCGCCGATATCGAAGACGACGATGCTGGGATTGGCGGGATCTCGGCATTGAGGAAGGCCCTGTGATATTGAGGGGTGCGACCGCGCGGTCAGGTGCGGCGGTGAAGTGGATGGGGCATACCTAAACAAATGCGCGGGCGGGTGCCATCCCGCAAACGCGAGAGAGCGGAGTGTCGTGAATGAAGCTTTTTGGTTACTACAGGTCGTCGGCGGCCTTCCGTGTTCGAATTGCCCTGAACCTGAAGGGGTTGGAGGTCGACCATCGTTTCGTCCATCTCCGCAAGGGTGAGCAGTCCGCGCCGGAATATGGCGCGTTGAACCCGCAGGGGCTCGTTCCCCTGGTGATCGACGGTCCGCAAGTCCTTACCCAGTCGCTTGCCATCATCGAGTATCTGGAAGAAACCAATCCGGAACCGGCGCTGCTGCCCAAGGAGCCGATCGAGCGGGCGCGGGTACGGGCCATCGCCCAGGCGATCGCCAGCGATATCCATCCGCTGAACAATCTGCGGGTGCTGCGCTATCTCGTCGGCCCGCTGAAGGTGTCGGACGAGGCCAAGAACGAATGGTACCGCCACTGGGTGGTGGAAGGGCTGACCGCTCTGGAACGGTCGCTGACCCCGGCGGCGGGAACCGGCACCTTCTGCCATGGCGATACGCCGACCTTGGCCGATATCTGCCTGGTTCCGCAGGTCTACAATGCCGAGCGGGCCGACATCGATCTCTCGCCGTTCCCCGGATCACGAAGATCGTCGCCGCCTGCCGTGAACTGCGCGCCTTCCAGGACGCCGACCCGGCCAAGCAGCCGGACGCCGAGTAAGCTCGCCCTGGCCGGGTAAGATCGAGAGAGGCGCCGGACGGAAACGTCGCGGCGCCTTCTCAGCTTCACGCGGATGAGCCGGGTGCGGATCAGCCGGCGCGGCCGGCCGCGATCAGTTCCTTCAGCTTGTCGAGGCTGACCGCACCGGGAATGATCTGGTCGCCGACGACGAAGGCCGGGGTGCCGCGGATGTTGAGTTCGCTGGCGAGACGCAGGTTGCGCTGAAGCGCATCGTTGATTTCCGGCGCCTGCATGTCTTTCTTCAACTGATCCAGATCCAGCCCGACCGACCCGGCGATCCGGAAAATCTTGTCATCGTCAAGCTGGCCGCGATTCTCCATCAGGGCCACATGCAGCGCGTCGTACTTGCCCTGACGCTGGGCCGCCAATGCCGCGCGCGACGCGGTGATCGAGGCCGGCCCCAGAATCGGGAATTCCTTGTAGACCAGCCGGACCTTGGTGTCGCTGTCGATCAGGCGGCGGACATCGGCGTGGACGGCCTTGCAGTAGCCGCACTGGTAATCGAAGAACTCGACCAGTGTCACGTCGCCCTTGGGATTGCCAAGGACGGGCGAGGCCGGATTCTTGAAAAGCTCGTCCTGACGTGAAACGAGCGCGCTGCGCTGCGCTTCCGCCTCCGCCGCCTCCTGCTTCTGCTGAAACGCGTTCAGCGACTGCACGATCACTTCCGGATGGGCCAGCAGGTAATCCTTGACGATCTGCTCGATAGCCGACTTGTCGGGCGCGCTCTGCTGCGCCGCCGCTGGCGACAGCGGTGCTACGCATGCCGCGGCCAACAGGGCGGCAGCGGTGAAAATGCGGATCGAACGGGCGGGGCGCTGCATCTGGGGTATCTCCGAGAAAGGATTCCGGCACGATGTCAAAGCGAACGGCCGGCGGCAAGCCCCGGCCGGCGCTTAACACGGCATTTGACGGGAAAGTGATGGTTCGGTCAGCGCTTTGGCACGCGATCCGTCGCCGTGCGGATGTCCTGGGCGCGAATCCAGCCCGGCGAGCCGGTCGGCAGCTCGTGTTCGGCCTTTTCCGCGTGGAAGCGGGCGACACTGCGGTCGCCGCGCGCCATCGCTTCTTCCGCCAGTGCATAGGACAGCATGCCCTGCTGATTCTGGCGGCCATAGACCGTGGCGATAAGCCGCCATGTGAAGGGCGTGCGCGGTTCCTTCTCCGCCGCGACCTTCAGGCTTTTAAGCGCTTCGTCCAGCACCCTGTCGTCGTTGGATTCGATCAGCGCATGGGCGAGTGAACTGCGGAGCAGCGCCGAGTCCGGCAGCAGCTCCACCGAGCGCCGGTAAGGACCGATCGATTCGGCGACGCGGCTGTTTTCCAGCAGGACCTGACCCTTCAGCTCATGGAAGAAGGGGTTGTTCGGTTCTTCCTTGATCAACTGGTCGATCATGGGCAACGCCTGCTTGATGTCGCCGCGCTGGTAGAGCGCTATGGCGCGGCCATAGCGGGCCGGCAGCCCAGTGTCCGATTCGCGGAAACGCTGCAGGGCGATCTGCGGCTGGACGAAGCCCAGCAGCTTCGCGCGCATGCGCGCATGCATGTCGTCATAGGAGGCCGGCAGCTTCTTGTTGGAAGCCGGGGAGTGCTCGACATGGTAGCGAACGCTCTCGATACGGTCGAGCGTCAGCGGGTGGGTACGGACGAAAGCGTCCTGGCGGTCGGTCGGCCGCAGATCCTGACTGCCGAGCTTTTCCAGGAAGTTCAGCAGGCCGCGCGCGGAGATGCCGGCCTGATCCATGTAGCTGAGCGCCGCCTGATCGGCGGTGCTTTCCTGCGCCCTGCTATAGGCCAGATAGGAGCGGCGCGCCATTTCCGTGCCGCCGCCGAGTGATGGCGGCGCCGGCTCCGGCCTCGCCGGTCGCGAGGGCGGCGCCGATGCCGAGCAGCGCGCTGAGGATCGCCTGGGCCGAAGCCCCTTCCATGGCTTCCTGCGAGCGGATCAGATGGCCGCCGGCGATGTGGCCGATTTCGTGCGCGACGACGCCGATCAACTCGCCGGGGCTTTCGCTTTCCTGAAGCAATCCGGTGTGGATGAACAAATTCATCCCGCCCGCCACGAAGGCGTTGAGCGAACTGTCTTTTACCAGCGCTATTTCCACACTGTCGCCGTTGATGCCGGAGACTTCGAAGATTGGCTCCGCGTAAGTGCGGATGATATGTTCGATCTCGGCGTCACGGATGAACTGGAGGCGCCGCTGCTGCTGCGCTTCCGCAGGCGCAGCCGACATACCCACCATTGCCACGGCTGCAAAAGCCACGGCCAGGATACGAACCTTGACCACCAGTTTCCGCGGTAAACGCAAAGCCATGCTTTCTCCCACACGCCGATTGCCGGCCAGTCGCCTAGCTTATACGCAAATCTGGCAACGGTTGGGCATTTTTACCATGGCCGCCGCAGCACTTGCCGGTTGCGCCTCCAACCAGCCGGTACGCGTTGGAGCCCATCAGGTCAACGCCGGCATCGCCGCGGATGAGCCGCGGGCGGCCGCGATCGGGCGCGATATCCTGTCGCAGGGCGGCAACGCGGTCGATGCCGCGACCGCCATGGGGCTTGCCATGTCCGTCACCCTGCCGACCCGCGTCGGGTTGGGCGGCGGCGGCGTCTGCGTCGTGCATGACGCCACGACCAGCCAGACCCGCACGATCGATTTCCTGCCGCGTCCCGTCGCCGGTGGCGATGCCGCCGGTGTCGCGGTGCCGGGAATGGTGCGCGGCATGGCGGCGCTGCATGCCGCCCACGGCAAGATGCGGTGGGAGCAACTGGTTGTCCCGGCGGAAGCCAAGGCACGGTTCGAAACTCAGATCTCGCGCGCGCTTGGCCCGGGATCTCCAGGTTTTCGGCAGCATCGCCGGCGAAGATCCCGCAGCCAAGGCCGTGTTCCTGCCGACCGGCTCCACCCCGCCGGGCGAAGGCCAGAGCCTTCAGGAGAACGATCTGGCCAATGTCCTGGGGCAACTGCGCCAGCGCGGAGCCGGGGCCTTCTACAGCGGCCAGTTGGGCGAAAAGATCGCTGCGGGGCTGGGGATCGATGCCCGGAAGCTGAGCGGCTATCAGGCCCAGTGGCGGGAAACCGCCGATGTGCAGCATGGCAACGACGTGATGCACTTCGCCAGCGTGCCGGAAGGGGCTCCCGCCGCCGAGGCGCTGCGGAACGCTCTGGCCGCTCCGGCGGGCGGCCGCAATGCCAGCCTGATCAAGGCTCTGGAAAAGGTCGAGCCGGAGGGACCGCCGACCGCCGGTCTTGTCAGCTTCGACCAGTTCGGTCAGGCCGTCGCCTGCACCTTCTCCCTTGGGGGGCCGTTCGGCACGGGCAAGATCGATTCCGGGCACCGGCATCATGCAGGCGAAAGCCACGGGAATGCGGGGCATCGGCGGACCGGCCGTTCTCGTCAACCCGAGCCTCAACCATCCGCTGTTCGCCGGCAGCGCCGGACTGATCGGCGTCGGCGTGGGTGAGGAAGGGGCGGGTGCCGCACCCGCCGCACTCGTCAATGTCGCCTTGAGAGCGCTCGAGCAGGGCATGACCGCCCAGGACGCCGTCGCGGCTCCGAGGTTGGCGCCCGATCCCGCCGGCGGCACGCTGATCGAGGAGACGGCGGAACGGAGCGCCGCCGGGGTCGAGGGCGAAATCTACAGCGTCCAGGCCCTTGGCCGGGTCAATCTGGTCAATTGCAAGGTTGACCGCAGCAGCGGCGCCAGATCCTGCGCCGCCGCGACCGATCCGCGTGGGTTCGGCCTCGCCTATAGCATCGAGTAGAGCGGCATCGGGGTGCGAGGGAGGCCGTGCCCGGCATGGCCTCCCTCGAGTGTTCAGTTACTGTTTACTGTCGTAATGGTCAGGTCAGGTCATGTCTTTGAAAGTCGCCAAGCGGGGAGCCATCTCCCCGTTCATCGTGATGGAAGTGATGCGGGCCGCGGCGGAGCGGGAAGCGGCCGGCGGCGATGTGCTCCATCTGGAGGTCGGGCAGCCCTCCTCCGGCGCGCCCGCCGCCGTGATCGCGGCGGCGAAGCGGGCATTGGACGGCGACCGCCTGGGTTACACCGACGCGCTCGGCATTCCGCCGCTGCGCGCGGCGATTTCCCGGTTCTATCACGACCGCTACGGCATCGCCGTGCCGGAACGCCGGGTCGTGGTGACGACCGGCTCTTCCGCCGGATTTCTGCTGGGGTTCCTGGCGGCGTTCGAGCCGGGCGACCGGGTCGCCATGGCGGCTCCCAGCTATCCGGCGTATCGCAACATCCTGATGGCGCTTGGCGTGACGCCGGTGGAAATGCTGGCGGGGCCGGAGTCGCGGTTCCAGCCGACGGTCGAGTTGCTGGAGAACCTCGGCCATCCGGTCGAAGGCCTGATCATCGCCAGCCCGTCCAATCCGGCCGGCACCATGCTGGGAGCGGACGAGTTGCGGCGGCTGACGGTCTATTGCCAGCAGAAGGGCATCCGGCTGGTTTCCGACGAGATCTACCATGGCATCTGCTATGAGGGCTCGGCGGCATCGGCGCTGGCGGTCACCGAACAGGCGCTGGTGATCAACAGCTTCTCCAAATACTTCTCGATGACCGGATGGCGGCTGGGCTGGATGGTGGTGCCGGACGATCTGGCGCGCTCGATCGAGTGCCTGAGCCAGAACCTGTTCATCTCGCCGCCCAGCCTGTCGCAGCACGCCGCGTGCGCCGCTTTCGACTGCGGGCAAGAGCTTGACGCCAATGTCCAGCGCTATGCCCGGAACCGCGCGCTGCTGCTGGAGGAACTGCCGAAAGCCGGCTTCGACCGGCTGGCTCCGGCGGACGGCGCTTTCTACATCTACGCCGATATCTCGGCGATGACGGATGACAGCGAAGCCTTCTGCCGGCGCATGCTTGCGGAAACCGGCATCGCGGCCACTCCGGGAGTGGATTTCGACCGGGAGCGCGGCCGGCACTTCATGCGCTTCTCGTTCGCCGGATCGACCGGGGACATGGCGGAGGCGGCCAAGCGGTTGAAGGCTTGGCGGAAGTAGAAAAGAAGTTGGGCCACGGCCCAACCTACAAAGTGATCACCTTGTAGGTTGGGCCGTGGCCCAACAACGTCTCAGCAATTTACCTGACGATCAGCCCCGGCTCCACCAGCCGCGACGCGGAGGAGATGCCGGCTGGTTGTCGGCTCTCCCTGTTCTCCGCCGCGGGTCGGCCTCTCGGCCTCGGGCAGGGAGGTCGGGCTCCGGTGCCGGCTCGACCGGACCGGGGGCCACGTCCATGAACAGGTCGTCACCAGCGCTCGGCTCCTGGGGCAGGGGCTCGGGAACCGGCTCCGGGATCTGCTCGACAGCTGCAGGTTCCACGGGCGCGGCTTTCCGTCACGGGCGCCGGTTCGGCAGCGGCCTCCACGACAGGTTCCACGACCTTCTTCTTACGCGGCGCCCGCTTCGGCTTGGCCGGAGGGGCTTCCGGTGCCGGCTCCGCCGCTGCGGGGGCGGGGGCCTCCGCTGCGGGTTCGGCGGCGACCTTCTTCTTGCGCGGCGCACGCTTCGGCTTGGCCGGAGGGGCCTCGGGGACCGGCTCCGGTTCAGGCAGTGCCGCGGCGACCTCGGCCGGAATGGCCGGTTCGCCGATGGTGACCGGCTCGATCGCCTCGGCCGCGACCGGAGCGGGTTCCGGCTGAGGCTCAGGCTCCGGCTGAGGCTCCGGGACTACTTCCGGCTCAGGTGCCGGCTGCTCGGCCACGGGTTCCGGCTGAGGCTCGACCTCGGGCTCCGCCGGGACGTGGATGGGCGGAAGGTCCAGATCCTCGAACGGGTCGCCGAGATCGTCGATGTAGACCGGGACGTTGACCGGCTCCGGCGTCGGGGCGCCTGGCTGCTCTCCGCAGTGATCGGGGCGGCTTCGCCCTCCTCGGCGGGCTGATCGCCCTCTTCGGCGTAGCCATTGTCGAACTCGCCGTCCAACCGGCCACGACCGCGCCGGCGTCCACCGCGCTTGCCACGGCGGCGCTTCTTGCGGAGGCCATTGGCGTCGGTTTCGAAGGCCTGACCGTTCTCGCCTTCTTCGCCCTCGTCACCTTCTTCGCCTTCATCCTCGAAGGACGCATCGGCTTCGATCTGTTCGGGCGTGAGGTCCTGGGCGGCTTCTTCGGCCTGATCCTCGGAAGTCTCCTCCCGATCCTCCTCGCCCTGATCGTCGGTCCGGGCTTCGGTGCGGTCGTCGAAACGGCGGCGGCGGCGCGACCGGCGGCGGCGGCGGTCGCCCCGCTCGTCGGACTGCTCGGCGCGTGGCCGCGGCCACGGGACCGAAGCCACGGCTCGACAACCTCGGCAACCACTTCCGGCAGCTCTTCGGCTTCGTCTTCCTCGGCCTCCGCGTTCGAGCAGGCGGTCGGTTTCGGCGAAGATCCGCTCGGTGTTGATGATCGGGGAGATTTCCTCGCCGGCCTGACGCGCCTTGATGCGTTCCAGACGGTATTCCGGCGGGATCAGGGTGTCGTCGCCGAACAGGAAGACGCGGAAGCCGTAGCGGCGCTCGATATCCGCCAGGGCATCGCGCTTCTGGTTGAGGATGTAGAGCGCGATCTTGGTCGCGACATGGACCGTGATCTCGCTGGACCGCTTGCGGATACCTTCTTCCTCGATGGCCCGCAGGACATAGAGGGCGGCCGAATTCGATCGAACGGATCATGCCGGTGCCGGTGCAGTGCGGGCACTTTTCGAAGTTGGTTTCCATCAGGCTGGGGCGCAGCCGCTGACGCGACAGTTCCAGCAGCCCGAAGGGCGAGATGCGGCCGACCTGGATGCGCGCCCGGTCGTTCTTCATCGCTTCCTTGATGCGGCGCTCGACCGATGCGTTGTTGCGCGCATCCTCCATGTCGATGAAGTCGATGACGATCAGACCGGCGAGGTCGCGCAGGCGGAGCTGGCGCGCGATCTCGTCGGCGGCTTCGAGGTTGGTCTTGTGCGCGGTCTCTTCGATGTTCCGTTCGCGGGTCGAGCGCCCGGAATTGACGTCGATGGCGACCAGCGCTTCGGTCTGGTTGATGACGATGTAGCCGCCCGACTTCAACTGGCAGACCGGGCTATGGATGGCGTCGATCTGGGTTTCCACCTGATAGCGGAAGAACAGCGGGATCGTCTCGTCCCGGTAGAGCTGCACCTTGCGCGTGTGGCTCGGCATCAGCATGTGCATGAAGTCGCGGGCGACGCGGTAGCCGTTCTCGCCCTCGACATGCACTTCGTCGATGTCGTTGGTGTAGAGATCGCGGATCGAGCGCTTGATCAGGTTGGCTTCTTCATAGATCAGCGCCGGCGCGCTCGACTGGAGCGTCAGGTCGCGGATGCTGTCCCACAGCCTGAGCAGGTATTCCAGGTCGCGCTTGATCTCCGGCTTGGTCCGCTCCATGCCCGCCGTGCGCAGGATGACCGCCATTCCTTCCGGAATGTCGAGATCCGACATCATCTCCTTGAGGCGCTTGCGGTCCTGCGGGTTGGTGATCTTGCGGGAAATGCCGCCGCCGCGCCCGGTGTTGGGCATCAGCACGCAGTAGCGGCCGGGCAGCGACAGATAGGTGGTCAGAGCGGCGCCCTTGTTGCCGCGCTCTTCCTTGACGACCTGAACCAGCAGGATCTGCCGGCGCTTGATGACTTCCTGGATCTTGTAGCTGCGCAGCGGACGCGGGCGGCGGCGCTGGGCGTCGTCGGCCTCGTCCCCGCCAAGGTCGTCCACCGACCCGCCTTCGCCTTCACCACGGCTCCGGTCGCCGCGGCGATTCCTGCGTCCGCCCTCATCCTCGTGATCGGCGTCCCTGTTGTCGCGATCCTCGACGACATCGGAACGGCCCTGTTCGGCGGCGGCGGATGACGCGCCTTCGTCCTGGGCGGGTTCGGTTCCGGCGCCGAGTTCGGCGGCCGGTGCGACGGGTTCGACCGGAGCGGCTGGTCCGGCGCCTCGAACTGTGGGGCTGCCTATACGATCGCGGGCTCGAAACCGGCGGGAACGGAAGACACTTCCGCCTGCCCGGCATCGCTGTCCGACGGCTCGTAGGGCTCGCTCCGCTCGTCGCGCGGCAGGTTGGCCGGCTGGTAAGTCGTCGGCTTGTCGTCGTTGCCGCCGTCCTGACCCGGTCCGGACCGCTTCGGAGGCCGTGCCGTTTTCCTGAACCGGCCCGTCCTGCTTCGAGCGGGCTCTTCCTGATCCGGAGCTTCCTGAACGGGCTCTTCCGGGGCGAACCAGTCGAGCGGAACGTCGCCGATGTCGGGCTGGGGCGCCGGCGGCTCCTGATAGGAGGGCTGGGTGGCCGTCGGGCTTTCGTAAGGCGGCTGTTCGCCGACGCCGGGAATTTCCGTGTCGGGGCTTCAGCCGCCGTTTCGGTCCGCTGATCGGGCTGACCCGTGCGGCCCTGATCGGCGGACGAATTCAGGTTGCCGCCATTGTCGCCACGCGGCTCGCCGCGAAAGGAGCGGCGCTGACCACGGCCGGGGCGGGGGTCGCCCAGCTCGACATCGGCGCCGTGTGTCTTCGCGCTCTTCCAGGTCATGTTCCTGGGCGAGCAGCGCTTCGCGGTCGGCGACCGGAATACGATAGTAATCGGGATGGATTTCCGAGAAGGCCAGGAAACCGTGCCGGTTGCCGCCATATTCGACGAAGGCCGCCTGGAGCGATGGCTCCACCCGCGTGACCTTGGCCAGATATATGTTGCCTTTGAGCTGCTTCTTGCTGGCGATTTCGAAATCGAGTTCGTCCAACTTGTTACCATTGACCACGACCACCCGAGTCTCCTCGGCATGGGTCGCGTCAATCAGCATGCGCTTTGCCATATGTTTACCCCATGACGCCGCCGGGCCCCCGCGCGACGAACGGGTGGCGGCGCGTCATCGTCAAAAGCGAAGCGTTCGATGCCGGCTCCACCTTATCGTCTAACGGCGCTTTCCACAGCAGCCAGGACGGGTAGAGCGTCATGCACCGGACTCCAGCCTGTCGGGGCTGAAGCCAGCTTCAAGGTTTCTCCTCCGACCGCAGGTTCCGTAAGCGCCACCCGACCGGTGCGCTGCCCATAAATAAAACCATAAGCGGCAGCGCGTTACCCGGGAGCGACGCCGCCGTTCCCGTAAGGAGGGGATTGGCGGAATGCGGTATGTCGCATCCCTACCATAATAGGGGGCGTGACTTTCCTCAATGACAGAATTGTCGCTGTCCGATCATGGACGCTCAACCATGACGGCGGCGGGCGAGGGGAGTCCCCGGTCCGGAGCGCAAATAACGCGGAATCTTATCAATACGTCTTGAACTCTTTGATTTTCCTGGAGTATAGGTATTGCGGGGTTTTATTTATCAGTCTCTTTCGGAGAGCCACGCTGCGCGCGCTGTCCATGATCCTGGCGGTATTCTGCCTCGTCGCGGCGTCGGCGTGGCCAGCGGCTGCGCGCCCGACGGTGATCGATGTCAGGCTTGGCGTTCATCCGGACAAGACCCGTTTCGTGATGGAAGTCACGGACGCCGATCGACTTCCGGGTCTTCACGCTGCCCGATCCCTACCGCGTCGTCGTCGATTTTCCCGAGATGATCTGGAACAACTCGGCAAATCAGACCAGTGGCGCCGCGGGCTCGGTGCTGAACTTCCGCTACGCGCCGTACAAGCCCGGAACGATGCGGCTGGTGCTGAATGTTTCCGGCCCCGTACGTGTGCGCGAAGCCTTCGTCCTGCCGCCGCGCGACGGCAAGCAGCCGCGATTCGTTCTGGATCTGGAGCCCGTCAGTCCGGCGGTTTTCGCCTCTGAAATGAACAAGGTGCGCGGTACCCACGTCGCCGAACAGCCGGCCGGCGCTACGTACACGCTGCCGGTCGCGACCGGCGCCGCGGTCGTCAGCAGGCCTGTGCCGGCATTGCCCGAACCGCCGATGGATACCGTCGCCGTCACCATGGCGCCAAGTACGGCGGCCGTCATTCCGCCTCAGATGCCGCCGGGATCGCGCATCGCGTCCGGGCGGACGGCGACGCGGCCTCCGCCGCGACCTTGGCGGCGCTCGGCGTCGTACCGCTGCCGCCGAAGCGGCCGGGTTCGCGCACCGACGCCCGGCGCGTCATCGTGCTCGATCCGGGGCATGGCGGAGTCGATCCGGGCGCGATCAGCGTGACGGGAGCGTTCGAAAAGGAACTGACGCTGGCGATGGCCCGCGTCGTGAGGGATCATCTTGCCGCCACGGGGCGCTACCGCGTGGTGCTGACACGGGACAGCGACGTTTTCCTGCGCCTGCGCGATCGTGTGGCCAAGGCGCGTGAAGCCGGGGCGGAACTCTTCATCTCGCTGCACGCCGACTCGATCGGCAGCAGCGATGTCCGGGGCATGTCGATCTATTCCCTTTCGGAAAACGCGTCGGACAAGGAAGCGGCGACGCTCGCCGCCCGCGAGAACCGTGCCGACGCGCTGGACGGCATCAACCTGACGGCGGAAAACGACGAGGTGGTGAACATCCTCATCAGCCTCGCCCAGCGCGACACCATGAATCAGTCGCGCCGCTTCGCCAACATGCTGGTGGACGAGATGGGCAGGCAGACCCGCCTTGTGCCGCGTCCCCACCGGTCCGCCGGGTTCGCGGTGCTGACCGCGCCCGATATCCCTTCCGTGCTGATCGAGTTGGGCTATCTGTCCAGCCCGCAGGACGCCAAGCTGCTGGGGCAAACGGAACATCGCGTACGTATGGCGCGTTCCCTTCTCAGGAGCATCGACGGGTATTTTGCCGCAAGGTCCGGCATCAGCCGGTCATGACCTCAACATCGCCGCATTCAATCTGCTAGACTGTACGACGCTCAAGGTCGAAACCCACAGTGACGGACGGCGCAATGTCCGGGCGCTGCTTCTTTTCGTGGATTACTGATGCGCATATTTCTCGGGCTCCTGTCAGCACTTCTGCTCATCGTCGTGGTGGCCGTCGGCGGCGCTGTGTTCGCGATCCACCACTTCAGCCAGGGGCTGCCGGAATATGCCCAGCTTGCGGACTACCAGCCGCCGACCGTGACCCGCGTCCATGCCGGCGACGGGCGCGTGCTGGCTGAATTCTCGACCGAGCGCCGGGTCTTCATCCCGATCGAGGCGATGCCGAAGCGCGTGATCCGCAGCTTCATTTCGGCCGAGGATCAGAACTTCTACACTCACAAGGGTGTGGATTTCGGCGCGGTGCTGCGGGCGATCGTGGTCAATGTCGAGAATATCGCCACCGGCCGCCGGATGCTTGGCGCCTCCGGCATCACCCAGCAGGTCGCCAAGAATTTCCTTCTCACGAACGAAGTCTCCTTCGAGCGCAAGATCAAGGAGGCGATCCTCGCCTTCCGGATGGAGCGGGCATTCACCAAGGACCGCATCCTTGAGCTTTATCTGAACGAAATCTTCCTGGGCAACCGCTCCTATGGCGTCGCCGCCGCTGCTTTGAACTACTTCAACAAGCCGCTGGACGAGCTGACGATAGCGGAAGCCGCTTATCTCGCCGCCTTGCCCAAAGCGCCGAATAATTATCATCCCGTCCGCCAGCATGACGCCGCCGTCGCCCGGCGGAACTGGGTGATCGGGCGCATGCAGGAAGACGGCTACATCACGGCGGAGGAGGCTGGAGCAGGCCAGGGCGGAGCCTCTGGAGGTGCGCCGCCGGGACGAAACCGACTATGTCACCGCCGATTATTTCGCCGAGGAGGTCCGTCGTCAGCTTTCATCCCGCTTCGGGGAGCAGCAGCTTTATGAGGGCGGCTATTCCGTCCGCACGACGGTCGATCCCAAGCTCCAGGAGGTCGCCACCCGCAGCCTGCGCGATGGTCTGATCGCCTATGACCGGCGCCATGGCTGGCGCGGCCCCGTGGCGAAGCTGGAAAGCTTCGACAACTGGTCGAAGCAACTTGGCCGAGACGGCTGTCCCGGCCGGCGGCGAAATCTGGCAGCTTGCGGCCGTGCTGGAGGTGTCCGCCGACCGTGCCGAGATCGGCACCGTCGATGGCGGGCGGGGCCGCATTCCCCTGGCCGAGGTCAAATGGGCGCGCAAATGGCTGGAAGGCGAGCGGCTGGGGCCGGAGGTGAAGCAGACCGGCGACGTGCTCGCCAAGGGCGATGTCATCCTGGTCGAACCGGTGACCAAGGACGCCAAGGGCAAGGAGCTTCCGGCCGGGACCTTCGGCCTGCGCCAGATCCCGGCGGCTCAGGGCGGTCTGGTCGCGATGGACCCCCATACCGGCCGCGTGCTGGCGATGAGCGGCGGTTTCAGCTCGAAGATCAGCGTCTTCAACCGGGCGACGCAGGCGCAGCGGCAGCCGGGTTCCTCGTTCAAGCCGTTCGTCTATATGGCGGCATTGGACAACGGCTTCACGCCTTCGACGCTGGTGATGGATGCGCCCTTCGCGATCCAGCCCGGTCCGGGGCAGCCGCTGTGGCGGCCGCAGAATTACTCCGAGGACTACCTGGGGCCGACGACGCTGCGAGTCGGCATGGAAAAGTCCCGCAACGTCATGACGGTCCGGCTGGCGAACAGCATCGGCATGGACAAGGTGGTCGATTACGCCCAGCGCTTCGGAGTGGCGGATAAGCTTCAGCCGGTCCTGTCGATGTCGCTCGGCGCCGGTGAAACCACCGTTCTGAAGATGACCACGGCCTATTCGATGATCGTGAACGGCGGCAGGAAGATCGTGCCGACCTTCATCGACCGTGTGCAGGACCATACGGGCAAGACAGTTTTCAAGCACGACACGCGCCCCTGCGTCGGGTGCGGCGGTATCCAGTGGTCGCCCGATCTGGCGGTGCCGGATGTGCCCGATGCGCGGGAGTCGGTGATCGACCCCCGGACGGCTTACCAGATGGTCTCCATCCTGGAAGGCGTCGTCCAGCGCGGCACGGCCAAGGCGGTGTCCTCGATCGGTAAGCCTCTGGCGGGCAAGACCGGCACGACCAACGACGCCAACGACGCATGGTTCGTCGGGTTTTCGCCCGATCTGGCGGTCGGTCTCTATATCGGCTTCGATCATCCCCGGCCGCTTGGCGGCAAGGAGACGGGCGGGTCGATCTCGGCGCCGGTGTTCAAGGATTTCATGGCTGAAGCGCTGAAGGGCGAGCCGGCGACGCCGTTCCGCATGCCGCCCGGCATCCGTCTGGTCCGGGTCGATGCGGCGACGGGGCAACTGGCCGAACCGGGGCAGCGCAACGCCATCTGGGAGGCCTTCAAGCCGGGGACCGAGCCGCAGCCGGGCGAGGCCTTCGTGCTGGACGGCAGCGATATCGCATCGGGCGCCGGTCCGGGCGGCGGCTTCCTCCAGCCGCCGGGCAGCGTGCCGCCGCCGGGGCAGGGGGGCGGACAGCAGGAGCCGGCATCGACCGGAACCGGCGGACTTTACTGACGTGCCGAACCGCCGACTAACTGGCGGGCCGGTCGGTGGTTGCGATTGGGCCTTGGCGTTGAAGCCCGCAGGGTCTAAGTAAGCGTCACTGAAACGCCATTCCTGAAACTTAGCGACGAGGAGGCCCGCCATGCGAGCCGAGATCGAAGCGGCTGCCGATGCGATCCGAGAGTCGCTGGCGCTGCTGAGGAGGCACCTTTGACTGGGAAAATGCAGTCAGGCGCCTCGACGAACTGAACGCCATTTCCGAGGACCCGAACCTCTGGAACGATAGCGAGCGTGCGCAGACGGTCATGCGCGAGCGCACCCATCTGGACACCGCCGTCAACGGCTACCGCGCTCTGGAGCGCGAGCTGAGCGACAGCATCGAGCTGATCGAGATGGGCGAGGCGGAAGGCGACGAAACCGTCGTCAAGGACGCCGAAAACACTCTGCTGGCGCTGAAGGACAAGGCCGCCAAGCTCGAACTGGAAAGCCTGCTTTCCGGCGAGGCCGACGCCAACGACTGCTATGTCGAAGTCAATGCGGGAGCCGGCGGCACCGAGGCCCAGGACTGGGCCGAGATGCTGCTGCGGATGTATCTGCGCTGGGCCGAAGCGCACGGCTACAAGACGGAGTGGCTTGAAGAGAGCGCCGGTGAAGAAGCCGGCATCAAATCGGCCACGGTTCAGATCAAGGGCCATAACGCCTATGGCTGGCTCAAGACCGAGGCCGGCGTGCATCGTCTTGTCCGGATCAGCCCCTATGACAGTCAGGCGCGGCGTCATACCAGCTTCGCCAGCGTCGCCGTCAGCCCGGTGATCGACGACAAGATCGCGATCGAGGTGCTGGACAAGGACCTGCGCATCGACACCTACCGGGCGTCGGGCGCCGGCGGTCAGCACATCAACAAGACCAACTCGGCTGTCCGTATCACGCATATTCCGACCAATATCGTGGTGCAGTGCCAGCAGGAGCGGTCGCAGCACAAGAACCGCGCCAAGGCCTTCGACATGCTTCGCGCCCGCCTGTACGAGGCGGAACTGAAGAAGCGCGAGGATGCGGCGGCTGCCTTGGAAGCGACCAAGTCGGATATCGGCTGGGGGCACCAAATCCGCTCCTACGTGTTGCAGCCTTACCAGATGGTCAAGGATCTCAGGACCGGTGTCGAAACCAGCCAGAGCGGTGCCGTTCTGGATGGCGATATCGACGAGTTCCTGGCTGCCGCTCTGGCCCAGCGCATCAAGGGGCAGGGGGACAGCGAAGCCGCCGATTGAGGATGAGGTGCCGCGAATGAAGGGTGCGGGATGGTGTGCCGGCGTGATGTTGCTGGCGCTTACGGCGGGAAGCCCGGCTTGGGCGGCCTGCCCAACGACCCAAACCCCCATGGTCGAGGGGATTCAGCGTGAACTGGCGGTCAACGGCTTCGACCCCGGCGGCATCGATGGCCGCTTCGGGCCGAAGACGTCGGAGGCGATCCGGGCCTATCAGCGGGCGGCCAAGCTGCCCGTGACCGGCTGCCCGAGCCAGGAACTGCTGGATCATGTCAGCTTCCACCTGCCCAAGGTCTACTCACGGGCAAGGCCGGCAAGCTCCGACCCCCGAGGTCGAGGTTCAGGAAGGCCTGACCATGCGCGGCTTCTATGTCGGTGCGGTGGACGGCCGCATCGGCGCCCGCACGCGGGAAGCCATCCGCCAGTACCAGCGGGAAGCCAACCTGCCCGTCGACGGGCAGGTCACACCGGAACTGGCGCAACGGCTGCGGGATGACCGGACGACCAGGGCGCGCTGACGGCTGTTCAGCATCCTTAGGTTACAGATAAATTGCCGCATGGTTACAGAATAGACATCAATCCCGCTTCATGTCATTCAAAAGCGAACTAAACATTCGACTGCTCTCCCGATCGGATTTGGGTTCAAGGGCGGCCGATATGGAGCTTTTGAATGTCCAATCAGAATATCTACAACGATCCGTCGTTCTTTGAAGGCTATAGCCAGTTGCGGTGGGGTGAAACCGGGCTGAACAAGGTGATGGAGGAGCCCGCGATCCGTTCCCTGATGCCGGATCTCACCGGCAAGCGGGTGCTGGATCTGGGGTGCGGCTTCGGTCATGTAGCTCGCTATGCCCGGCAGATGGGAGCGGCGGAAGTTCTGGGCGTCGATATTTCCGACCGCATGATCGAAGCGGCGCGGCAAGCCACTGAAGACCCGGCAATCACCTATGCCGTGATCGCCATGCAGGACATCAAGCCGATGTCCGGGCAGTTCGACGTCATCATCAGCAGCATGGCGCTTCAATACATCGACGATTACGCCGCCGTAGTCAAAATCATGGCGGAATCACTGACCATTGGCGGCAGCTTCCTGTTTTCCATCGAGCACCCGATTTATACCTGCCTCCTGCAAGGCTGGGTCGTCGATGATGCCGGTAAGCGGGTCCATTGGCCGGTGGACCGCTATCATGACGAGAGCGAGCGCCGATACACTTGGTTCGTTGACGACGTGCAGAAGTACCATCGCACGGTCGCGACCTATCTCAACACGCTGATGGAAAACGGTCTGACGATCCGCCGCGTGCTGGAGCCGGAGGCGCAGCCGGAGTATCTGGCCGACCGGCCGGCGCTGGCCGATGAAAGCCGCCGCCCGCCGCTGATGGTGGTGAGCGCTCAGAAGCTTGGCTGACAGGTTCCGCCGCCTCCGGCCGACGCCTCGGCGTTGACCGGAGGCGGCACTAAGCGTAATGCTCAAGCCGTCACGATGAAACGGGGGAGCGGGCGATGGATGCGGATCGTAGCAGGCGCGATGTCCTGCGTTTAGCCGGCGGCTCCTTGCTTGGCCTGATCGCTCTTGCCGTCGCCGGCCCCGCCAGGGCATTCCGTTTCGATCCCGCTGGGGACTATGCCGGTGTCATCGAGGATAGCTGCGGGGCCGCCAACAAGGTCCACCGCGACATGATCGCGGAAGTCGAGCGCCAGTTGGGCATCAGCCTTTCGGACGAAGAGGCCCGGCAGGTCATCGCCGCGGTTCAGTGCCCCTACTGCGGCTGCTCGATCCTCAAGGGCTTCGCGGACGCGGGCCAGGCGCCTTTTTGAGGTGACCGGCCCTCGAAACTCGATATCCTTTGTGGCGAATTATCCCTGATCAGGGTAATCATTGTGGGGTGTTCAGTCTGTTGGCTTCGCCAGCATTCGACCCGGCACAAACCGTGACAAGGGAATGCTATGAGCAGCGAGATCCGCACGTTCAAGATTCGTGATGCCGCCGTGCATGAAGACGAACTGGCGCTGGGGGAATTCCTGCGGACCGTCGATGTCGCCAGGATCGAAACCACCTATGCCGGCGATGCCTGGCACATCCTCGTGATGTTCGAGGAACTCCGCAAGCGCGAGGAAACCGCCCAGATCCAGAGCGCCATCGTCGCGGCGCTCAACCACTGGCGCGCCCAGGCCGCCGCCGCCCATAATATCGAGCGCGAGGCCGTCATGCCAAGTTCCGCCGTGCAGGAGATCGCACGCTACGCTCCGACGACGGAGATCGAGCTGACGGTGGTCGGCAACGCGCTCGGGATCGACATGTCGGTCTTCGGCGCCGCGATCGTGCAGGTGGTGCGCCAGACCCTGGAAGAGCTGACCAGCTAGATTGGGCCTGACGACGGGCCGCCCCGCTGGAGTATGCTGGCGCCATGAATCATGGCCCATCAGCGAACCGGCCACCGGCGGGGAGGTTGATATCATGCGTCCGACGATCATGGCGCTTGGCGCCTGTGCGATGCTGGCGTCCGCTCCGGTGTTCGCCCAGTCTCACGCCCAGTCTCCTGACGCCCCCGGCACCCAGGAGCCCAGCGGAACCGAGTTGACCCTTGAGGGGCTGGGAAAACTGATGCTCGGCCTTCAGCGCATGGTCGAAGAACTGCCGCGCTACAACCTGCCGGAAATCAACGAGAACGGCGATATCATCATACGCCGGATCGATCCGCACGTGAATCCGGAGCAGCCGAGGCCGCCTGTATCACCCGAGAAGGGTGTCGATTTGTAGAGACCGATGCCCAAGGTCGAGCCCCTACCCGCCCAGCAGCGCGCCCATCGGGTGGAGCGGTTTGTGGGCGTCGCACAGGATCTTGAACACCGCCAGGATCGGCACCGCCATCAGCGCGCCCGGAATACCCCATAGCCAGCCCCAGAACAGGATGGTCAGGAAGACGGCGATCGGGTTCAGCGTCAGCCGGCGGCCGACGATCATGGGGGTGAGGAAGTTTCCCTCGATCGTGGTCACGGCCAGAAACGCCATGGGCGGCAATGCTATCTGAAGCAGGCTGTCGAAGGTCAGGGCCGAGACGAGAGCGATGATCATCAGGCTGACAGCCGCTCCCAGATAAGGAATGAAGTTCAGAAAGCCGGCCATCACGCCCCAGAGGCCGGGGTTCGGCATGCCGAGCGCCATCATGAGGCCGGTAGTGACCAGTCCCAGGGCGGTGTTGATCAGAGTGACCGTCGCCAGATAAGCCGCGATGTTCTTCTGCACCGTGCCGGCGATGGTCGCATAGTGGATGCGATCCTCCAGATTGGTCAGGGTGCCCATCAACTGTTCCAGCATGCTGCGGCCACGGGCGAGGAAGAAGAACAGCAGCACCAGGACGACGAATAACTGTGCCAGTATCACCTGCGTCTGGGTCAGGGCCTGCTCGGCGAGGCTGGGGCCTCGCACGACCACCGCCTGGGCTTCATCGTCGGCTGCGGCGGCCATCTGCTCGATCTGGTGGGAGGCGCGGCGTGCGCTCTCCACCGATTCCCGCAGATCGCCCAGCTTGAACTCCAACTGGTGCATGACGACCGGCGCGCGCTTGATCCAGACCGTCGCCGGCTCGCTCAGGCTGAACGCGGCGCCGACCAGCCCCACAAGCAGCAGCACCACCAGAACGGCGGCGCTCAGCGCTTCCGGAATGCGCAGGCGGCGCAGGCCCTTGACGACAGGGCGGAGCAGAAGGCTCAGCAGCAGCGCCAGAAAGATCGGCAACAGCAGGTCGCGCGCCAGGAACAGGGTATACAGCACCCCCAGGCTGAACAGCCCGATGATGGCGACCCGCTCCGCTTTGCCGCGGCCGGTCATGGCGGGAGCGCCGTCAGGGCTTGGCCCGGTCAGCCTCGGGCGGCCTTCAAGGTGGGGGGCGGCTATGTTGCTGGTCATGCGACGATAACGTCCAGCCAGCCCCGATGGTTCGCTTTCAGATGCGATTAGTCGCTTTCCGGATGCCGGCGGCGCTCGAAACGCCGGAAGGCGCGGAACGTCAGAGGCACCAGCGACACGATCAGAACGATGCGGACGATATGGTGGGTCGAAACGAACGCCGCGTCCACGCCGAGCGCCAGTGCCACAAGGCTCATCTCCGCAAGGCCGCCGGGAGCGAAGGCGAGCACCAGGGCCGGCAGCGGGATGCCGGTGATCCAGTTCAGCACCAGCGAAAAGGCCATCGTGATCACCAGCAGCATGGCCGTCAGAGCCGAGGCGATGACCAGCGTGTGGGCGATGCGGCCGATCCGGACACCGGAAAAACGGCTGCCGAGTGCGGCACCGACGACGATCTGGGCGGCGGCGATCAGCACTCCCGGCGGCTTGCCTGCCGTCAGGCCGGCCAGATGGATGGCGGCGCTCACCAGCATCGGCCCCAGCAGCATATAGGCCGGCAGGCGCAGCCAGCGGCCAACCAAGGCGCCCAGCGCGCAGGAAGCCAGCAGCGCCAGATCGGCAATCGGGATATCGGCCAGGGCCGGCCCCAATGGGCCACGGTTTCCAGGCTCGTAGCCCTGGAACATCTGGAAGAAGACCGGCACGGTCATGACCACCAGCATCACGCGGGCGCTGTGGGCGACCGATATCGTCCTGTCGTCGCCACCCATGGCGCCACCGACAAGCACCATCTCGTTCAGCCCGCCGGGGGTCGCCGTGAAGAAGGCCGTCACCGGGTCGTAGCGCGCGACCTTGCGAAGGAAGACGATCCCGAGCGCCGCCGACAGGACGATGTAGAAGGCGAGCCCGGACAGACTGATGGCCCATTCGCCAAGGCGGTCCACGATATGCGGCGTGAAGGCGCTCCCCAGCATGATGCCGAGGATCATGATCATGCCCGAGCGAAGCCCGCCCGGGACCTGGATGGGAGGCCTGACATGGAGGCCGTGGTGCAGAACACCATGGACCCGATCATCCAGGCGAGCGGCAACTGGAACCAGGCGAACAGCGCGCCGCCGGCGGTGCCAAGCAGCAGGGTGAAGGCGAGCACGGGCGGATTGAGCCGGCGGAGGGCGGTCCGCCAGGATTTGTTTTGGGGATCGGTCATCGGGCGGATCAGCTTACGATACGGCCCAACCGGACGGCCGTCTGACCGCGCCGCAGGCGGCGCGACGGCATGATCAGCACGCAATTGTCATAGGGCGTTCGTATCTCGGTGCTGTCATCACGGGCGATCAGGGTGCCTTTGCGCTCGATGATCTCCATGCCGACATAGTCGGCCACGTACACCAGATTGGAGCCCCTCATGGTGACGGCATCGGTGATCTCGATCACTTTCTGCTCCGGCGGCGGTTCCGGCGCCAAATGGGGGCGACGAATTCCGGATCGACCGCGCCGGTGGCCATCAGGAAGCGCAGAGTGACCTGGATCGCCACATGCCGCGGCGGCGTGCTCCCAATGCTGGCCGCACTCCGCCAGCAGGGCCGTCTTGGCGCTGTCGGCATCGGCGAAACCGGCATAGTCCAGCAGGCGGCGGCCGGAGGCATGACCGCTGTCGCTGACGATCCATTTGGGCACCCGAACCGTCTGAGCCAGCCGCCGCCCGCGCTCGGTCATTCCACACAGCACCAGCGGAGGTGTCGCGTGCTGCATGGAATGGAGGTCCAGAAGAAGATCGACCGTGTCGTAAAGCGGTCTCAGCGCTCTGGCGCGGGTCAGTTCGACCGAGTTGCGGGGACCGTCCAGAACCTGGGGAGACCAGACCCTGTTGAAGTCCTCGTCAACGAACCTTGAAGCTCCGGGACGGCTCGCATCGAAGCACTGATAGGCCGCCACATTCGCGAAGCACAGCGTCAGCTTTCCGCGTACCGGCCGTACTCCCTGGCGGAACAGGAAGTCCAGGGCGATGGCGCCGCATAGCTCGTTTCCGTGGGTAAGCGCGTTGACCAGTACGTGCGGACCGCTTTTCCCGCTGTCGAATGTCGTGACGAAATCGATCCCGGTATTACCGGATCGGTACGCGGTTATATCCGGCGGCTTCAGTTCGATCCGATAAGCGGTCTCGGTCAAGGGTATCGTTCCCCCAAAGTGTTTGCACGGCTGGCCTGCACGCGGCGACGTGACCGGGGCACGCCGGTTCGCATCGCTTTCCTGAACTATAGGCTTTCTGCCGGCATGGACAAACCGGTACGGTGCTTAGCGATGCAGATATGCGTCGGGTGGCGCATCCGCGCGCATGCGCGCCGGAGTACAAGTTTCCATCGACGGTACGGGAAGGTCGGGCTATACCGATATGTGACACAAATCGGAAACGCGGCAGTGGAGGCGGCGTGTGGCGGTACGGACCGTCACAGGCGGACGGAGTGTTTATGAGCTTTGTAATCGAAGATGTTCTGGTTCGCGACGATCCGCAGGGGCGGCGCGTGCCTCTGGTCCTCGATTCGCCGCATAGCGGCAGCATCTATCCGCGCGATTTCGGCTTTGTCTGTCCTTTCCGAGCACTCCGTCAAGCCGAGGACACGCATGTCGATGAACTGTTCTCGGCAGCGCCCGAGATGGGCGCCACCCTGATCAGCGCGCTTTTCCCGCGCAGCTACATCGACGTGAACCGCGCCATCGACGATCTGGAGCCGGAACTGCTCGACGCTCCGTGGCCCGAACCGGTCCACCCGAGCGACAAGAGCTTCGCCGGCATGGGGCTGGTCCGCCGCCTGTGCCGGCCGGGTATGCCGATGTATGATGGCCGGCTCAGCGTTGCCCAGGTGGCATGGAGGATCGACCGGTACTACAGGCCCTATCACGATCAGATGGAGGCCACGATCGATCTGCTCTATCGCCAGTTCGGCACGGTCTATCATCTGAACTGCCATTCCATGCCCACCTTCGGCCGTGATCCCTCGACCCGCGCCGACTTCATCCTGGGCGACCGCGACGGCACCACCTGCGACCCTGACTTCACCCGCTATGTGGCGGGGTTCCTGAAAAGCCTGGGCTACAGGGTGAAGCTGAACGATCCCTACAAGGGGGTCGAACTGGTGCGGCGCTATTCCAACCCGGCGCGTGGATTGCATAGTCTGCAACTGGAAATTCACCGTGGCCTCTATATGAACGAGGACACGCTGGAAAAGCATGACGGCTTCGGCAGGCTTCAGGCGCATCTGACGGAACTGGTCAGGCCGGCTGGCGGCATATGCCCGCGACGCCGGCAAACTGGATGCCGCCGAATAAGGCGGATCGACCGCCCAATGCTCCATTGCGCGCCAGCACGGCTGACCGGATAAACGGGGCTTTCGCCCCGATGCCGTTCCGGGTTCAGCCGATGCTCCTGCCTTCCCGTCTCATTCTTCGCGCCATGCTGCCTTTTGTGGCGGTGGTTCTGTCGTCCTGCGCCATCGACGCAGGATTCCGCCGACGACGAAGCACCGCAGCCCACCTTGGAACTGGCTCGGGAAGGTCCGTTCGAAGTGGTCTGCATGGACAAGGCTGACCACGAGGTGACCAGCTACGGCCCCTTGTTCCGCGTGCTGCGCGACAATGGGACGGGAGGTCCGCTGGCAATACGAGATGGAAGCCGGGCTGACCTTCATCGGCCGCTTCGACGATCTGCTGACATGCGAGTGGCTGGACCGGCGGCTGGAGTAGCCACCCGGTCCTGAGCACCCGCGCTTAAGGCGCGAACTGCTCCTTGAGGATGCGTTCTTCCAGATTGTGTTCGGGGTCGAACAGCAGCGTCAGCGACACGTTGCGGTCTTCGCGGATCTCGACCCTGGCGACGTCGCGCACTTCGGTGAAGTCGCCGACGGCGCTGACCGGGCGCTTGGCGCTTTCCAGTACCTCGAAGACGATGCGGGCGGACTGGGGCAGAAGCGCGCCGCGCCAGCGGCGGGGGCGGAAGGCGCTGATCGGGGTCAGCGCCATGATGCTGGAGCCGAGCGGCAGGATCGGGCCGTGGGCGGACAGGTTATAGGCGGTGCTGCCGGCGGGGGTGGCGACCAGACAGCCGTCGCAGATCAGTTCGGGCAGGCGCACGACGCCGTCGACCGTGATGCGCAGCTTCGCGGCCTGCCGGGTTTCGCGCAGCAGCGAGACCTCGTTGATCGCAAGCCCCTCGACGCGCTCGCCATCGACGCGGGTGGCGCACATGCGGAGCGGATGAAGCGTCACCTGCTGGGCGCGGGCGACACGGTCGAGCAGGCCGTCCTCGCTGAACTCGTTCAGCAGGAAGCCTACCGAGCCGCGGTTCATCCCATAGACCGGGATCGGGCGCGCCAGAGTCCGGTGCAGGGTTTCCAGCAGGAAGCCGTCGCCGCCGAGGGCTACGACGACCTCCGCCCGGTCGAGCGGCGTATTGCCGTACCGGTGCGCCAGCCGTACCTGCGCGTTCCGCGCCTCGTTCGTATCGGCAGCGACGAAGGCGACCAAGGGGTGTCCCTCTGGCATATCTCTCATGGTGCTCGTCTGTCGTTGCGGTGACGTGCTGCCGGTGGAGGTGATTCTCACCCGCCGGTCACGCTCATGTGCCGGGGCACGGGAGCGGTTTGTGGCGGCGGTCGATGATGAAGTCGTGGCCCTTCGGCTTGCGGCCGATGGCTTCGTGAATGCGGTCGATCAGCAGACCGTCGTCGTCGCTCATCCGCACGGGTGTGCGAAGGTCGGCCGCGTCTTCCTGGCCCAGGCACATGAACAGCGTGCCGGTGCAGGTCAGGCGGACGCGGTTGCAGCTTTCGCAGAAGTTATGGGTCAGCGGCGTGATGAAGCCGATCCGCCGGCCGGTTTCCCGCACCTCGACATAGCGGGCCGGGCCGCCGGTGGTGTAGTCGATCTCGTTGAGCGTCCAGCGCTCCGCGATCCTGGAGCGCACCAGCGACAGCGGCAGGTACTGGTCCAGCCGGGTCTCGCCGCCGATATCGCCCATCGGCATGACCTCGATGAAGGTCAGGTCGAAGCCCTCGTCGCCGCACCATGCCACCAGCCGGTCGAACTCGTCGTCGTTGACGCCCTTCAGCGCCACGCAGTTGATCTTGATCGCAAGCCCCGCTTCCCGCGCGGCCTTCAGGCCGGCAAGCACCTTGTCGAGCTTGCCCCAGCGCGTGATCGCCTCGAACTTGTGCGGGTCGAGCGTGTCGATGCTGACATTGATGCGGCGGACGCCGGCGGCGTAAAGCTCCGTCGCGTAGCGCTCGAGCTGGCTGCCGTTGGTGGTCAGCGTCAGCTCCTTCAGGGCGCCGCTGTCCAGATGGCGGCCGAGCGAGCGTATCAGGTTCATGATACCCTTGCGGACCAGCGGTTCGCCGCCGGTCAGGCGGAGCTTGGTGACGCCGAGGTTGACGAAGGCGCTGCAGATGCGGTCAAGCTCTTCCAGCGTCAGCACTTCGGCCTTGGGCAGGAAAGTCATATCTTCCGCCATGCAATAGACGCAGCGGAAGTCGCAACGGTCCGTCACCGAAACGCGCAGATAGCTGACGCTTCGGCCGAATGGATCGATGATCGGGGATGGCATAGGGGAGCTGGATCTAGAAGCGGTCACTGTGCTGCTCATGGTGTCCTGTTTTCCTCTCCCCCGCATCGCGGCCCGCCTTCCGTGGGCGTGACCATCCTTGGATTTCCATATTAGCAGGATAGATCATGGATGCCCGCAATTTCATCCTTGGCGGTCCTGTCACGATGGCGCATGACGTTTCCGCGTGGCGCGGCATACGACAAAGCGTTCTATCCAGCCAGATGTAGCGAGTGGAAGGCGGTCCGTAAACCAGCGCTCCGGTGTTCATTGGTCTAAAGTCGATCATAATTCGAGCCTTCCGGGGCCGGCATGCGATGGTAAGGAGGAATTCGATGAGAAAGTTCCTGATCGGCATTGCCGTTGTCGTCGTCGTCCTGATCGGGGCCGCGATAGCCGTGCCGTTCCTTGTTCCCGTGGAACAGTACAAAGGGCGAATCGAAGCCGAAGTGACCAAGCGCACCGGCCGCGCGTTCCACATCGAAGGGCCGGTATCGCTGTCGCTTCTGCCCAAGCTGGCGGTCGAACTGAATCAGGTCGGCTTCGCCGGGCCGCCGGGCGCCCGCACCGCGGAAATGGCCCGGCTGGGCAAGCTTGAGCTGGAACTGAAGCCTTGGCCGCTGCTGAGCGGCAAGGTCGAGATCGACAAACTGGTGCTGCGGGAGCCGCATATAGCGCTGGAAGTCGATGCCCAGGGCCGCCCCAACTGGGTGCTGGAAAATCAGGCGGCTCAGGCGCCGGCGCAGCCGGAGCCAACTCCAGCCCCGGCGGAACCGGCCGGTCAGCAAGGCGGCGGCCTGCCCGAACTGCGCTTCGGCGAGGTCGAACTGGTGGATGGCAAGGTCAGCTATTTCGACGCGCGGAGCGGCGCCTCCTACGAGGTCGACCGCGTGAACGTGGAGGTCCAGGCGCCGGATTTGAGCCAGCCCGCCGTGATCAAGGGAAATCTGGTCTTCCGGGATCGTCCCGTCACCATCGACAGCCGGATCGAACAGCCGCGCGGTTTGATCGAAACCGGCGCTTCCAAGCTGACGGCGGCCATTGCCGGCGATCTGGTTTCCGTCCGGTTCGACGGCGCTTTGCGGAACGGAGCAGGGCGGACCCGGTGCGCAAGGCGCGCTCGACCTCAACGCTCCGGCTCTGCGTGATCTGGCGACCTGGGCGACCGGCAATGATCCCGGCGCTTTGCCGCTTCAGAACGCTTCCGTTACCGGAACGCTGGAGGCCAATGGGCAGCGGATGGCGCTTACCGGCGGCACCTATAAGGCGGGCGATATCGAGGCGACCGGCAATGTCGGGCTCGGGCTTGCCGGGCCGCGTCCCAGGATCGACGCCGTTCTCAGTCTGGCGCGCCTGCATCTGGACCAGTATCTCAACCAGCCCGGTGGGGCGGCGCCGGCCCAGCCCGCGGCGGGGCAGCCCCAGCCGGCACCGCCTCCGGCGCCCAAACCGGAAGCGGACGGCTGGAGCACGGAGCCGATCGATCTGTCCGCGTCTGCGCAAGGTCGATGCCGACGTGAAGCTGGCGCTGGCCGGGCTTACCGTCAAAGGCGTCGATGTCGGAGCGTCCGACGTGGCGGTGCTGCTCAATGACGGCCGGCTGAAGACGACGATGGGCGAGACGGCGCTGTTCGACGGGACGATCTCCGGTCAGGTCAATGCCGATGCCGCCGCGGCGGTGCCGGCTCTGGGCCTGGATTTCCGCATCAACGGCGTCCAGGCGGAACCGGTGCTGACCCGCTTCGCCGAGTTCGACAAGCTGGCCGGCACCGCCCGCGCCGTGGCCTCCCTGAAGACGACGGGGGCCAGTGAGCGCGCCATGGTCGAGGCGCTGAACGGGCAGGGGTCCGTCACTTTCACCAACGGCGCCATCAAGGGCATCAATCTGGCCGCCATGGTCCGGAATGTCGGCGCCGCCTTCCAGGGCCAGCCGGTCGGCAACGAGCCGCAGCAGACCGATTTCGCCGAACTCGGCGGCACCTTCACGATCCAGAACGGCGTCGTTCAGAACAACGACCTGCGCCTGCTGGCGCCGCTGCTGCGCCTGGATGGAGCCGGGACCGTGTCGCTGCCGCCGAAGACCATCGATTACCGGCTTCAGCCGCGTCTGGCGGCCACCATCGAAGGGCAGGGCGGCCAAGAAGGACGTCACCGGTCTTTCGGTGCCGGTGCTGATCCGGGGCAGCCTGACCAATCCAAGCTTCGCGCCCGACGTGGCCGGTCTGGCGGAAGAGTTGCTGCGCAATCCCGATGCGGCCCGCCAGCAGACTTGAAGCGCTGAAGGGCCAAAAGCCCAAGGAGGCGGTCAAGGGCCTGATCGAGGGGTTGAAAGGCGGCGGGGGCAATCAGGCTCCCAACCAGGGTTCGAGCGATCCGGCACAGCAATTGCGAGGGCTGTTCGGCCGCTGACCTTTCAGTCAGCTTAAATCGGAGAAGCGCTGTCATATGATCGCCGCCTTGATGGCCCTTCTGGCCTGCCAGGTCGCGGGTGAACTCGTGGCCCGGCTGCTGGGATTGCCGATCCCCGGACCCGTGATCGGTACGATCCTGATGTTCGTCCTGCTGCTGATCCGGGGCCGGGTCCCCGGAGCCTTGCGCGATGTCGCGCGCGGGTTGCTCACCAACCTCTCGCTGCTGTTCGTTCCGGCGGGGGTCGGGATCATCCAGCACCTTGACCGCATCCGGGGCGAATGGGTCGGCATCCTCGCCGCACTGATCGGCAGCACGGTGCTGACGATGATCGTGGCCGTCGTCGTGTTCCGTCTGGTGTCGCGCCTGACCGGCGCCGATCGGGAGGAAGCATGATCCATCCCCCACGTGATCGAGGATGTCTGGGTCTATCTCAGCACCACGCCGCTGCTGTGGCTGACGGCGACCTTGGCCGCGTTTCTGGCCGGACAGTGGTTGTTCGAGCGAGCCGGCCGGCGCCCGCTGGTCAACCCCGTCGCCATCGCGGTGGTGCTGCTGATCGTGCTGTTGAAGGCGACCGGGACGACCTACCAGACCTATTTCGACGGCGCGCAGTTCGTCCATTTCCTGCTGGGTCCCGCCACCGTGGCGCTGGCGGTCCCGTTGCACCAGAATTTCGGCGCGGTCAGGCGGGCGGCGCTGCCGATGCTGGCGGCATTGCTGGCGGGGGCGGTCACGGCGGTCGTTTCCGCGGTCGCCATCGCCGTCGCCTTCGGGGTCAGCCTGGAAACCATCCGGTCGCTGGCGCCGAAATCGGTCACGACGCCGATCGCGATGGGCATTGCCGAGAAGATCGGCGGCATCCCGTCGCTGACCGCCGTCATGGTCATCATCACCGGCATCGTCGGCGCCATGAGCGTCACGCCGCTGATGAACCTGCTGCGCATCAGCGACTGGCGGGCGCGGGGCTTCGCCGTCGGGGTCGCGTCCCACGGGATCGGCACGGCACGCGCTTTCCAGGTCAACGAGGTCGCGGGAACCTTCGCCGGTATCGCCATGGCGCTCAACGGCATCGCGACCGCGATCATGGCGCCCCTGCTGATAAGCCTGCTCGGCTAAGTCGAATTTATGCTGCAAGCCCACCGGGTTTGCCGTCAAACTGGGAGGATGAAGGTGCCGTGGAAGCACCGCTGAGCACCATTGGGTTAAAGGGGGAGATGCTGCGCATGGACAGTCCCGAAGGCCGGATTCCGGCACCTTCTCCGGCGCCTCTGGTCGTCGTCCTCGATGGCGGCTTCGGCAGCTATCACGCGGAGCGCGAGGTGCTGGAGCCTTTGGGCGCCACGCTGGCCGAGCGTAGTTGCCGGGGCGACCGCGACATGATCCATGCCGCCCTTCGCCCCGCCGACGCGGTGCTCGTCCGGGAATGTCCGCTGGACCGCGAGGCGTTCCAGGCGATGGAGAATTGCCGGATCGTGGTGCGCTACGGCGTGGCGCTGGACAACATCGACCTGGAGGCCGCAACCGAGCGCCGCATCCCCGTGGCCAATGTCCCCGAATTCGGCATCGACGAGGTCAGCAACCATGCCCTGGGCCTGCTGCTGGCGGTAGCCCGGCGCATCCCGGCGCGCGACCGCGACGTGCGGGCCGGCCGCTGGAACGTCGCGCGGGCGGAGCCGATGTACCGGCTGGCCGGCGGCACCCTGGGGCTGGTCGGGTATGGCCGCATCGGCGCCGCGTTCCACCGCAAGGCGGCGGGCCTGGGCTTCGCGCGGACGCTGGTCCATGACCCGGCCCTGACGCAGGCGCCGGCGGGGGCTGAACTGGCGCCGCTGGGGCGGCTCTGCCTGGAGTCGGATGTGATCTCCCTTCATGCCAGCCTCAGCGGCGCCACCCGGCACCTGATCAGCCGTGCGCTGATTGGTCTCATGAAGCCCAGCGCCATCCTGATCAATACTGCGCGCGGCGGACTGGTGGACGAGGCGGCGCTGGTCGAGGCCCTGGCCGAACGGCGCCTGTTCGGGGCCGGGCTGGATGTTTTCGAGCGGGAACCGCCCGGGGCCGACAATCTGCTGATGACGGTTCCCGGCGTGGTCGTGACCGACCATACGGCTTGGTACTCGGAGCAGTCGGTGGCCGATCTCCAGCGCGAGGCGGCGGAGGAAATCGCCCGCGTCTTCAGCGGGCAGCCGCCGCTCAACTGGGTCAACCGCTGGGCGGACTCCGGCTGACCGGCTGGCAATTCGGTTGCTAACCAGTGCCCGTATACGCCACCATGGCGGCTTGTCGGTGCGGGAAGGAATTATCGTGACGGGTGAAGACAAGGCTGGTGCGCTATCGGCTGACCTGGAGGTCGTCGACCATCTGCTGAACGCGATGATGGCGCGGGTGACCGGCGGAGTATCTCCGGCGGCTGTCGCTTCCGCCTGGATCGACTGGGGTCTTCATCTGGCGTCATCTCCGGCCAAGCAGGTGGCGCTGACCCAGAAGGCGATCAGCGATGTTTCCCACTGGAACGACTATTTCCTGAAAGCCGCCCTGTGGTGGCATCCGGCTCCGGTAGCCGAGGCCGAACCGGGCGACCACCGGTTTTCCGCCCGGCAATGGGGTTTCTGGCCGTTCAATTCCTTCGCTCAGGGCTTTCTGCTGACCCAGCAATGGTGGGAAGATGCGACCACGGGCGTACCGGGAGTAAGCAGGCGGCACGAAAGCCAGGTGAACTTCATGGCGCGCCAGTGGCTGGACCGCCGCGCGCCGTCGAACTTCCTGCCGACCAACCCGGAAGTGCTGGCCTGCACGTCGCGGAAGCCGGCGAGAACCTGCTGAAGGGCGCCCGCAATCTGGTGGAGGATGTCCAGCACCAGATGCGCGGAGAACCTCCCGTCGGGACCGAGGCATGGCGTGTCGGCCGCGATATCGCCGTGACGCCGGGGCGGGTGGTGTTCCGCAACCACCTGATCGAGCTGATCCGGTACGACCCGGCGACGCCCGAGGTGAAGGCCGAGCCGGTGCTGATCGTCCCGGCCTGGATCATGAAATACTACATCCTCGACCTGTCGCCGGAAAACTCGCTGGTCCGCTATCTGGTCGGCGCAGGGACACACCGTCTTCATGGTGTCGTGGCGCAACCCGACCGACGGAGGACCGCGACCTTGGCATGGACGACTACCGCCGGCTGGGGGTCATGGCGGCGCTCGACGCCATCTCGGCGGCCATGCCGGAGCGGAGAGATCCACGCCTGCGGCTATTGCCTGGGCGGCACCCTGCTGGCGATAGCCGCGGCGGCCATGGCGCGCGACGGCGACGGCCGGCTGGCGTCGGTCACCCTGCTGGCGGCGCAGACCGACTTCACCGAGGCCGGCGAGCTGATGGTCTTCATCGACGACAGCCAGTTGGCCTTCATGGAACATATGATGTGGGTGAAGGGCTTTCTGGAAACCGGCCAGATGGCCGGCGCTTTCCAACTGCTCCGCTCCAACGATCTGATCTGGTCGCGGCAGGTCGAGCAATACCTGAAGGGGCGGCGCGAGCCCGCCAGCGATCTGGTTGCCTGGAACGCCGACCAGACCCGCATGCCCTACCGCATGCATTCGGAATATCTCCGCCGTCTCTTCCTGGAAAACCAGCTCATGGGCGGGCGTTTCATGGTGGACGGCCGGCCGGTATCGCTGAGCGACATCCGCGCCCCGATCTTCGCCGTCGGCACCACCCGCGACCACATCGCGCCCTGGAAATCGGTCTACAAGATCAATCTGCCGGCCGACACCGAGGTGACCTTCGTGCTGACTTCCGGCGGCCACAATGCCGGGATCGTCAGCGAGCCGGGCCATCGGGGGCGGAGCTATCAGATGAGCACCCGCCAGCCGGAGGACCGCTATGTCGATCCCGACGCCTGGGCGGCGGAAACGCCGCGCAGTGAAGGATCGTGGTGGCCGGAATGGTCCCGGTGGCTGGCCGAACACTCCAGCGCCCAGACGGTGGCCCCACCCACCGGCGGTCCCGATCTGGGGCCGGCGCCCGGCACCTACGTCCTTCAGAGCTGAGCGGCAATATCGTTTGGGGAGGGTATTGCGCTGATGCGGCCGCATCCTGATCTTTAAGGGCTGGCGGGTCGGTTGCGCCCGCCTTTCGGAGATCAGAGAGCCATGAAGACGAAGTTCCCGGCGATGATGGCCGGCGCCGTGTTTGGCGCCCTCTTCATCCTCGGTGCCGCGGTTGGGCCGGCGGCGGCCTGGGATTATCGCGACGGCGGTCCCAGGTACGGCGACAGGGGCGATTTTCATTATGACGGTCATCGTCATGGCCATGACCGGGGCGGGCGCGGCTGGGACGATCGATACAGGGGACCTCCCGGTCCCGCACTGGTATGGACCGCCACGCTATCGTGGCCCGGAAATCCAGCTCTATGTTCCGCCGCCGGTCATCTACTATCCCGGCATATCCCGCTCCGGTGCCGCCACCGGTCGTGCAGCTCAGCTCCTGCCAGCAGACGGTCGGCAACGGGCTGATCGAGCGCTATGGACCGGGCTCGCTGGTTTTCTCCGGCGGTGCTTTCGAGGGAACGGTGACGCTCGACCGGCAGCCCTTCAACTACCGCTGCGCCGGCGGTCAGGTGAATATCTGGTGAGATGGCCGACCTACGGCTGTCGTCAGCATTCCAACTACTCGAGACTCCGCCTGAAGTAATAAAAGTTTTAACCAAATCAGGCTAATTCTTCGTGTCCGCGCACCAGCGTTGAACGGACACGATGAACGAAATCCTGAACCGCCAGCTTCTCAGCATCACCGGACTGGTCCAGCTTGAGAAGCGCATCCGGCATGCCGCGACGGTGGAGGAGTTCGGCTTTCTCGTCGTCAACGAAACCCATGCCCTGGTGCGCTACCGGCAGGCCGTCCTGTGGCGCCGGACCGCTGCTTCCGGCGAAGGCAAGGTGGTGGCGGTTTCCGGCATCGCCCTGCCGGATGCCGACGCGCCTTTCCTGGTGTGGCTGCGGAAGGTGCTGAAAGCCATCGGCGGCAGCCGCGAGATCGAGCCGGTCGATGCCCGGCAGGTGCCGCCGGGACTGGCCGTCGAATGGGTGGACTGGCTGCCGCCCCATGGCCTGTGGGTTCCCCTCGACCGCTCGGAGGACGAGCGGCTGGGCGGTCTGCTCCTGGTCCGGGATGAGCCCTGGACCGACCACGACCGCCATCTCCTCAGCTATCTCGGCGACGCCTATGCCCATTCGTGGTCGGCGCTTGCAGCGGCGCCGGCCCGACCGGGGAAACTGGCTGTTCCGGCGCAAGGGAAAGCTGGGGTTCCTGGTTCTGGCGTTGCTGGCCGGACTGGCCTGGATGCCCATGCGGCAATCCGTGCTGGCCCCGGCCGAGGTCATTCCGAAACAGCCGGTCCTGGTCCGCGCCCCGATCGACGGCGTGATCGACCGCTTCGAAGTCCTGCCCAACCAGCTTGTGACGGAGGGGCAGGTGCTGCTGACGCCTCGACCCCGCGCGTCTCCAGAACCGCCTGGATGTCGCCCGCAAGGCGTATGAGGTGGGGGAGGCGGAATACAGGCAGGCGGCGCAGCAGGCGGTGTTCGACCCGCGCAGCAAGGCTCAGCTTGCGATCCTGCAAGGGCGCATGGAGCAGAGCGCCGCGGAAGTGGCGTATCTGGAAGGGCTTCTGGTCCGCATCGAGGTCAAGGCGCCGCGCAACGGCATCGTCATCTTCGACGACGTCAACGACTGGATCGGCAAGCCTGTCGCGATCGGCGAGCGAATCCTGGTCGTCGCCGACCCGCAGCGAAACGGAGCTGGAAATCCATGTCGCCGTCGGCGACGCCATCGCGGTGGAGGAGGGGAACGATGTCAGCCTGTTCCTCAATATCGATCCGCAGAACCCGATCGGCGGCAAGCTCAGCTATGCCAGCTATCAGGCGAACCCCACTCCCGACGGATCGCTGGCCTACCGGCTGAAGGCGGATTTCGGCGACAAGGCCGCGGCCTCGCGGATCGGGCTTGAAGGGCATCGCCAAGGTTTATGGCGAGCAGACGACGCTGTTCTACTACATCATGCGCCGCCCCCTGGCGGGGCTTCGGCAGCGGCTGGGCCTGTAGCCATGACGGCGGCGACCATGTCGGCGGCGGCCGGTGCCCCGACCATCGATGTCGCCCCGCAGCCGCGCCGCCGATGCGGCTGCTGCCGTTGCGGGATGAGTTGACGCTGCACGAGGGTCCCCGGACGCTGGACGGCGCGCCGACCTGGACGCTGCACGATCCCGTCACCAACCGCTTCTTCCGGATCGGCTGGCTGGAATTCGAAATCCTGTCCCGCTGGGACCTGGGCGATATCGAGCAGATCGCCGCCGATATCGCGGCCCGGACCACGATCCCCGTGACCGCCGCGCAGGTCGAGAACTTCGCCCGCTTCCTGGTGGCGGGCAACCTGATCCAGGCGCGCGGTCCCGACGCGATCGAGCGCTTCAAGCGGCAGGTGGCGGCGACCCGCAAGACGCCGGCCATGTGGCTGCTCAAGAACTACCTGTTCTTCCGCATTCCGCTGGTCAGGCCCGACCGCTTCCTGAAGGCGGCTCTGCCGATGGTGGACTGGGTCTTCACCCGCTGGTTCCTGGCGCTGGTCCTGGCGGCGGCGCTGGTGGGCGGCTCGCTGGTGGTGCGGCAATGGGACAGTTTCACCAATACCTTCCTGCATTTCTTCACGCCGGAAGGGGCGGCCCTGGCCGCCATCGCGCTGTTCGCGTCCAAGCTGCTGCACGAGTTCGGCCACGCCTTCACGGCGCGCCGGTTCGGCTGCCGGGTGCCGACCATGGGTGCGGCCTTCCTGGTGATGTGGCCGGTCCTCTATACCGACACCAGCGAGGCCTGGAAGCTGGCGTCGAAGCGCCGCAGGCTCGCCATCGGCGTGGCCGGGATGTCGGCGGAACTGGCGCTGGCGGCCTTCGCCACTCTGGCCTGGAGCTTCCTGCCGGACGGGCCGCTGCGCAGCGCCGCCTTCCTCCAGGCGACCAGCACCTGGGTCATCACGCTGACGATCAACCTCAGCCCGTTCATGCGCTTCGACGGCTATTACCTGCTGTCTGATTATCTGGATATCGCCAATCTTCAGGACCGGTCCTTCGGTCTCGCCCGCTGGTGGCTGCGTGAGAAGCTGTTCGGCTTCGGCGATCCGCCGCCCGAGCATTTCCCGGCGCGGACCCGGCGCATCCTGATGTTCTATGCCTACGGCACCTGGATCTACCGGTTCTTCCTGTTCCTGACGATCGCACTGCTGGTCTACCACCTGTTCTTCAAGCTTTTGGGCATTTTCCTGATGGGGGTCGAGTTGGTCTGGTTCATCGCCCGTCCGATCTGGAGCGAGTTGGCGGAATGGGCCGACGCGCCGCGACCGTGTCCGGATCAACCGCAACAGCATCGCGACCCTGATCGGGTTCGCCGGCCTGATAGCCCTGATGCTGATCCCCTGGCGCGGATCGGTCCCGGCCCCCGCCATCGTCAGGGCCGAGCAGCAGACGCGTCTGTTCGTGCCCAAGGCGGGGCGTGCTGAGCGAAGTTGCTGGCCCAGCCCGGCCAGCAGGTGGCCGCCGGTGACGTGCTGTTCCGGTTCACCTCGCCCGATCTGGAGCACTCGCTTGAGCAGGCGCAACGGAAGGCGCAGGTGCTGCGCTGGCAGGTGCAGTTCCAGGGCATGAACCGCGATCTGCTGGAACGCAATCAGGTGTCCTGGCGCGAGTTGGAAGCGGCACAGGCCGAAGTCGGCGGGTTTCCGGGCGGAACTGGACCGGCTTGTGGTCACGGCGCCCATTTCCGGCCGGATCGTGGAACTGGCCGATCCTCTGCTGCCGGGTGAATGGCTGAAGGAGAATACTCCGCTCGCGATGCTGATCGATCCGGCCGCCGGTATCGTCGAGGCCTATGTCGGTGAAGAGGATCTGAGGCGGATCGCCGTCGGCACGGCCGGGCGTCTTCCATCCCGACGATCTCGATCTGGCCTCGATCCCGGTGACGATCATGTCCATCGACGATGGCAGCAGCCGCACGCTGGCGGAACATTCACTGGCGTCGATCAACGGCGGCGACATTCCCGTCCGGCAGGGTACCGGCGGTGACCACTCCCTGGTTCCGGAAAGCCCGATCTACCGTGTCCTGCTTCGGCCCGACGGCGGTCTGCCCGCTCCCGATCGGGTCCAGCGCGGCAGGGTCCTGCTCGAAGGGGAGCGCGAGAGCCTTGCCGGCCGGACCTTGCGCGTGGCGCTTGGCGTTCTGGTCAGAGAAAGCGGGTTCTGACGGTTGAGGCTTCGGTTCAACGCTTCGGTTTCGCCAGTGGAACCGGAGCGGGCGGGACCGGAGTATGCGAAACCGGCAGCATCGTGGGGCCTTGACGGCATCCTTCTGACGCGGCTTGTGGGGCGGGCGGGGGACGTTCGCTTCCGGGCGGCTGTACCGGTCGCCGCCGGTAGTGCCGCGGCAGGCGCCGGAGTGTGCCGGAGGAGGCGCCGGCGGCGCCGCGATCGCTGAGACAAGCTGCGGTGCCGCCGGCTTGGGCAAGGCAGCGGGCGCCGGTACGGGACGCGGGCACGGCGGAGCGGCAACCGGTGGCGGGACCGCGAGCCGGCGCTGCGGAACTGGCGCCGGAGCCGGGGGCGGCGGAGCGAGAAAGCCGGCCGCTTCCAGATTGGTCATCCAGCTTCGCTGAGTGGTGGGACGCCGGACCGGGCCAAGATTGATGCCCGCCAGTTCGGCATCGGTGAAGAAGCGGGCGAGCACGGCTTCCGCCCGGCGCTGGCTGACCGGCGGCATGACCCGCCAGAGCCGGCCAGCCTCCCGCTTCGCGGAGTTGCTGCCCGCGAGCGCTGCGGTCGGCGTACCAGCGGAGGGCGCTCGGAGGGTCCCATTTGACGCCGATGCCACGGTCGTAAAGCCGCCCCGCGACCTCCGCCGCTTCGGCATCGCCGGCGTTGGCGCGCGCCAGCAGCGCTTCGACGGCGACGCGGGAAACGGTCCCGGACTCCATGGTTTCAAGAACGGCCGCCGTTTCCGGCGCGCGGGCCAGGAGCGGAGCCGGCGCCAGCAGCGGCTCCGGCGGACAACAGCAGGGGAAGCACGACGGAAATCGAGCGCCAGCGCGAAGAGATCGGCATCTTCAGCATCCAAACGTGCGGGAAGGAACGTGTGGAGACCGCAGGCTAAGCCAACTGTTTTGAGAGTTGGTTAATGGCGGGAAAGTGGCATTCCCTGGCAGTCAGGAACCTATGGGGCCGCACGGGGTTGGCTGTCCAACACCTGAAACAACCATCGCAGGCCCACCATGCGTATCGCAGTCACCGCCGCAACAGCGCTCCTGCTTGCCCTGTCCGCTCCGGCGGGTGCCCAGCAACCCGCAAATCCCATGACCCACGATTCGATGCCGAAGGTCGAAGGACCCGCCGCGACGCCGGCTGAGATCGAAAGGCTGATCGGCACCGACGCCGTCGCCGCCGATGGCCGCAAAGTCGGCAAGATCGAAAACCTGCTGGTCAGCCCGAATGGCAGAGTGGATTACGTGGTGCTGGAATGGGGCGGTGTGCTTGGCCTTGGCGAGCGTCAGGTCGCGGTGCCCTGGAAGGATGTCGCGCTGAACGCCGACAGCACACAGGCCACCATCGATATGACCAGAGAGCAGCTTGAGCAGGCCCAGCGCTACGACCCGGATGTCCCGGCCGCCGCTGGCATCGACTCCGAAATCAAGCCGCTGCGCTGAGCGGTGCTGTCAACCCCGTCATGAACCTGTTTTAAGGGAGTTGGATCATCCATGGCCAATCTTCAGAACATCCTCGGGACGATGCTTGCGACCGGTATGGGAGGCCGCAGCAGTCGCGGTCCCGTCCTTCGCCGCAGGTAATACCTCCGGCATCGGGTTCCGCAATGCCGCCGGTCTGGCATCGCTCGGGTACCTTGCCTACAAAGCTTGGCAGGAGCGCCAGCGGAATATGCAGCCGTCTTCCGACACAGGCGCCGGCCGGCGACGCCCCGAGCGGAGGTATTTTCGGCAGTGGCGGTCTTGGCGGCCTCGGGTGGAACGATCTTCGGCGGCGGTGCGGCGCCGGGCACCGCCGTCGCCCGCTCCCTCGGCGCCGCACGGCGGCAGTGGGCCATCGTTTGGGCGAGAGGCTGATCGATGCCCTCAAGCCGCACGAACAGCCTGCGGCCCAGGCGGCAGCCGATGTCGATGGAGGATCAAAAGGCGTTGCTGCTGATCCGCGCCATGATCGCGGCGGCCAATGCCGATGGTCAGATCACCGCCGTCGAGCGGCAGCGCATATCTGGGCAAGCTGGAAGAAGCCGGAGCCGATGCGGATGATCGCCGCATCATCGAGCAGGAACTTCAGCAGCCCCGTTCGCTCGATGCCCTGCTGCGCGATGTGACCGATCCCGAAACGGCCGAGCAGGTCTATCTTGGCGTCGGAAATGGCGATTGACGCCGGCTCTCCGGCGGAGAAGATCTATCTTCAATACCTTGCCGCCCGGCTCAACCTGCCGGCAAGACCGCGTTCAGGAATTGAACCGGATCGTCTGACGGAGTGGCGGTAGGGCCAGGGCTCCTAGATGGAGCCCTGAATCCTGTAGCCGGCGCGGGCGCGCTCTTCCAGTTCCTCGTTCGATACGATTCGCTTGCCGATCGGCCAGAGCGATATGACCGCCAGCTTCAGGTGCGCCCAGGCGAACGGGATGCCGATGATCGTCAAGGCCAGGGCCACGGCGGTCAAGCACTGGCCCAACGCCAGCCACCAGCCGGCCAGCACGAACCAGATCAGGTTGCCGATCATGCCGAGCGGGCTTGTCCCGAAATCGGTCCGGCCGTCCCATTCATCCCTGGAGACGGCCGTGCGGCCGAACGGCGCCAGGGTGTAGCTGGCGATGTTCAACGCCGATCGCGCCCAGGGCAGGCCGATGATGGTGATGGCCATGATCACCGCCGCCAGCAACCAGGCCGCCGCCATCCAGATGCCGCCGGTGATGATCCAGAGGATGTTCAGGATCAGGCTTATAAGGCTCATGAAAATCTCTCCTTCGATCGCAGATATGGGGAGATTTTTCCGTTCTTCCAAGGCGTCGCGGGCCAGCGTGGCGGAGCATCGCCTGGCCTTTTCGCAACAGGCCGTACTTCTCTGATCATACTTCTAAAGATCGGATGGAAAAGTGCTGGAAGTTGGTTGCCTCGGCGAACAAAACGGCCTATGTCTCGTTTATCTGTGCAGGGACGACCGGCTACGGCCGCATCGTCCGCACTCTACCTTGGAGTTTCGCGTGAGCGACAACGGTCCGTCTAGCTAGGCGGCCGGACGTTTTTCTCATCGTCCGTCCGCCTCTGAAAAGAGATATAGAGAAGGATGTGATGATGACGCGCAATCTCGCTGTCGAATTCCGTATTGCGGCCAATACCCTGCGCCGCCTGACCGGCAACCCCGATCCCCGCAAAGCCGCCCGCGCCCAGGAGATCCTTGGCAACAAGGCCCTGTTCCGTGAATTCGTCGACCAGCGGCACCGCGCGCTCCGTACGCGCGCCGATGCAGTCGCGGAGGGCGACAGTAGCCGCTTGACCGATCTGGCCGCGTGAGGGGCGGTATTTGCCGGGTATGTCCCTGGACTTTTGTAGGTCGGCGTTCGCCCCATTCAGGCGAACGCCGACCTACGATTTTGGACCGGCACCGCTACCCGACCAGCTTCAGCCCGATGATGCCGCTGACGATCAGTCCGATGGAGATCAGGCGGGCGGCTGTTGCCGGTTCGCCAAACAGGACGATGCCGAGGACGGCGGTGCCGAAGGCGCCGATCCCGGTCCAGACCGCATAGGCCGTCCCGACCGGCAGGGTCTTCAGCGCGTAGCCCAGCATGATCAGGCTGAGCACCATGGCGAGGATCGTCCAGACGCTCGGCCAGAGCCGGGAAAATCCCTCGGTGTATTTGAGCCCGATGGCCCACCCGGTTTCCAGCAGACCGGCAACGAACAAAATCACCCACGCCATACTCTGCTCATCCTCCGCGATTTCGTCCGATATCTTCACCGTAGCGGATCGGTTGCCGCTGCCATAATGTTGCGGGACGGCCGTAATCATGGGTTCACTATGAAGATATTCGGAATTGCCGGCTGGAGCGGCAGCGGCAAGACGAGCCTGATGGTCCGCCTGTTGCCGGAACTCACCCGCATGGGCCTTCGCGTCTCGACCATGAAGCATGCCCATCACGCCTTCGATGTCGATCAGCCCGGCAAGGACAGCTATAACCATCGCGAGGCGGGCGCTTCGGAGGTGATGATCACCTCGGCCAACCGCTGGGCGCTGATGCACGAGAACCGGGGCGATGCCGAACCGTCGATCGATGAACTTGTCCGGCATATGACGCCGGTCGATCTGCTGCTGATCGAGGGCTTCAAGCGGTCACCCCATCCCAAGCTGGAAGTGTTCCGCCGTGCGACGGGCAAGCCGCTGCTGGCGCTTGAAGACGCCCATGTGGTCGCCGTCGCCTGCGACGAACCCGTCCCGGAGGTAATCATCCCCGTCCTCGACCTCAACCGGGCGGATGTGATTGCCCGCTTCGTAGTGACGCACTGCGGAATTGCTGGCTCGGTAAATCCAAGCGTTTCCGCCGAATACGGGAGTGGATCGGCCATATGGCCTCCTTGAAACTTATTGACCGGACTCCCGGTGCTCGTATCATGACGCGGTGATGCCCGCGTCTACCTCAGGTGGTTGCCGCGGGGGTGATCGCGGGCAACCGCGCGCGAGGAGAATGGTATGAGTATCCTGTCTGGCGTCGGGGTGAAGGAGGATGGTTCCACCTCGCCGGCGGTGGATGGCACGGAGACAGTGGCAGGATTGAGCACCGCATTGGCTTACGGTGGCTCCAATGTCTCCAACCCCTTGTTCGAGATCCTTGATCTTGCCGGTGACGCCTTCGTCGTCATGGACGGCAGCTTCCGTATCGTCCTGTTCAACCGTGCCGCTGAACGGGTCTTCCAGTACGAAGCGGCCGACATAATCGGGCAAACGGTACAGACGCTGCTGCCGGAGCGTTTCCGCCATGGCCACGGTAAGCAGATGACCGATTTCCGCGATCACACCAAGGGATCGCGGCTGATGGGCGAGCGTCGGCAGATCATCGGACTGCGCCGCGACGGCGCCGAGTTTCCGGCCGAGGCGTCGATCGCCTGCGTTTCGCTGGGCGGTGAAACCGCCTATGTGGTCGTGCTCCGCGACATCACCGAACGCACGCTGGCCGAGCAGCAGACGGCCCGCCTGGGCCGGATCATCGAGCAATCGATCAACGAGATTTATGTCTTCAATGCGGAATCCCGCCGTTTCGTGCTGGTAAACCGGGGTGCTCGCGAGAACCTGGGCTATACGGCGGACGAAATGCTCCGCATGACGCCCATGGACCTGAAGACCGACTACTCCGAGGAAGATTTCGCGGAACTGGTGAGGCCGCTGCAGGACGGCTCCATGGACGAGATCTGCTACGAGACTCTCCATCATCGCCGCGACGGCTCGACCTACGAGGTGGAAATCCGCCTTCAGCTTCTCCGCCACGAGACGCCGCCGGTTTTCGTCGCGATCGCCCGCGACATTACGGAACGCTCCCACTTCGAAACGCTCATCAGGCGGCAGTCGCTTTACGATGCCCTGACGCTGCTGCCCAACCGCACCTTGTTTAACGAGCGCCTCACCATGGCGCTGGAGGACTATCAGGAATCCAATGCCCTCGGCGGGCTCATGCTGGTCGATCTGATCGATTTCCGGCTGGTGACCGACAGCATGGGCAGGGCGATGGGTGACCGCGCCATTCAGGAAGCGGCACGGCGTCTGGCCGGCTGCCTCCGCTCCACCGATACGCTGGCCCGGCTGGAAGGATCGGAGTTCGCCGTTCTTGCACCCACCTTGGATCAGGCCTCCCGCATGGGTACGCTTGCCGACCGCGCGCTGGCGGCATTCGAAGCGCCGATCGATCTGGACGGGTTCGAGATCCGGCTCAATCCGGTTATCGGCATCGTCACGTTTCCCAGTGACGGAACCGATCCTGAGATCCTGCTGCGCAACGCCAATGCGGCGTTGTGGAGCGCCAGGGAAAGTGATGGACCGCGCCGGCGCTTCTACACCCCCGACCTCGACACCGCCGTCAATACCCGGATCGCCATGAAATCCGGCCTGTCGCGGGCTTTGGAGCGCGGGGAGTTCTCGCTGGTCTACCAGCCCAAGGTCGATCTGAAGACCTGGACCGTCTGCGGCTGCGAGGCGCTTCTGCGGTGGCGGAGCCCCGATCTCGGCAATGTATCGCCCGCCGACTTCGTTCCGGAACTTGAGGAAACCGGGCTGATCAACACGGTCGGCGAGTGGGTGCTGGAAACCGCCTGCCGCAAGCGTCGCACCCTGATCGACCGCGGACACGCCAAGGTCCGCATGGCCGTCAACCTGTCGGTCCGGCAGATCCGCCCGGCCTTCATCCCGGCGCTGATCGCCATCCTGAAGCGAACCGGCCTCAGGCCGGAAGATATCGAGTTGGAGATCACCGAAAGCGTGGTCATGAAAGACAGCGACGAAATCGTCCTGCTGTTGCAGCAACTGGCCGATATGGGCGTGCATCTGGCGCTGGACGACTTCGGGACGGGCTATTCGTCGCTGGCCTATATCAAGATGATGCCGCTCGACACGATCAAGATCGACCGGTCGCTGATCACGGACATCGCGACCGGCGCCGACGATGCGGAGATCGTGCGCGCGGTCATCGATATGGGCCATTCCATGTCGCGCCGCATCGTGGCGGAAGGAGTGGAGACGGAACAGCAATTGGCCCATCTGCGGCGTCTGGGCTGTGATGAAATCCAGGGCTACCTGTTCAGCCGGCCGGTGCCCGGTCCTGAACTGCTGAAACTGCTGGCCGGCCTCGCATCCGTGGTCTGACATCCAATGATGACCCGGCCATGACGCTCCCAGAGGGAACAGACCCGATCCGGGTGCTTTGCGTCGATGACCACGTGATCATCGGCATGGCCATGCGCGCAACCATCGATGCGGCGCCCGACATGAGCTGTGTCGGCTGCCTCGAACGGGCCGATACGCTTCTGGAAGCGGTTGCGGAACTCAAGCCCGATGCCGTGCTGCTCGACCTCCATATGCCGGGCAGGGAGCCCCTGGCGGTAATGCGCGATCTGATCCGGGAACATCCCGGCGTCGCCATCATCGTGCTCAGCGGTTCCGGCGATAGCGAGACGCGGGAAGCGGCGTTGACCGCCGGCGCCTGGTGCTACCTGCTCAAGGGCGGCAGCGGCCAGAAGATCCTCGCCACGATCCGCGCCGCGGTCGCCCGGAAGGGCTGACCAACGCCACGGCACTGGTGATGCCTCACTCCGCCGGTGCCGTGTGCTGTCGCTCCAACTCCTGAATGCGACGGCGGATGCGGCCGATCGGCTGGAGCCGGCGGGCCAGCAGGCTGTAGAGCAGCGGCGTGCCGAACAGCGACAGCAGGGAGCCGATCGATACTCCCCCGACGATGACCAGCCCGATCGCCATGCGGCTCTCGGCGCCGGCGCCGGAGGCCACGGCCAGCGGAACCGCGCCGAAGACGGTCGCGATGCTGGTCATCAGGATCGGCCTCAGCCGCGTCGCGGCCGCCTCCCGGATCGCGGCTTCCAGCGTGCCGCCCTCGTCCCGCATCTGGTTGGCGAATTCGACGATCAGGATCGCGTTCTTCGCGATCAGGCCGATCAGCATGACAAGGCCGATCTGGGTGTAGATGTTCAGCGTCATGGCTGACGCGACGATGGCCGCCAGCCCGCCGAACAGGGCCAGCGGCACGGTCAGCATGACGATGGAGGGCAGGGTGAAGCTCTCGAACTGGGCGGCCAGCACCAGGAAGGCGATCAGCAGGGCCATGCCGAACGCGAAGTAGATCGCCGAGCTGCTTTCCTGAAGCTCCCGCGCGGCGCCGTCGAAGGTCAGGCGGACCTGGGGCGGCAGCACCTCGGCGGCGGCCCGGCGGACCACGTCGATGGCGGTGCCCATCGCCATCCCTTCCAGATTGGCCGTGACGGTGATGGCGCGGAGCCGGTCCACGCGGCCAAGTTCGCTGGGGCCGGCGATGTCGCGCACCGTCAGCACGCTGGACAGCGGCACGAGCTTGTCCGTATTGCCGCCGCGCAGGAAGATGTTGGACAGGTCGCGCGGGTTCGCCCGTTCGGCCACCGGATGCCTGCACCACCACGTCGTATTCCTCGCCCCGGTCGGTGAAGCGGGTCACCGTGCGCCCGCCGACCAGGGTTTCCAGCGTCTGGCCGATCTCCCGCGTGCCAAGCCCCAGATCGGCGGCGCGGTCGCGGTCGACCGTGATGCGCAACTGCGGCTTGGTTTCGTCATAGTTGGCCTGGATCGTCCCAAGCCCCGGCTCACCGCGCAGCCGCTCGATCAGCAGATCGCGCCAGACCGCCAGTTCCTCGTAATTGCTGCCGCCCAGGACGACCTGAACCTGATTGAGCCCGCTGCCGCGCGCGATGCCGCCGCTGGCGAAGGCGGCGACGCGGGCGCCCGGAACGCTCTGAAGCTTGGTCCGCAGGTCGGCCATGATGGCGGATTGCGACCGGGAGCGCCGCTCCCACGGCGCCAGCCAGACCTGGACCATCGCCCGGTTGACGCCGGTCTGCCCGCCGAAGCCCGGATTGAGGATCGCCAGCACCGTGGCGACCTCCCCGCTCTCGCGGTAGGGCGCCAGCATGCGCTCGATGGTCGCGATTTCGCGCTTGGTATAGTCCTGGCTGGCCCCTTCCGGCGCCGTCACGGTGATGCGGAAACTGCCCCGGTCTTCCGACGGCGTGAATTCCTGCGGGATCAGGGTGAACAGGTACCATGTCGCCCCGCACAGGGCGCCGAACAGCGCCAGCGTCAGGACAGGCGCTCCCAGCACGCCGTTGAGCAGGCGGGAATACAGGTTGGTCATGCCGACGAAGAAGCGCTCGGTCAGCGCGGAAGACGACGCCGTGATGATGCGCGCGCAGAACCTGACCGCACATCATCGGCGTCAGCGTCAGCGCCACCAGTGCCGAGAACGCGACGGAAGCGCCCAGCGTGACCGCGAATTCCTTGAAGAAGCGGCCGACCGTGTCCTGAAGCAGCACCAGCGGGAAAATCACCGCGATCAGCACCGCCGTCGTCGCGATCACCGCGAAGCCGATCTGCCCGGCTCCGCGATACGCCGCCAGCAGCGGCGGCTCCCCCAACTCGATCCGGCGGCTGACATTCTCGACCACGATGATCGCGTCATCGACCACCAGCCCGATCGCCAGCACCAGCGCCAGCAGTGTCAGCACGTTGATCGAGTAACCCAGCGCCGCCAGCACGCTGAACGCCGCGATGATCGACACCGGGATCGCGATGGCCGGGATCAGCGTCGCCCGCAGGTCGCGCAGGAAGACCCAGGTGACCAGCACCACGAGGCCGAGCGCTATGGTGAGCGCGTGGAAGACCTGATAGATCGACTCACCGATGAAGATGCTCTCGTCATAGGAGATATCGACCGAAGCGTCCCCCGGCAGCCCGCCGCCCAGCCGGTGAAGCAGCGCCTTGACGCCTTCAGCCACCTCCGTCGTATTGGCGGTCGCCTGCTTGGTGATGCCCAGCCCGACGGCGGCCCGGCCGTTGATCGTGTAGTCGCCCCGGTCCTCCCGCGTGCCCAACTCGACCTTCGCCACATCGCCCAGGCGGATGAAGTTGGAGCCGCGCTGCGAGATCACGATGCGGGAGAACTGCTCCGCCCGCGACAGGCGGGTGTCGGTGCGGACGGTGAATTCGCGCTGGGTCGATTCGATCCGGCCCGCCGGCAGTTCGGCATTCTCGCGCCGCAGCGCCGTTTCGATGTCCTGGACGGTCAGGTTGCGCGCCGCCAGCGCGTTGCGGTCCAGCCAGACGCGCATGGCGTAGATGCGCTGCCCGCTGATCCTGACATCGGCGACGCCGGGAACGGCGGTGATCTGATCCACCAGCACGCGCCTGACATAATCGGTCAGTTCCAGCCGGCTAAGCTGCTGGCTGGTCAGGGTCGCCCACAGGATGGGGGAGCTGTCGCTGTCCACCTTGGCGACCACGGGAGCGTCGGCCTCGTCCGGCAGGTTGCGCGATGCCCGCGAGACGCGGTCGCGCACGTCGTTGGCGGCACTCTCGATTTCGCGGGTCAGCAGGAACTCGATCCGGACGTTGGAAGTCCCTTCGCGGCTGGTCGAGCGGATCGTCTTGATGCCCTCGATCCCGCTGACCGCACCCTCCATCACCTGGGTGATCTGGGACTCGATCACCTCGGCCGACGCGCCCTCGTATGTCGTGCTGATCGACACGACCGGCGGATCGACGGCGGGATATTCCCGCACCGGCAGCTTGGAAAAGGCGAAGATGCCGAAGACGACCAGCAGCGCGTTGACCACGATGGCGAGCACCGGCCGCTGGATCGAAATGTCGGAGAGCACCATGGCTCAGCTCCCGGCGGCGGTGGCCGGCGGCGTCGCCGGCGTCTGGGCTTCCGCCTTGACCGGCGCTCCATCGCGCACCCGCTGGGTGCCCCGGACGACGACAAGCTCGCCCGGCTTCACGCCGTCCAGCACCTGCACCATGCCGTTCTGCCGCAGGCCGATGGTGATCGCCCGCCGCTGCGCCCGCCCGTCGGCCACGACGAAGATGAACTGGCGCTCACCCAACGGGACCAGCGCTTCTTCCGCGATCAGAACGGCATCGGCGCGGGTCGAGAGCGTCAGGCCGACATTCATGAACATGCCGGGCTTCAGCCGCAGGTCCGCGTTCGGCAGCACGGCCACGACTTCGACGGCGCGGGTGACGGGATCGACGCGGGTGTCGATGGCGCTGACGGTGCCGGTGAAGGTTTCCGTCGGATAGGCCGGGCTTTTGGCGGAAACGGTCAGGCCCGGCCGAAGACTTCCCAATGCGGCTTCCGGCACGCGGAAGTCCAGCTTGACGGTCCGGATATCGTCCAGCGTGGTGATCGCCGTGCCGTTCGACACCAGCGCTCCGGGGCTGACCCGGCGCAGGCCGGTCTGCCCGGCGAAGGGCGCCGTCACGACAAGATCCTGAAGCCGCGCCTTTGCCGCCCGCGTCGCGGCATCGGCCCGGTCGAGAGCGGCGGTCAACTCGTCCACGCGCGCTTCGGCGACGGCCTGCCGGGTCAGCAGGGCACGGGAGCGTTCCAGCAGTTGCTGGGCGTTGCGCCGGTCGGCTTCGGCCACGGCAAGCTGCGCCCTGGCTTCCGCATCGTCCAGCTCCACCAGCACGGCGCCGCGCTCGACCAGTTGGCCGTCCTCGAACCGGATGGTCCGGATGTTGCCGGTCTGCTTGGAATTGATGGTGACGGCCTCGTTGGCGCGCAGGGTTCCGACGGCATCGACCATCGTCGCGATCGGCCCCGTTATGACAGGCGACGCCACGACATTGATCGGCCTCACCGCCCGGTCCGGAGCGGCCGCCTGGGGACCGTCGCCTCCGCGAAACGCCGGCACGCCATACCAGACGCCACCCGCGGCGGCGGCAAGGCCCACGATCGTCACGAGCTGCCATATCAGCCGCATGGTGCTTCTCATCGCGCCGGGCTTGATCCGGCGCCTCCGATTGAATTTGTTCGGTCTCAACCGGAGATTTCCGGCAACTCGAAATGCAGGAACGATCACGAAGGCGGCCTGTTTTTCCCAACCGACCACGCATACCCTACCCGTTTGAACAATAGCAGACTCAGCATTACCCATGGATCGGAATCTTGACCGGGTGCAACCAGGGCGCCGGATCGTCGCTGGCGCACCTGAAGGCTACGATGCGGTGCTGCTGGCCCGCCTTGCGGAGCAGGCCGGAGCATCCGGCCTGCTGCACATCGTCCGCGATCATCGGCGGCTCGTCCGCATCAGGCGCGCCCTGGCCTTCTTCGCGCCGGAGCTTGAAGTCGTGCCTCTGGTCACGTGGGATTGCTCAGCCCTACGACCGGCGTTCGCCCTCAGTCGGCGGTATCGGCAAGGCGCGTCGATGCCCTGCTGAAGCTGGGCCAGCCGGCGCAGGGTCCCCGGCTCGTGCTGACCACGACGCATGCCTTCCTGCGCCGCCTGCCGCCGCAGGGCATGCTGGAAACATCGGCTTTCCACGCCGGCCTGGGCGACGATATCGAGGAGCCGTTGCGGCATTTTCTGCTGCGCAACGGCTATTCGCCCGCCGACTCCGTGCGGGCGCCCGGTGATTTCCTGTGGGATGACGACCGCGTTGATGTCTTCGCGCCCGGATCGTTCGGGCGGCTGCGGCTGGATCTGCTCAACGGCACTTTGAACGCGGTCCACCAATAGCGACGACGCGGAACTGGAACGGCTTGAGCTGCCGCCCATGTCGGAAGTCGTGCTGAACGACGCCAGCATGAAGCAATTCCAGGCGAATTATCAGGAACAGTTCGGCCGGCCGGAGGGCCATGATCCGCTGTTCGAGGCGGTCGGGCAGGGCAGGCGGCTGGCCGGCATGGAACACTGGCTGCCGCTGTTCTACGGCCGCACCGAAACGCTGTGCGAGTACCTGCCCGGCTGCCCGGTCAGCCTTGACGAAGGGGCGGAGGCCGAGCGCGACGATTATCTCGACCAGATCGCCGATGCGTTTCAGGCGCGGAAGGCGATGGGCAGCATCGAGGAAAAAGCGAAGCTCCCCGTCTTCCGTCCGCTCCCGCCCGAGCAGGTCTTCATCGATGCCGTGGCCTGGGATGACTGCCTGAGCCCTCGCGCCGTCACCGTCTTCCAGGCGGCACCCCCTGAAGCCGGCGCGCCGATGGAAGATGCCGGCGCCCGTCCGGGGCCGCGTTTCCATGGGGATGATGGCGCCGATGCGCTCAAGGCGCATCTGGAACATTTGCGTGGCGAGGGTGCCCGCGTGCTCTTCGCGGTGGAGCGCGATGCCCAGCATGGGCCGATGAAACGCCGCATCGGCGATACCCGATCTGCCCTCCGCCGACACCTGGGACGAGGTCGATGGCTGGGCTGTCGCGACCCTGCCGGTGGAAGCCGGCTTCGAGGCCCCCGATTTCCACGTCATCGCCCGTGCCGACATCGTGAAGCCGGAAGGCGGAAAACGGCGCGAGACGACAGCCGGCGACCTGCCGGAGCGTGACCCCCATCGCCCTTGGCGACCTTGTCGTTCACGCCGAACATGGGGTGGGATTGTGCGAAGGGCTGGAAGCCGTCGATGCCGGCGGCGCGCCGCATGACTGCGTCCGGCTGATCTACCAGCAAGGCGACAAGCTGTTCGTCCCGGTCGAGAACATGGACCTGCTCTGGCGTTTCGGCGCTCCGGGCGAAACCATCCAGCTCGACAAGCTGGGCGGCAACGCGTGGCCCAACCGGCTGGAGCGGGTCCGCGAAACCATGCGCGAGGCCGCGCGTGAACTGGTGGCGACCGCCGCCAAGCGCGAGATCGCCAAGGTCGAACCCATCGTGCCGCCGCGCGCCGAGTACCGGCGTTTCAGCGCCCGCTTCCCCTATACCGAAACGGACGACCAGCAGTCCGCCATCGACGATGTGCTGGCCGATCTGGCGTCCGGCAAGGTGATGGACCGGCTGGTGGTCGGCGATGTCGGTTTCGGCAAGACCGAAGTGGCGCTCCGCGCCGCCTTCGCCGTCGCTTCAGCCGGCCGTCAGGTCGCCGTGGTGGCTCCGACCACGCCGCTGGCCCGCCAGCACGCCGATGAGTTCCGCGAGCGCTTCTCCGGCTTCGGCTATGAGGTGGCCGAACTGTCGCGGATCGCCAATCCGGCCGAGGCGAAGGAAGCCAGGAAGCGGATTGCCGATGGCGAAGCCCGGATCGTGATCGGGACCCAGGCGCTGCTCAGCGAAGCCGTCACCTTCAAGGATCTCGGCTTGCTGGTGCTGGACGAGGAACAGCGCCTTGGCGTGAAGCAGAAGGAGCGGCTGAAGGAGATCACCGACGGCGTCCATGTGCTGACCATGACGGCGACGCCGATCCCCCGCACCCTTCAACTGGCGCTGGCGGGCCTGCGCGATCTCAGCCTGATCGGCACCCCGCCGGTCGAGCGCCAGCCGGTCCAGACCCGCGTCCTGACCTATGACGGCGATATCATCGGTCAGGCGCTGAAGCGCGAGCGTGAGCGCGGCGGCCAGAGCTTCTATGTCTGCCCGCGGCTGACCGACCTGGATCTGGTGGCGGAGCGTCTGGAAGCGGTGGCGCCTGACATCAGCGTCATCCGTGCCCATGGCAAGATGGCGGCGGACGATCTGGACGACGCGATCACCGCCTTCACGCGCGGCGGCGGTGACGTGCTGCTGGCGACCAACATCATTGAGGCCGGCCTGAACATCCCCAACGCCAATACCCTGATCGTCCACCGCGCCGATATGTTCGGGCTGGCGCAGCTCCATCAGTTGCGCGGCCGGGTCGGGCGCGGCAGTGCCCGCGCCTATGCGTGGCTGACGGTCGAGCCGGGGCACGAACTGTCGGACACGGCACAACGCCGGCTGGATGCGATCGCGACCCTGACCGATCCCGGCGTCGGCTTCAACGTCGCCAGCCAGGATATGGACATCCGCGGCAGCGGCAACCTGCTGGGGGAGGAGCAATCGGGCACCCTGCGCGCGGTCGGCGTCGATCTGTTCCAGGACATGCTGCGTCAGGCGATCGAGGCGATAACGGCCGGCCGCGAGCCGGAGGAGCCCTGGACGCCGCGCATCACGCTCGGCATGCCGGTGCTGATCGATGACCGCTACGTGCCCGATCTGGATGAACGCATGTCGCTCTACCGCGCCATCGCCGCGCTGGAAACCGCCGATGCCGCCAAGGCCTTCGCCGCCCGGCTCGCCGAGCGCCATGGGCCTGTCCCGCCGGAAGTCAGAACGCTGCTGGGATTGGGTGAACTGAAACGCCTGTGCCGGGAAACCGGCGTCGAGCAGATCGACGTCGGCCCGCGCGGCGCTCTGCTCACGTTCCGCCGCGAGCCTGAGGGCCTCAAGGCGTTCCTGAAGCGGCATAGCCAAGCGCGCCGCAGGGAAGATGGCCGGCTGGTCGTTCCCCTGGAAGGCGAGGGCGGCGACCGTGTCGAAGCGGCACGGAAGATACTGGAAGGGCTGCGGACCGGCACGAAGGAGCCGGTGCCCGCCTGAGCCAGCCGGCGAAGGCGGTCACGAAATGTCGATGACCGCCACATCCACCGTAAAGCTGCGGCCGTCGCGCAGGATGGTCAGCGTGACGCTGTGGCCGACGCCGGCGCGGTCCAGTTCGGTCGCCAGTTCCGCCAGGGTTTCGACCGGGTGCCCCTGGGCATGGGTGATGACATCGCCCAACCGCCGGCCGGAAGGATCGAAGCCGCGCAGGCCGGCGCGGGCCGCGGCGGAGCCGGGGATCACTTCCGCGATCACGACGCCGCTGACGCCCAATTGGGCGGCGATCTCCTCCGGCGCCACGCGGATGCCGATCCCCGGCGTCGGCACCCTGCCTTCGCGGATCAGGGCCGGGACGACCTTGTTGACGGTACTGACCGGCACCGCGAAGCCGATGCCGGCGAAGCTGCCGGAGCCGGACAGGATGGCGGTATTGACGCCGATCAGGCGCCCGGCGCTGTCCAGCAGCGGGCCGCCGGAATTGCCGGGATTGATCGCGGCGTCGGTCTGGATGACGCCGACGATCTCCCGGCCTCCGCCCGTCGGCAGCCGGCGCTCCAGCGCGCTGATGACCCCGGTGCTCAGGCTGCGGCTCAGGCCGAAGGGGTTGCCGATGGCGAACACCGACTGCCCGACCTTCAGGTCGGTCGAATTGCCGATCGGAATGGCGTGAAGCGCCGCCCGCGTGTCGCTGAGCCGCAGGACCGCCAGATCGCTGTTCGGCGCCATGCCGATGACTCTGGCCGGGATCGCCTCGCCATTGTCCAGCCGGACCGCGACGCGCGTGGCGCCTTCGACCACGTGATGGTTGGTCACGACATGCCCGGCGGCATCCCAGATGAAGCCGGAGCCGGCCCCGCGCGTTCCCCGTCCGCCCGCGTCACCGGGGGATTCGGCGCGGTCGGTGAAGATATAGACGACCGAGGGCGCCGTTGAGTCGAACAGGCTGATGGTGGACTGCTCGGCTTCCGACAGGGAGCCGCGCGGCGTCACGGCCCGTGGTTCGTCGGCGGTCAGGAAGACGCCGCGGACGAAGCGGTCGCCGAACCAGATCGTCCCGACGAGCAGCGCCCAGATCAGCATGTACCGCCAGAACCGCTGCCCGCCCATCGCCGCTCTCCCGCCCAAAAACCCTCTTGTTTAAAGAGGGTTGCGGCGTTGCGGGTCAAGCACAAAGGTCCAATATCTTCTGGCCGGGACAGACCGCGCGCCAATTCCCGGCAGCGCGGTGTTATGATTGGGCAACTTCCTCTTTGGGGCCGGTACTGATCATGACCGATCCATATGAGATCCTGGGACTTTCCAAGACCGCTTCGGATGAAGACATCCGCAAGGCTTACCGCAAGCTGGCGAAGAAGTACCACCCGGACCTGAATCCGGGGAAAGCGGATGCCGAGGCGCGCTTCAAGGACATCTCCGCCGCCAACGCGCTTCTGTCCGATCCGGAAAAGCGCGCCCGCTTCGACCGGGGCGAAATCGACGCTTCCGGCGCCGAAACCCCGCGCAACTTCTACCGTGGCTTCGCCGATGCCGGTGGTGCCCGGCGCTATGGGGCGGAGGAGCACTTTGTCGATAACGAGGATCTGGAAAGCTTCTTCTCCGACCTTTTCGGCCATCGCGGGGCTGCCGGAGGTGCGGCCGGGGCGCCACGGCGGGCGGGTTCCGGATGCGCGGCGGCAACGTCACCTACGCGCTGCGCGTCCCGTTCCTGGATGCCGTCAAGGGTGCCCGCAAGCGCCTGAACCTGCCCGATGGGCGGGCGCTGGATGTCGACATTCCCGCCGGGATCGACAGCGGCCAGACCATCCGGCTGAAGGGGCAGGGCGGGCCGGGATTGGGCGGCGGCCCATCCGGTGACGCCCTGATCGAGATCGAGGTCGAGCCCCATGACGTTTTCCGCCGCGACGGAAACGACATCAGGATCGACCTGCCCGTCACCCTCGCGGAAGCCCTGCTTGGCGGTAAGGTACGGGTGCCGACGATCGATGGCGCCGTCGCCATGACCATCCCGAAAGGGGCCAATAGCGGAACCGTGCTGCGGCTGAAAGGGAAGGGGGTTCCGGCGCCGAAGGGCGGTGCGCGCGGCGACCAGTACGTCACCGTACGTCCGGTCCTGCCATCGGCGCCCGATGCCGAGTTCGAGGAGTTCATCCGCCGCTGGTATGACAGCCATCCGCAAGATCCCCGGAGCAATCCGGGCAGCAATACGGAGTGACGACGATGATGGCGCTGGAGCAGGTGCTTGCCACCGTCGGGCGGGTAGACCGCCATGATCTGACCCTGTGGATCGAACGCCGCTGGGTGCGGCCCCACCACGAGGCCGGCGGCTACGTCTTTACCGAGCTGGACGTGGCCCGCATCACCCTGATCTGTGACATGCGCCACGACATGGCGATCGACGATGAAGCGATGCCCGTGGTGCTGGGGCTGCTGGATCAGGTCTACGGCATGCGAACGCGGCTGCGCCATCTGGTCGATGCCGTGGCGGCGCAGCCGGAGGAGGTGCGGCTTGCCGTCGCGGCCGAACTCAAACGCCAGATCAGGCGCGATGACGAAGATCGTTTGTAAGTCAGGGAGGCGTAGCCGGGAGCCGCTGGTTCTGCTATGACGCCGTCATGAGCGAAGACAAGAAAGAAGATCCGATCACCCAGCGCATTCTGGCGATGATCGAAGACGGCGGGTCCTTCACCCCTCAAGAGGTGGCGCAGGCCTTCTACAAGGACGTCAAGACGCCCGGCATGCCGCCGGACGGCTGGCATAAATACATGACGGCGGTGCGCCAGCAGGCGATCCATCTGGCGCGCAACGGCCGCCTTCAGATCACCCGCAAAGGCGAGCCGGTCGATCCGAACAACTTCAAGGGCGTCGTCCGCCTGCGCAAGGTGCCGCCCGAGGCCAGCTGACCATGAGGTCAACTGGCCGCCGTCGCCTTCACGGTATCCGCCACCAGCGCCGCGGCATCCGCCCGGCGCTTGCGCCACTTGTTGACCAGCACGGCGCCGGCGGTGAACAGCACCAGCGCTCCCAGCAGGACGAGCGACAGAGTGCCGGCCGCTTCGCCGACCACATGCTGAAGCGCCATCCCCGCGAGATATCCGGCACCAGCGAAGCAAACCGCCCAGATGCCCGCCGCGAAGAAATTGAGCACGGCGAAGCGGCGCCATGACAGGGTACTCATGCCCATGGCGAATGAACTGAAGTTCCGGATGCCGTAGACGAAGCGGAAGCTGAGGATGAAGGCCGTGCTGTATTTTTCCAGCAGGCTCAGGGCCCTGTCCACTCCTGGCTGCCAGCGCGGGTAGCGGCGCAGCATCCGGGCACCGGAATGACGGCCCAGCGCGAAATAGAGCTGATCGCCCAGAAAGCTTCCGCCCAGGCGCAGGCGATCAGTGTAACCAGATCCACCATGCCTTCCCGCGCGGCGATGCCGGAGAAGATCACGATGGTTTCGCCTTCAAGAAAAGTCCAGGCAGCCACGATCCCGTAGAAGAAATCGCCATACCGGTTGATCAGATCAATGATTTCCATAACGCTCCGACGCGGATGCCTCCAACACGGTCTTAACCTGGGCTATGACGGCGGCAAATCGCCGGACCCGTACCGCTTCAATCCATGAGCATAGTCATTTCTGCCGGTGACGAACAGTAATGATCGAAAGTTGATCAATTTGTTTCCGTCAGTGCCGCGGACGGCAATCGCCCATTACGCGAAGAATGAGGCTGGAATATGGTCAGGTCGCCGTCGTTCTGGATGATCCGCCTGGTGCGCTGGTAGTGCGACCATTGGGCATGGCAAATAGCGCCGGCAGTGGAATTAATACGTAATTAGCATATTGACCGGATATTCCCACGATGGCATCTGGGATGGGTGTCTCGGCGTCACTATCCCTTGGTTACTGCAATGGTCCTGGGATGGTAGTGGCGCAAAGAAAATAAGCGTGCCGCAGAACCTACAGCGGAACGCAAGGCAAGGACATCGTCAGGGTTTTTCCTATGGAATTTGTTGCGGCACGCCGTCGTTTCCGACGACACCGGGAATGTGCGTTGCAGCGGCCGGAACGGCTGGTCTCTCCTCGATACGCTTTCAATGCTCGTACTGGCCGTGGTGCTGGTCCTGGTAGGCTCGACCTTCCAGCATTACGGCATCAGTTGGGACGAGGAAATCCAGAATACCTACGGCAAAAAGATCCTGTCCTTCTACCTGAGCGGGTTTGAAGATCAATCCGTCTTCAAGCATTTCAATCTGTATCTGTACGGCGGCTCCTTCGATCTGGTTGCCGCCATCGTCAACACGGTGTCGCCTTTCGGCGAATATGAAACGCGGCATCTGCTGGGCGGCTTGGTCGGTACCCTTGGACTGGCGGGAGTTTGGCGGCTCGGGCGTTTGTTCGGCGGTCCGCGCGTCGGTTTCCTGGCCCTGCTTCTGATGGTCGTGACGCCAGTCTACTACGGCCATATGTTCATCAATCCCAAGGACATTCCGTTCGCCTGCGGCATGGTCTGGTCGCTCTACCTGATGTGCCGCATGATGGAGATGCTGCCTCGGGTGCCGCTCAAACTCGCTCTGACTTTGGGCGTGGTGCTCGGACTTACCCTCGGCACCCGCATCATCGGCCTTCTGGCCGGCTTCTACCTAGCCGTGGCTTTGGTCCTTTATCTGGTGCTGGAGGCGCGATCCGGGACAAGCCGGCGCGAACTCGCTGCGAAATCCTCGACATCGTGCTGTCGTTCCTGCCCATGCTGCCGGTGCTCTATCTGGCGATGGTCTCCGTATGGCCATGGTCCTGGCAGGAACCGATGAACCCGATCCGCGCCGCGACCGTTTTCGCCAATTTTCCCTGGCCGGGATCGGTGCTGGTCAATGGCGTCATGATCAAGGCGACGGAGCTTCCCGCATATTACCTGCCGCTGTTCATGGTCACCCAGCTGCCTGAACTCGTGCTGGCCGGGCTTCTGGCGGCGGCGGTGATGGCGGGTCGTCTGGCTGGTGGCGCGGGGCGGTATCGGCGGAACTACTGACCGATGTGCCGCGGCCGGTGGTCCTGCGCTATACGTTGCTGATCCTGTCGGCCCTGTTTCCGCTGATCTACTTCATGGTGGCGCGGCCGCTGGCGCTGAACGGAATGCGCCACTTCCTGTTCATGCTGCTTCCATTCACCGTCCTGGCGGCGCTTGCTCTCGACCGCATCTGGCGTTGGGCGGGGCAGGCGTGGCCACGCAGGCAGTTGGGCTCTCGTGACGCCGCTGGCTGTGACCGTCATTTTCCAGACATGGTCGATGGTCCGCCTGCATCCTGAAGAGTACATTTTCTACAATCAGCTTGTCGGCGGCGTCGCCGGTGCCGAGGGCCGGTTCGAACTGGACTACTGGGGCACATCGATCGCGGAGGCGACGGCGATCATGGAAGCTAAGCTGAAGGCGGAAAATGGCGGGCGGCTCGGCGGGCGCTATAAGGTTTTCGTCTGCGCCAATCCCACCTCGGCCCTCTATTTCCTGCCGCCGAACTTCGTCCTGACGGAGGACCGGCGCGAAGCCGACTTCTTCGTGGCGCTGACCCTGTCGGGGTGCGACAAGACCCTGGACGGGAAAACCATCGCCGAGGTCAGCCGCTTTGGCGCCGCCCTGGCGGTGGTCAAGGATCGCCGGGATTTTGTTGGTAAACCGGTTGCCAGGGTTGCCAAGCCGCTTAACTGATATAAACTGTCGAAGACAGGGGAGAACAGTCCAGGCCGAGGGGGCGTCGAAAACCGTGACCTCATGGATCGACTTCTGGGACCGGCCGAACGCGATTTATGTGAACCAGCGCAACCTCGATGCTCATTTCGAGTGTCTGACACGGGATCTTCAGCGCTTTGTTCCGGCTGATGGCCGAAAGGCCGTTCTTGACTTCGGCTGCGGTGAGGCCTTGGGGGCCGAGCGTCTGGCGGAAGGCTGCTCCACCCTTTACCTTTACGATGCGGCGCCGGCGGTCAGGAAGCGACTGCGTAAGCGTCTGTCGCATGATCGGCGTATCATCATCCTGGATGACGAGCGTCTGCGGCAACTGGATGCCGGTACAATCGACCTGATCCTGGTAGTGTCCGTCATCCAGTACATGGGCGCAGGCGAATTGGCGTCGCTGATGCGGTCATGGCATCGGTTGCTGACGCCATCGGGCGAACTGATCGTTGCCGATGTGATCGAGCCCGGCACGCCGATCTATCTGGATGTCACCAGTCAATTGAAATTTGCGTGGCGTTACGGCTTCCTTCTGCCCGCTCTGGCCGGGTATCGCCCGCATGTTCTTTTCAGACTATCGGGAGCTTCGCAATAAGGCCGGCTTTGCCATGTACCATGCCGATGAGATGCTTGGCCTGCTGCGTGAGTGCCGGGTTCGATGGGGCAGGGCTCCCCGAAAACATTGGTCCGGGGCGCCATCGCCGCGCTTACAGGGGACGGAAAGCGCCGGCCTTGTCCACAGCTGGATGATGTGGCAGCTGGCTGCCTCAGCCGTCTGCTTCGCCGGTGGCGAATGTCCAGCATCGGTTGCCCAGATAGCTCCAGACCATGACTATGATCGTGGCGGTGACCTGCGCTGGCAGATAATGAAGTCCAGCGCCTCCGGTGAGCAATGCCATGATGGCGCTGTTGAGCGCCAGACCGATGATGGCGACGGTGAGGAACTTTGCGGCGGTCGGCGCATGGTCCTTATCGCTCCGGAAGACGAACCGGTAGTTCAGCGCGTAGCTGATGGCGGCGCCGATGACGAACCCCGCTCCGGATGCGGGCACCGGTGAAACTCCAGCCCACTCGCTGAGCATGATCAGCGCACTGTAATGCCCGACCGCCGCGGCGCAGCCGACGAGCGCGAACTGGATGAATTGTGGGATAAGGCCGGTGCGATGACATGGCTGATTTCGACGGAAAACACGGCGTGATTGTTGATATCGCCTGAGCTTGCAGGCAGGCAAGGGTGCTTTCGATAAATGCGGCCGCCGATGGCGGAATCAGAAAAAATTCATGAGCATCGAATTTCAGTCTGGACATGCACCCCTCGCATTCCCATATAAGGCGCTCCCCACACGGAGCGAGCCGGTGACGAACTGGTAAGAACCAAGTGGGGCGCTTATATAAGCGATGTATTCAGCCGGGTGGCTGAGGAAGACGAAAAGAAAATCTTCTTCGAGCTGTTGA
>CAWKET010000013.1:0-75887 GCA_963848585.1 uncultured Alphaproteobacteria bacterium | reverse complement strand
CGAGGTGCCGGGGAGTGTGGTGATCCGGCATCTAACGAAGAAGAATGAAAAGCCGCCTTGGGCCGCTGCTAATTTCAACGGCCCAAGGTCAAGCGTCCGGAAATTATCCAGCGGCGAAGGTTAAGATGACCAGTCATTCGGTTCTCAAGGGCGGGCTGCGCGGTGCCGCGCGAAATGGGCAGGTAGCGGCTCGCTGTTGGCAACTGCCTGACTGTCTTGTGCATAGAATGAAAGCCTGCTGTATTGTGGTGTACTCTACGATCTTAGAGTTTTCGATAAATATTCCCCTAATGTGAGAATTGCCTACTACGAGGCTTAATTTTCCATTGCTTTTTAGCAGTCGCCTGTATTCACATGCCATCGCCATAACGTCTTCGGCAAGATCGCTGTAACATGCCCCGTTCACGTGGTGGAAGCGCGCCACTTCTCCCCGATGCGGCATCAAGCCATTATTAAGTGTGTCTGATGGTGCTGTGCTGCTCAGTGCCGACACTCTGAGACCGTATTGCGCGTAATCCCCGAATGCTGTAGCCGAGCCAGACTAGGCACAGGCGGTGTCCACGAAGGTAATCGATTGCATTAAGGTAAGGGGGTGATGTAATTATAGCATCAACCGTGCCAGTGGGAATTGTGCCAGAATTTGCGCGCATCGCCAAGATTTACCACTACCTCTGCTCTGCAATTGTTCTGGCTTGAGCCTTGCTACTAAGCGTTCAGTCGCTGGCCTCGAAACCTTGAGGGTGTTCCGGGGAATGACAAACCCTAAATAATCGGAGCGCATTGAAGCTTCTGATTCGACATGCCTTCATCCCCCTACTGCCCTCGGTGTCACAGTATCCGTGTTCTCAAATCCGGACATCATCACGGGAAGCAGAGATGGCTGTGCCGGCGCTGCCGGTATCAATTCACCAGAGTCGATCCGCCCGCTGAGGCCGACGAACGGACGAAGCGTACCGCGGTCACTCTCTACGGCACGGGCTGTCGTTCCGGTGTGTCGCCAGAGTTGGCGACCAGCGCTCACTCGGTGATCCGCTGGGTGACCGACTATGTCGAGACATGCTGTTTCAAACCGGCCCCCGAGGGCGCCGTCGTCATCGAGGTGGACGAGATCTGGCACTATCTCGGCGCCAAAACGGACGGGCTTCGATCTGGACCGCGCTGATCGGGCCAGTGGCCGCTTGATCATTCGAATTGCGGCGGTCGTGACCAGATCGACTTCGAGCGTCTGCTGGCCCGACTGGCGCTGGGAAAGAAGGATGGTGCCCCACCGATGAGTACGGCGTCTACGAACAGAGCCTGCTCAGCGGCCCATTTGCAGCAGGACCACTCGGTTCGCGCTCGAACGCCCCCACGGCCCACTGCGCCACTCGCTGGCCCGGTTCCGCCGGCGCACTTGTGTCGTTTCCCGATCCAAGGAGATCGTCGACTCTTCCATTGCCTTCGTCGCCCACCTGCACATCAACAGGAGTGGACCCTTCTTTCACCTACCACTCGCCCGAGCAACGGCGTGAGTTTGGCGGAAAATGCGCGAAAAATCCATCATTCTCCCGGACTCCTCGAAACCTTTCCAGACGTCATAGGTATGACCATGAACCAAGTATGCGGGGCGGCTGTGATGCCAGGTGTTCGCGCCGAATGGACGCACCCCTTTCTTTGGTGATAATAGTTTGACTTAGTGCCAGCCGCAGCACGTCAGCTACCGGTCCAACCCTAGAGCAAGCAAAAAGGCCAAACATCGCAGTGGGCCTCTTTGCTGCGGCTCAAACCAACGATCAATAAATGCTCGTGTCTCGGAGCATGCGTCGATCCATGGAAGCGGCGCATCGGTTGGAGGTTCCTGGCCTCGGAAACCAAATCAACTGGGAAGCTGTACGAACTTCTTTGATGTTGACGAACGTGGTCCAGACTCTTGACATCAGGACTGCAAGCGGATCCAGAATCACACGAGCGCGACCGCTCTGCAGCAGCCACCCGCAAAACGGTACCCGATCCACACATGGGATCAGCTATCAGCGCGCTGCTTGGAAGGCCTTGAACCAGTGCTATATCTTCGGGGGCCATGTGTGCGGCATGATGGAATATGCTTAATGCCGTGCATTCCCTGGTCCCTTTTCTAACTTTTTCTCGGACCATACCATAGCGAAGGCTATCAGGTATTCCATTGAGTTGCTGAAGAATAAGTTCCGAATTTTCGACGGAGAGGCGTTCAAGAACACATATCTCGACTTGACATAGAGATGGAAATGACATTTGGTACCATTAGCGCCAATCCGTTTACGGGAATACTATCGGAAACTGGGTATCGGTCAGGATTTTTTTACAAAAACGTCTGCGATTTGCGCGCAGTGTAGCATGTCAGGCCGATCCGGGTTTGCGGATGTTAGCTCTGTAAGCGCCTGAATGAGCGTCGCCACCGAAATACGTTTTTGATTGGCGCGCCCGGCGATCTGGTCTCGTTCACCCACGCTGTAGTGGAAATCGGCGAGTAAGCGGAGAACAAGCCTTTGAATTTACGAGATTGAACGGACCGTAGCCTACTGTGGCCATAACAAGGCGCGCAAGGTCGCTTGCAAGCATTGGAGTGACACCTTTTTTCGTGAGCTTCTTTCTAGCGCCCGCGCTTAAATCGGGCGACGACGAGCGTGAAGTCGGCGTTGTGGTCTCTGCGATGGCGCGCCAGGCCAGCGATGCCTACATTGTGTGTTTTCCTAGCCCTTCCGGATTCCCATGCCTTGGCGTCATAGGTGAACTTGTATGCTACGCGACGTTACCGTGGCTGGCGTTATAACTGCTGTTGCGACGCCTTCTGGCTCGCCTGAGCCTCCCATCCTATCGATCGAAAAGCCTAAGTATTCAAGTGCGTCGCCGACGATCTGCTCCAAACCCTTTGGATGTGCCGAGTCGCATTGTTCAGCGTGGCCGATTTGCGCAGATGAGCGTCGTCGGACTTGCGCCACTAACCGTAACGCCCGATCCTTGTAGTCGCGGATTTCTTGCTAAGCGATGCTCGTGGATGCCGGTGTCTGCCATAAAGGCATCTGTCAATAAATCAACCAGCGCCACGTCACGCAGCGGTGCCGCTTGTCTCAGAGTGCCTTCCGCAAAACAGGGTTGTGATTGACGATTACTTTCAGCGCTCCAATCTCACGGTTTCGCGCTCCCCAAGTCTGCAACGATAACGTCTCGGATCAGGTCGCCAGGCTGTTCGCGGGCTGCCTTGCTCCATTCCTTGCGTGTAGATGTTAAGCTCTGCAACTTTTGAAAGATCAATGAAGTCTGGTGTCTAGTGCGCGCTGAAAAAGCGTCTGAGATTACGTGGTGCAGGGGCTGGAAAGGGACGACACCCCATTTCTCTGTTAAAATGGATCGAGCACCATCCGGCGGTGCAAGACTTGCCCGACTGCATCGCGCTCGCTGCGTGCCCGATTAAAAAGGCGATTAGTGGTGCATCCGCTAAATCAATGAGATCGCTGGAGGGCCGACGCCGAGCTTGTGGGATTGCCGCGACGGCGTCCCACAATGAAGGGATGCTTGTGCTCATTCCAGTAGACTCGTCGACTGCCTAGGCGGTTGAACGCGCTACCGCCTATTGGAATGAGCAAAGCATCCCTTCATCTCGGACGCTGTCGCCGCCACCGCGAAGTCCGCAATCTCGGTGTCGCGGCTCTCCCAGCGATCTCATTGATTTAGCGGATGCACCACTAATGCGCCTTTTTAATCGGGCACGCAGCGAGCACAATGCGAAAATGGGCGAAGTTGGCCGATGCTGGATCCATTTTAACAGAGAAATGGGGTGTCGTCCCTTTCCAGCCCCTGCACCGCGTAATCTCAGACGCTTTTTCAGCGCGCACTGAGACACCAGACTTCATTGATCTTTCAAAAGTTGCAGAGCTTGAGTTTGCACGCGAGGAATGGAGCAAGGCAGCCCGCGAACAGCCTGGCGACCTGATCCAGAAGACGTTATCGTTGCAGACTTGGGGACTGAGGCAAAACTCGTCCGGTACGACGTTGCAACGCGGAAAGTAATCGTCAATCGCAACCATCCTTTTGCGGAAGAGCACTCTGAGACAAGCGAGCAGCTTAGAGTGCTACGTGACGTGGCGCTGGTTGATTTACTGATCAGACTGCCTTTATGGCAGACACCGGCATCCACGAGCATCGCTTAGCGAGAAATCCGCGACTACAAGGATCGGGCGTTACGGCTAGTGGCGCAAGTCCGACGACGCTCATCTGCGCAAATCGCCACGCTGCTGAACAATGCGACTGCTGACATCCAAAGGGTTTGGAGCAGATCGTCGGCGACGCACTTGAATACTTAGGCTTTTCGATCGATAGGATGGGAGGCTCAGGCGAGCCAGAAGGCGTCGCAACAGCAGTTATAACGCCAGCCACCGGTGACGTTCGCGTAGCAATACAAGTTCACCTATGACGCCAAGGCATCGGAATCCGGAAGGGCTAAAACACACAATGTAGGCATCGCTGGCCTCGCGCGCCATCGCAGAGACCACAACGCCGACTTCACGCTCGTCGTCGCCCCCGGATTTAACGCAGGGGCACTAGAGAAAGAAGCTCGCGAAAACACTGTCACTCCAATGCTTGCAAGCGACCTTGCGCGCCTTGTTATGGCCACAGTAGGCTACGGTCCGTTCAATCTCGTAGAATTCAAAGGCTTGTTCTCGCTTTACTCGCCGATTTCAGTTACGGCGTGGGTGAACGGTCAGATCGCCGGGCGCGCAATCAAAAACGTCTTTCGGTGGCGACGCTCATTCAGGCGCTTACAGAGCTAACATCCGCAAACCCGGATCGTCCTGACATGCTACACTGCGCGCAAATCGCAGACGTTTGTAAAAAAATCCTGACCGATACCCAGTTTCCGACGCGTATGGACGTAGCTGTTGCCATAAACGGATTGGCGCTAATGGTACCAAATGTCATTTCCATCTCTATGTCAAGTCAAGATGTGTTCTTGAACGCCTCTGCGTCGAAAATTCGGGAAACTATTCTTCAGCAACTCAATGGAATACCTGATAGCCTTCGCTATGGTATGGTCCGAGAGAAAATTTAGAAAAGGGACCAGGGAATGCACGGCATTAAGCATATTCATCCATTCCCGGCGCGCATGGCCCCCGATATCGCGCTAGATCATGTTCAAGGCCTTCCAAGCAGCGCGCTGATAGCTGATCCCATGTGTGGATCGGGTACCGTTTTGCGGGTGGCTGCTGAGAGCGGTCACCGCTGCATCGGCTTCGATCTTGATCCGCTTGCAGTCCTGATGTCAAGAGTTGGACCACGTTCGTCAACATCGAAGAAGTTCGTACAGCTTCCGCTGATTTGGTTTCCGAGGCCAGGAACCTCCAAGAAACCAATGCGCCGCTTCCATGGATCGACGCATGCTCCGAGACACGAGCATTCATTGATCGTTGGTTTGAGCCGCAGCAAAGAGGCCCACTGCGATGTTTGGCCTTTTTGCTTGCTCCTAGGGTTGGACCGGTAGCTGACGTGCTGCGCTGGCACTAAGTAGAACTATTATCACCAAAGAAAGGGGTGCGTCCATTGCACGCGATACCTCACATAGCCGCCCGCATACTTGGTTCATAGGTAATACCTATGACGTCTGGAAAGGTTTCGAGGGTGTTCCGGGAGAATGATGGATTTTTCCCGCATTTCCGCCAAACTCACGCCGTTGCTCGGGCAAGTGGTAGGTGAAAGAAGCTTGGGTCGACTTCCTGGTTGATGTGCAGGTGGGCGACCAAGGCAATGGAACAGTCGACCATCTCCTTGGATCGGGAAACGACACAAGTGCGCCGGCGGAACCGGGCCAGCCAGTGGCGCAGTCGGCTGTGGGTGCGTTCGAGCGCGACCGTCTGGTCCTTGCCCGCATAATGCCGGCCCGCTGACAGGCTGTGTTGGTAGACGACGTACTCATCGGTGCAGATCAGCCGGACCTTCCAGCGCCGCAGTCGGGCCAGCAGACGCTCGAAAGTCATCTGGTCACGACCGCCGCACTCCCAATCGATCAAGCGGCCACTGGCCCGATCAAGCGCCGTCCAGATCCACAGCTTGTTCGTTTTGGCGCCGAGATAGTGCCACATCTCGTCCACCTCGATGACGACGGCGCCCTCGGGGGCCGGTTTGAAACAGCATGTCTCGACATAGTCGGTCACCCAGCGGATCACCGAGTGGGCGCTGGTCGCCAACAATCGGGCGACACACCGGAACGACAGCCCGTGCCCGTAGAGAGTGACCGCGGTCCGCTTCGTCTGTTCGTCGGCCTCAGCGGGCGGATCCACTCTTGTGAATTGATACCGGCAGCGCCGGCACAGCCATCTCTGCTTGTCGTGATGGTGACCGGATTTAACAACACGGATACTGTGACACCGAGGGCAGTAGGGGGATGACAGCATGTCCAATCAGAAGCTTCAATGACGCCTCCCCATTATTTAACATTTGTCGTTCCCCGGAACACCCTCAAGGTTTCGAGGTCGCAACTGAACGCTTAGTAGCAAGGCTCAAGCCAGAACAATTGCAGGCAGGAGTAGTGGTAAATCTTGGCGATGCGCGCAACGCTCGCACAATTCCCACTGGCACGGTTGATGCTATAATTACATCACCCCCTTACCTTAATGCAATCGATTACCTTCGTGGACACCGCCTTGCATTAGTCGGCTCGGCTACAGCATTCAAGAACTACGCGCGATCCGGTCTAAAAGTGTCGGCACTGAGCAAGCATCACACACAGCACCATCAGACACACTTAATGAATGGCTTGATGCCGCATCGGGAGGACGTGGCGCGCTTCCACCACGTGAACGGGGCATCTTACAGCGATATGCCGAAGACGTTATGGCGATGGCATGTGAATACAGGCGACTGCTAAAAAGCAATGGAAAATTAAGCCTCGTAGTAGGCAATTCTCGCATTAGGGGAATATTTATCGAAAACTCTAAGATCGTAGAGTACGCCAGCAATGCGGCGGGCTTTCATTCTATGCACAAGACAGTCAGGCAAGCGAACAGCGAGCCGCTACCTGCCCATTTCGCGCGGCACCGCGCAGTCCGCCCTTGAGAACCGAATGAAGGAAGAGGTCATCGGGGGGGGGAGGGAGAGCGTGAGAGTGACAGGGGCGCAGGCGAAAGGGGAGGTCTAGAAGGGTGCAGGTAGTTAGCTAGGACAGGAGAGTCGAGGGGGCTTAATTGTGAGGGGTGAGGGGAATTCCGTCTCAGAGTCGGGAGGTCATCTTCAGAGAGAGAGTCAGGCCAAAGTAGATAATCTAGTAGGATTTTCAAAGTAATAGGAAATTTATTAACCTTCGCCGCTGGATAAGTCCGGAACACTGAGCCTTGGGCCGTTGAAATTAGCAGCGGCCCAAGGCGGCTTTTCATTCTTCTTCGTTGATGCGGATCACCACACTCCCCGGCACCTCGCCCTCAATCCATCACCGACGACTCCTCCTGGAACTTATGCCCCGGCCACACCTCCGGTGCGGCCCGCGCATATTGCGGCGGGTAGGCCACCTCCCCGCCCAGTTCCCGCGCCGCCCGCCAGCCCCAATGCGGTTCGTCCAGCAACGCGCGGGCTAGCGCCACGAAGTCGGCTTCGCCTTCCGACACGATGCGTTCGGCCTGTTGCGGATCGACGATCAGGCCTACGGCCATCACCGGCAACCCGGCTTCCCGCCGGACTTGGGCGGCGAAGGGGACTTGGTAGCCGGGGGTCAGGGGGATCTTGGCGCCCAGCGCTATGCCGCCGCTCGACGCGTCGATGAAGTCGCAGCCGCGTTCCTTCAGGAGTTTGGCGAGGGCTACCGACTCCTCGATGGTCCAGCCGCCCTCGATCCAGTCGGATGCGCTGATCCGGAAGCCAAGCGGGCGGTCGGTCGGCCAGACGGCGCGGACGGCGTCGAAGACTTCCAGGGGGAAGCGGGTGCGGCCTTCGAAGTCTCCGCCGTAGCCGTCGGTTCGCTGGTTGGACAGGGGCGACAGGAACGAGTGCAGCAGGTAGCCGTGGGCGCCGTGGAGTTCGGCCGCGTCGAAGCCCAGCCGGATCGCGCGCTTGGCGGTGGCGACGAAGGCGTTGCGGACTCGCTCGAAGTCCTGGGCGGCGAAGGCCTGCGGGGTGTGCCAGTCCTCGGCGAAGGGGATGGCGGAGGGCGCGTAGGTGGTCCAGGCCCCTGGTCGGGCTTCAGCGCCCTGCCCCCTTCCCATGGGCGTTGCGCCGAAGCCTTGCGGCCGGCGTGGGAGATCTGGATGCCGAGTTGCGCGTTGCCGTAGCGCCGGAGGGCCGTCATGACGCGGCCGAGGGCGGCTTCGTTCTCGTCGTTGTAGAGGCCGAGATCGCCGTGGGTGATGCGGCCCGCCGCTTCGACCGCCGTCGCTTCCAGAATCAGAAGCGACGCGCCGGAATTCGCCAGCATGCCCAGATGCATCATGTGCCAGTCGGTGGCGTTGCCGTTCTCCGCGCTGTACTGGCACATGGGGGAAACGACGATCCGGTTGGCGAAGGTGCGGCCGGCGAGGTCGATGGGCGAGAACAGGCTGCTGGGCATGGGTTGCTGGTCTCGATACCGGGAATGACAGGGAGACGGCGTGTTATTCGGCGGCCGCCCTGCCGTAGCGGTCGGGAACGTAGAGACGGTCGCGCCAGAAGCCCCGGGTGTCTATCACGATCTTGTTCAGGAGTTCCTTGGCCTCGATCGCGCGGAATTCGGCGTGATCGACCAGCAGGACGGCGATGTCGGCCTCCGCCAGGGCTTCGGACATGTCGCAGAAGCGCAAGTTGTCGAACTCGGCCAGTTCGGGCGGCAGGGTCCGGATGTGGGGTTCCACGGCCAGCACCTTGCCAACGCCCTCCTTGGCGATGTGGGCGGTGATTTCCAGGGCCGGGCTTTCGCGCAGGTCGTCCACGTTGGGCTTGTAGGTCAGGCCCAGGCACGCGATCACCGGGTCCTTGAAGCGCTGGGCGTGGCGGCGGATGCGGTCGATGATGTGGTGCGGCTTGCCGTCGTTGACCTCGCGGGCGGTGCGGATCAGGCGGGAGGCTTCCGGCATGCCGTCCACGATGAACCAGGGGTCGACGGCGATGCAGTGGCCGCCGACGCCGGGGCCGGGCTGGAGGATCTTGACGCGCGGGTGGCGGTTGGCCAGCTCGATCACCCGCCAGACATCCATGCCCATGCCGTCGCAGATCATCGACAGCTCGTTGGCGAAGGCGATGTTGACGTCGCGGTAGGCGTTCTCGGTCAGCTTGACCATTTCGGCCGTGTTGGCGTCGGTCATCAGGCAGGCGCCCTTGACGAAGATGCGGTAGAGCTGGTCGGCGCGGGCGGCGCAGGCGGGGGTCAGGCCGCCGATGATGCGGTCGTTCTCCACCAGTTCCAGCACCATGCGGCCGGGCAGGATGCGCTCCGGGCAATAGGCGATGCGGATGTCGGAGCGTTCGCCGGCCGCGTGGGGGAAGGTCAGGTCGGGGCGGAGCTCGGCGAGCTGGCGGGACAGGCGGGCGGTGGTGCCGACCGGCGATGTCGATTCCAGCACGATCAGGTTGCCGGCTTCCAGCACCGGGGCGATCGACGTCGCCGGCGGCGTCGATGAAGCTGAGGTCGGGGCGCTTGTCCTCCGTCAGCGGGGTCGGCACGGCGATGATGAAGGCTTCGGCCGGCTCCGGCGTCACGACGGCGCGCAGCTTGCCGGTCATCACGGCGGCGCGGACCAGCATGTCGAGGTCCGGTTCGCTGAAATGGACCTTGCCCTGCGTGATCATGGAGACCGCGTGCTCGTTGACATCGACGCCGATCACTTCGACGCCCCGGCTGGCGAGCGTGGCTGCGGTCGGCAGGCCGATATAGCCGAGGCCGAGGATCGCGACGCGGGAGAATTTATGCTGCACGGGTCAACTCCTTGACGATTCGCTTGGCAGCATGGCCGTCACCATAGGGATTGTGGGCGCGGCGCGCCTGGGCATAGGCCCGCTCGTCGTCGAGCAGGCGGTTGGCGGAACCGACGATGCGGTCGATATCGGTGCCGACGAGCTGGACGGTGCCGGCCTCGACCGCTTCGGGGCGTTCGGTCACGTCGCGCATCACCAGCACCGGCTTGCCGAGCGAGGGGGCTTCCTCCTGAAGGCCGCCGCTGTCGGTGACGATCAGCGTGGACCGCTCCATCAGGTGGACGAAGGGCAGGTAATCCTGCGGCTCGATCAGGTGGACGTTGGGCCGGTCGCCGAGCAGCCGCATGACCGGCTCGCGGACGTTGGGGTTGAGGTGGACGGGGTAGACGACGGATGTGTCGCCCCGGTCGCCGAGCTTGGCGAGAGCGTGGCAGATGCGCTCGAAACCGCCGCCGAAGCTTTCGCGGCGGTGGGCGGTGACCAGGATCATCCGCTTGTTCTCGGCCAGGAAGTCGAAGCGCGCGTCCATCTCGGCGGTCAGCGCGCCGTCGCTGCGCAGGCGGTCAACGGTGTGGAGCAGCGCGTCGATCACGGTGTTGCCGGTGACGAGGATGCGGCGGTTCTCCAGCCCTTCGCGCAGCAGGTTGGCGCGGGAGCTTTCGGTCGGGGCGAACAGCACGTCGGCCATGCTGTCGATGACCTTGCGGTTCATCTCCTCCGGCCAGGGCTGCTGGAGGTCGCCGGTGCGCAGGCCCGCTTCGACATGGGCCACGGGGATGCGGGCGTAGAAGGCGGCCATGGCGGCCGCCATCGCGGTGGTGGTGTCGCCGTGGACCAGCACGCGGTCGGGCTTGATCTCCTCGAACAGGCGGGTCAGGCCGGTCAGGACGGCGGTGGTGATGTCGGCCAGGGTCTGGCCGGGCTTCATGATGGCAAGGTCGTGGTCCGGCACGATCCGGAACAGTTGCAGCACCTGATCCAGCATGGTGCGGTGCTGACCGGTGACGCAGACGAGGTTTTCAACGCCGGAAGCGCCGTTGAGCGCGCTGATGACCGGGGCCATCTTGATCGCTTCGGGCCGGGTACCGATGACCGACAGTATTTTCCGCATCCGTCCTAACCGCTGGCGGGCGGCCGGATCGCAATACCCGGCCTTGAGCTACAGTCAGGAAAAGTGCTTGACCTTGAGGCGCACGGTCAATGTCGCCTAAGGTCGTTTACCAAAGGAGCGGATACCACGATGGATTACCACCGGGACAGGGGTAGTTGGACCCCCAGTATTCGCCGGGGGTTGTCGGATTTGATTGAAGTTGTCGCGGTTTTTATTCTTTTTGGCGGCACCAGTTTCGGGGCCATCGTCGATCAGTCCAGCGGATGGGCCGGGCGGCGGCTGGTGGGCCAGGGTTCGCCGATGTCCTGAAGGCGGCAGACCCAGTTGTCGCATTCCAGCTTGATGCAGGCTCCGCCGGAGAAATGCAGGACGATGCCGTCCTCCCCCTCCACCACGGTCAGCAGGGCCAGCATCTGGCGGCGCTGGTGCAGGTCGATGTTGCGGGTCTTGACGGCGGTGACGCCGTCGAAACAGACGCCGCAATTGGTCCGCTCGAAGGGGACCGTGATGTCGTCCTCGCCGTCGCCGTCATAGCTGACGTCGGTGAGTTGTTCGGGCAGGGTTTCGGGGAGGTCTTCCTCCACGGCGCTTTCCCATTTGAAGCGGTTGGCGACCATCACGAACCGCTTTTCATCGGGCAGGAAGCACATCTCGCCGATCGGCACGATGGCGTCCTGCAAGCAGCCGGAGATTACGTGGAGATCATCCCGGTCTTCCGCGCGCAGCTTCATCGGCCCAGTCATATCGTCGTTTCTCCTCACGCCGGTCTGTTATCTGCAGTCTGCTCAGCGTTTGAGAATGTGGTGCCGGGGCGGGTTTATTTCACCCGCCCTCCTTCACCCTTTCGATGTCGGCGCCGCATGCGGACAATTTTTCTTCCAGCCGCTCATAGCCGCGGTCCAGATGGTAGACGCGGTTGATCTCCGTCTCGCCATCGGCGGCGAGGCCGGCCAGCACGAGCGAGCTGGAAGCGCGCAGGTCGGTCGCCATCACGGGAGCGCCGGTCAGCTGCTTCACGCCGCGAACCAGGGCGGAAGCGCCGTGGACGGTGATCTTGGCGCCCATGCGCGCCAGTTCCGGCGCGTGCATGAAGCGGTTCTCGAAGATGGTCTCCGTGATCATGGCGGCGCCGTCGGCGACGCACATCAGGGCCATCATCTGGGCCTGAAGGTCGGTCGGGAAACCGGGGAACGGCTCGGTCATGACATCGACGCCGGTCAGGGCGCCGTTGGCGCGCGACACGCGGAAGCCGCGTTCGGTCTCGGTGAAGGCGATGCCGGCGCCGCTCAGGACCTTGGTGACGGCCTGGATATGCTCCAGCCTGCCGTTGATCAGTTCCAGATCGCCGCCGGTGATGGCGGCGGCCATGGCGTAGGTGCCGGTCTCGATCCGGTCGGGGACGACGGTGTGATAGGCGCCGTGCAGCCGGTCCTTGCCCTGGATGCGGAGCGTGTCGGTGCCAAGGCCCTCGATCTGGGCGCCCATGGCGATCAGGCAGCGGGCGAGGTCGGTCACTTCCGGCTCGCGCGCGGCGTTGACCAGCACGGTCTCGCCCTTGGCGAGGCGAGGCCGCCATCAGCAGGTTCTCGGTGGCGCCGACCGACACGGTGGGGAAGACGATCTGGGCGCCGTGCAGGCCGTTGGGGGCCGACGCCAGGATGTAGCCGGCCTCAAGCTCGATCTGGGCGCCCATCTGGACGAGGCCCTTGATGTGCAGGTCCACGGGCCGCGCGCCGATGGCGCAGCCGCCCGGCAGCGACACCTTGGCGACGCCGCAGCGGGCGACCAGCGGACCCAGCACCAGCACGCTGGCGCGCATCTTGCGGACCAGATCATAGGGGGCCGTGGTGCTGGTGATTTCCCTGGCCGTCAGCTCGAGCACGCGGCCGGCGGCGCCGTCCTGGGGGGCCGAGCCGTCCATGCCGAAGACGACGCCGTGCTGGGCCAGCAGGTTGGCCAGCGTGGCGATATCGGCCAGATGGGGCACCTGGGCCAGCGTCAGCGTCTCGTCCGTCAGGAGGCTGGCGGTCATCAGCGGCAGCGCCGCGTTCTTGGCGCCGCCGACCGCAAGAGAGCCGCGCAGGGGCCGGCCGCCGCGAATCCTGATCTTATCCATGGGAACTCAACATGACTGAGGGGAAAGGCTGAGGGGAAAGCGATGCGGGCAGATTAGGCGGCTATGGTTAAAGCTTCGGTAACGTGACGCCGGTCTGCTTCATGTATTTGCCCTTGCGGTCGGCGTAGGAGACCTCGCACGGCCCTTCCCCCTTCAGGAAAAGGAACTGGCACAGGCCCTCGTTGGCGTAGACCTTGGCGGGCAGCGGCGTGGTGTTGGAAATCTCCAGCGTGACGTAGCCTTCCCATTCCGGCTCCAGCGGGGTCACGTTGACGATCAGGCCGCAGCGGGCATAGGTGGACTTGCCCAGGCAGATCACCAGCACGTCGCGCGGCACGCGGAAATACTCGACCGTGCGGGCGAGCGCGAAGCTGTTGGGCGGGATCACGCAGACATCGACCTTGCGGTCGACGAAGCTCTGTTCGGCGAAGTTCTTGGGATCGACGATCGCGTTGTCGACATTGGTGAAGATCTTGAACTCGTCGGAGACGCGGGCGTCGTAGCCGTACGACGACAGGCCGTAGGAGATCACGCCTTCGGCTGTCTGCTTCTCGACGAAGGGTTCGATCATGCCGTGCTGCTGCGCCATGTCGCGGATCCATGAATCGGGCATGATCGCCATCAGGACAGTCTCCGAAAGGGTTGGACTGCCTGCGCTTCTACCCGACCGGCGGCGGAACCTCAAGCTTGGCTGGCGGGGTCTTGGCGCCGGGGCGTGCGGTCGGGCGGTGGCGGCGGGTCGGGCTGGCGGCGTTCGCGCGCCTGCTCCTTCCGCTTGCGGAGGTTTTCGCGCAAGGCGGCGGCTTGCCGTTCCTGCCGGCTTGGCGGTGCTGACCGTGGAGGGGGCTGATCGCTGCTCATCTCACGCGCCGTTATAGGACGGCGCGCGTGGATTTCGCAGCGAAAATCAGCGGAGGTACCGGTGTCAGGAGCGGCCGGGATGCTCGGCCGGATGGTCGATCGCCTGGCAGGCTCCGGCGACTTTGCGCAGGCTGCCGCAGGCTTCGCTGCCACCCAGCGGAGTGAAGCGCATCACCACCTTGGCCTCGCTCTCGCGGGCATGGGCACGGACGGGAGGACGGGGAGCGTAATCCTCGTCGTCGTCCAGGGAGGCGACGTCGTAGCTGGCGGGCTGCTCGACCTGGATGCGGACGGGCTCGGCGCGGGCCGCCACCGGAACCACGGCGGGAGCCGGTGCGGGATGGAGCCGTGACCGGCGGCTCGGGCTCGGCGGTGCGGCGGAGGCGACCTGGACGGTTTCCACCGGGCGGCTGACGGGCTTGGGCGGTTCGGCCGCCGCGACCATGACGGCCTCCGACAGCCGGTTCGCCGCCGGTGCCGCGCGGCGCGGTCTTGGCGACGACGGGAGCCAGGGCCGCGATATACTGCCGCGTTTCCTTCGGCAGGCGCTGGCGGCCGGCCTGGACGGCGGAATAGCAGGCGGGGCCGCAGTTGTAGGCGCCCAGGAAGCCGGGGCTGCCGAACTGGTCGTACATCTCGCGCAGATACGCGGTGCCGGCCATGATGTTGTCGCGCGGATCGGCCGGTGTCGGCCCCAGGCCGTGGCGGTCGCGAAGCTCGGCATAGGTCGCCGGCATCACCTGCATCAGGCCGACGGCTCCCGCCGGGCTGGTGATCGCCTTGCCCTTGACCGTGGCGCGTCCGCCGCTTTCCCGGTGCATCACGGCCCTGATCCACTGCTCCGGCACGTCGAAACGGCCGGACGCCTCGGCGATCAGGTCGCGCCAGGGGTCTTTCGGATCGGGCGGCGCCGGCTCCGGCGTGACCAGCGCGACCTGCACCGGAGCGGCCAGCGAAGTATCGGAAACGCTGTTCTGTTCACTCGTGGCGCAACCCGAGACAAAGCTCCCCAAAAGGAGTACCATGGACGCCTTCAACCCAAAATCCAGACAGACCTGTCGGCGTCCTTGGTTACGCTTTGCTGTCATGGGGTTGCGCCTCTTCCTTAAGGTTTCGATTGAAGCTTTGCCCTCCCGGCTTACTGATACGGCAGCAACACTGTCAAGCGACAAGCACCCCGAAATTGTCATCCCTATGCCGTTCTTCAGACAGAATTCGGGGTTCTCCTTAGGTCTTTCGGCGGCTGACGCTAAACTGTCGCATAGAACAAAAGGGGAAGATCGGGCGGCGTCAGGTCTCCGTCCGCCCAATTCGCGAGCCTCTCCGGCACGGGTGCGCGTTAATAAATCAGCCCAGCCCGAGGACATCCCGCATGGAGTAGAGGCCCGGATGCTGGCCGTGCGCCCAGAGTGCGGCGCGGACGGCGCCGACCGCGTAGATCTGCCGGTCGTTGGCCCGGTGCGACAGCTCGATCCGCTCGCCCTCGCCGGCGAAGATGACGGTGTGGTCGCCCACCACGTCGCCGCCGCGCAGGACGGCGAAGCCGATGTCGCCGCTCTTGCGGGGGCCGGTATGGCCGTCGCGGATGCGGGCCGACACGGCGTCCAGATCGACCCCGCGGCCGGCGGCCGCGGCGCGGCCCAGCCCCAGGGAGGTCCCCGACGGCGCATCGACCTTGTGGCGGTGGTGCATTTCCAGGATCTCGATGTCGAAATCCGGCCCCAGCGTGCGGGCGACCTGCTCGACCAGGACCATCAGCAGGTTGACGCCCAGGCTCATGTTGGGAGCATGGACGATCGGCGCGTATTGGGAGGCGCGCTTGACCGCCTCGGTCTGCGCCGGGTTCAGCCCGGTGGTGCCGATGACGTGGACGGTCCTCGCCTGCGCCGCCAGCGCCGCGTGCCGCTCGGTGGCTTCGGGCGAGGAGAAGTCGATCACCGCGTCGGCATGGGCGAAAAGCTGGACCGGATCGTCGATCACCGCGATGCCGACCGGATCGAGCCCCGCCAGCGTGCCGATATCCTTGCCGATCGTCGGGCCGCCCGGCCGCTCCGGTGCCGCCCGCAAGCTCGCACCCTTCCGTCGCCACGATACGGCGAACCAGCATCTGCCCCATGCGCCCGGCGCACCCAACCACCCCGATCTTCATCGCGTCGCACTCCCCTCAAGCCTGGAACATCTCAGCATCTCAGGCCCGTGCTTTAGCACGATCCGCCGTCCGGAACAGCCGCCGAAGACCGCCGATTTTAATTCGGGAAAGTCGGAGCTTTGGCCTTGCGCACCCGAAATCGCTATGGCATATACCGCGCCACCTCAACGGGCGCTGCTGTAGCTCAGTGGTAGAGCACTCCCTTGGTAAGGGAGAGGTCGACAGTTCAATCCTGTCCAGCAGCACCATCCTCCGTTGCGAACCAAAAGCCGGCGCCCAGCGCCGGCTTTTCGCATTTCGAGGCATTGCGGCGCGCCGCCTGGCCCTCGTCTGGCTGTTCCGACTGAACGCCCGCCAGGGCCGCGTGACGCGCGGCGTCCCCGCCAGCGAGAAATCCGTGGCGTCCAGCGACAGGTTGGGGTTGTAGTATGGGTCGCTCCGCAGGACGTCGCCCCAGCGGTCCTGCATGTACTTCACCTCCGCCGCGAAACGGTCGCGGTTCTCCGGCGTCAGGTCGGAGCCGCGCGAGGCGGATTCCAGGTGGTAAAGCTCCGCGTAGGGGGTCCAGATCACCTGATACCCTTCCTGCCGGATGCGGATGCACAGATCGACGTCGTTGAAGGCGATCGCCAGATTGCGGGCGTCGAAGCCGCCGATCGCTCTCGAACACCGCCTTGGGCATCACCATGCAGGCCGCCGTCACGCAGGACAGGTTCTGGCAAAGCTGCAAGCGGGAGAAATAGCCGTAGTCGTGACGGTTGAAGCCCTTGTGAGTATGCCCCGCCACGCCGAGCACGCCCAGGATCACGCCGGCATGCTGGATCTTGCCGTCGGCGTAGAGCAGCTTGGCCCCGACCGCTCCGACGCCCGGCCGTGCCGCATGGCTGACCATTTCCGACAGCCAGCCGGGCTCGATCACTTCGATATCGTTGTTGATGAAGCCGATCAGCGATCCGGTCGCCTGGGTCACCGCGTAGTTATTGAGTGCGGAGAAGTTGAACGGCCCGTCCTGACGCAGGATGCGGACACGCGGTTCGGCGCGCCAGGCTGTCGAAGAAGGCCAGCGTCTCGGGTTCGACGCTGGCGTTGTCGATGATCAGGATTTCCAGATCGGGATAATCGGTGCGGTGGAGCAGGCCGTCGATGCAGTTGCGCAGCAGTTCGACCCGGTCGCGGGTCGGCACGATCAGCGACACCCGGGGAGCTGGATCGGGCAGCGCCCGGCGCACCCTGTTGTAGCCGGCGATGCCCGGAACCACCTCCGCCCCCTGCCCCGTCCTTTCCAGATGCTCCGCGACCGCCCGCCGCCCCGCTTCCGCCGCCTTGGCGCCGTGGTCGGTCGAGAAGGAGCCGGAGGTGCGATAGACGCGCCAGTGATAGAGGATATGCGGGATGTGGCGGATGCGCGCGGGCTCGCTGAGTTCCGCCACGCGCAGGGCCAGATCCCAGTCCTGGCTTCCTTCGAAGCCAAGGCGGAAGCCGCCGGCGCGGCGCATCAGTTCGGTCCGGTAGACGCCGAGATGGCTGATCATGTTCTGGGCCAGGAACAGTTCCGGGTTCCAGTCCGACTTGAAATGCGGATCATGGCGCCGGCCGTCGCCGTCGATCTTGTCCTCGTCGCTATAGATCAGGTCGGTTTGCCCATGAAGCTCCAGTTCAGCCGCGACCCGGTAGAGCGCATGGGCGGGCAGCAGGTCGTCATGGTCCAGCAGGGCCGTGAACTCGCCGGTCGCCAGTTCCAGCGCCGAATTGCTGGCGGCCGAAATGTGGCCGTTGACCGGACGGGTCACGAGCCTGATCCGGGGATCGCGGCCGGCATAGCCGGCGAGCAGGCGCTGGACGGCCGGGATCTGTCGAGGCATCGTCCGCGATGCAGAGTTCCCAATGCGGATAGATCTGCCCCAGCACCGAGTTCGAGCGCCGCCGCGAGATGGCCGGGGTCCGGGATTGTAGACCGGCATCAGGACCGAGATCAGCGGCGGCGCCGTCATGGCGGCGATATGGGCGCGGATCGCGGCTATATCGTCGTCGGCCAGCGTATCGAACAGCGCCACCCAGTCCTGATAGCCGTCATGGGAGGGAGCGTTCAGCCGTTCCGCCATGCGCAGTTTGGCCGCGGCGACGCCGTGGCGCGCGACATAGCCGGCAGCCGCCAGAACCCTGCCCGGATTGCGGAGCGCCGCCCGCGCCAGCACGTGGAACCGGGTGATCCGATCGATGCGGAAACCCTTGAGCGTGAAGCTGCCGGGCTGGTCCATCGGGTCGAAGCACAGTTCCCGGACCCGGTCCGGCAGGCGGATATACTGATCCACATGGCCGTCCCGCAGCGATGGCAAGGGGTGGCTGATGGTCGGCAGATCGCCTTCGGGGGTCACGCGGATCGTTCCGCTGGCGTAAGGACGCGCGTCGGCGATGGAGAAACGGACCCGCACCCAACCGCCCGGAATTCCCCCCGCGCACGGCGCACAATGAAACGGGGAGCCGTGCCGGTGCTCTCGAACCGGCCGCCGCCCAGGCTGTTCAACTGCTGGACCGGATGCAGCAGGACACGCCCTTTGGCGCCGGTCAAAGGGCCGGCTTGTTCAAGAGAATGAGAAACCATGGGATCGGACACCCTGACAGGGAACGGCCATGAAGGCATAGACCGCCTTCTACTCACAACTAATTAACCAGTTCGGTCTAAATTTTCGGCTGATTGTCATATACACACCGAACCGTCTTTCGCCATTCAGGTATATTCCTACCACACTTGAAGTACCTGATTGGGTCCTATAATGAAGCTGCCGTGTGCCGATCAGCCGATTTCCCGGCTGCCGGAGCGCGCCCTTGGTGAGTTGGCCGAACAGAATGGATATTTCGATCAGGCGTATTTTTCAGCTTTGCGCCGCATTGATCGTCGTCGCCGTGATCTACCGCGCCGGCAATGCCGGCCTCGACACGCCTTCGACCGGCGAGTCGGCGTTATGGGACACGCTGCACACGCTGATAGCGCCGCTGGCGCGCGTCTACCTGTCCATGTTCAACAGCCCGGCGACCGCCATCCTGCTGTCGGGCGGCCTTGTCCTGGCCGGTATCCTGCTGGTCCTGTGGTTCGTGTTCCTGAAAGTCAGGCCGGCGCTGAGCCAGCTTGACCGGCTGACGGCGGAGTGCGCCCGCGCGGCCGCCCGGACCGGCGCGGGGACGGCCTGGACCGGGTGCTCGGCCCCAGCTTCCTGGGGCCGGACTGGCGGGCATGGCGGGCCGCCGGCGGGCGGCCGTCGGCCTATATCACCCTGGAGTCGCTGGAGCGCTCGGGCCTGCGCCTGGGATTGATGCAGGCGCTGCCCAACTATTTCGTCGGGCTGGGGCTGGTCATGACCTTCCTGGGCCTGATCGCCGGCCTGTGGTTCGCCAGCCAGGGCATGCGCACCGCCGACATGATCGAGGCGCGGGCGGCGCTGGTCCATCTGCTGAACAGCGCCACCTTCAAGTTCCTGACCTCGGTCGCCGGCATCGCCATGTCGCTGGTCGTGTCGCTGGCCTTCCGGATCGCGGTCCAGTCCCTGCGCGGCCGCCTGGACCTGCTGTGCGACCGGATCGAGGAAGCGGCGAGCGCGCCTCCGGCGGATGCCCGGCCTCCCGGATCGGGACGGATGGCGGGGCGGTGCTGGCGGAGCGGATCACGCAACTGGTCCAGTCGATCGACCGGCTCGAAGCGGCGATCGTCAAGCAGACGGCGTCATCAACGCAGTCAGTCAGCCGGTCGGCTGAGGGAGGCATCAGCATGTCCCATTCAGCCGACAAATTCTCCAAGGATGAAGGCTATTACGCCTCCATGGCCGATCTGATGGCCGGGATGCTGTTCATCTTCATCATCGTCGCCATGGTCTTCGCCATCGATGTCCGCAAGGACAGGGTCGAGGCGGTGGCGGAAGCGGAAGCCAAGGCGGAAGCACAGAGTCAAGGCGGAGCTGGAAATCCCCGCCACCCCGCTCGACCGTCCGGCCCCGGTGGATACGGAGATCGCGGTGCGCGCCCGGCTGGTCGAGGCGATCCGGGACTTCCTCGCCGCGCGCGGCGTCCGGGTCGAGAGCGAGCCCCGCGAAGGGCTGCTGCGCCTGCCGGCCGGCCCGCTCTTCGCGCCCGCCGGGGCGGCGCCGCTGCCAGCCGGCCAGACCGTGATTTCACACCTCGCGGAAGCGCTCGACACGCTGGCTTCCCTGTCTTGTCCAGCGGAGCGCCGCCGCCGGACAGCGCCGCCTGCCAGCCTTTCACCGGAGCGCGTCTGCGGACGGTGCGGATCGAAATCCACGCCGAACCCGGCCAGCGGACGGCGGCCGAGGCGGAAAGCCTGACCGGCGCCCGCGCGGTCCACCTGCTGAGCGGCCTGCTCGGCGTCAGTCCGCACCTGCTGGACCTGCGCAACGACGCGGCGGAACGGCTGCTCGACGTCCGCGGCATGGGAGCGCAATGGCCGCTGGAGCCGGCGCCTGCCGATGCCGGAAAGGTTGAGCCCGTCAAGCCAGCCCCCGCCCTGGCAAGGGCGGCGCCGGGAAGAACGCCGCCGGGAAGAACGACGCCGGAAAGTCGAGGCCGTAAAAATCGAGGCGGCGAAGATCGAAACCCCGCAGCCCCGCAGCCAGCGGATCGACCTGCGCTTCGACATGGTCGTGCCGGGGACGGAGCAACCGGGACAGGCGGGAGGCTTGATCCTCCGCCCGACCGCGAAATGAGCCGGACCGCGAAATGAACCAGGCCGTGACAACGGGCATCAGGTCCGCCGCATCGGTCGGCGTGGCGGACAACCAGGACGGGGACGATAGCGTGAACAATATGGCTCCCACCGCCTTCGAGCAGTTGATGGCCCAGAGGGACACCGAGGTCCATTCATCGACCGCGTCGGTCAATCTCGACAAGGTCGATGTCATTTTCGGCCAGCATGTCTACCGCACGGTCAAGGGCGTGCTGGTCGGGATGCTGCGCGGGACGCCGAAGGAGACCGTCACCGGCCGCAAGGTCCTGGACGGCATCGACCTTAAGGTTTCACCCGGCGACCGGCTCGGCATCGTCGGGCATAACGGGTCGGGCAAGACGACGCTGCTCAAGGTGATCGCGGGCATTCTTCCGCCCGTCCATGGCCGCAGGAACGTCGTCGGCACCATCGCCCCGGTCATCGCCCAGGGGCTGGGGTTCGAACCCGATCTGCCGCTCCGGCTCAACATCAAGCTGGGGCTGGCCTATTCCAACCGTCTGGCGGAGCACAGCCGGGACCTTGAAGACGCCATCCTGGATTTCGCCGAACTGACGGAATTCGCCGACGCCCAGTTCCAGACGCTCAGCACCGGCATGCAGGCGCGGCTCACCTTCGCGACCTCGCTGTTCCAGACGCCCGACATCCTGATCCTGGACGAGGTTTTCGCCACCGGCGACGCCCATTTCGTCAGGAAGTCGCAGGCCGCCATGATGGAGCATATCGAGCGCACGCCCATCGTGATCCTGGTGAGCCATTCGGCCGGCCTGAGCTGGTGGAGCGCAACGCCACGCTGGAGAGCGATCTGCTGAGCCTGATCGGACCGATGACCTTGGGATGCCCGGAGCGTCCGCTGCTGTGCGTTTCCAAGAGCCTGGAGAAGCTGGCCGTGGCGCTGCGCGCCATGGGACACACGGTCTCGGCCAATACGGTGCGCCGCCTTCTGCGTCACCTCGGGTTCAGCCGTCAGAGCAATGCCAAGGCCAATGAGGGGCGTGGCCATCCGGATCGGGATGCCCAGTTCAACCATATCAATGCACTCGTTCTCCAGTTCCAGGCGGCTGATCAGCCGGTAATTTCCGTCGACACCAAAAAGAACAGCTGATCGGCAATTATAAACGCCGGCACGGAGTGGCGCCCTGAGGACATCCACGGCGGCTCAACGTCCATGACTTCGAGAACAAGGAACTCCGCAAGGCGATCCCCTACGGCGTCTACGATGTCGCCGACAACAGCGCTCTGTCAGTATCGCGTCACCCATGATACAGCCCATCCGCGAGGTCTGCAACAGAAGCATTCTGCTGGATCACGGGCGATTGGTCGAAGACGGCCCGACCGACCAGATCCTCGACATCTACGCCAAGCGGTACGGGTGACATCATGGTATTGAGCGAGACCCTGAAGACCGAGCTGAAGACCGTCCATTTCATCGCCGGCGTGTCGCTCTACAAAAAGTATTGCGGATCGCTGATCGGCATGGGCTGGTCGCTGCTGAACCCGCTGGTGCAGCTGATCGTCTATTTCTTCGCCTTCGGCCTGATCATCAAGGTTCCGATCGAGAACTACTTCGTTTATCTGGCGGCGGGATTGCTGCCCTGGACCTTCATGTCCTCAAGCCTGATCAGCAGCGCCACGCTCGATCACCTCGCGCAAGGGCACCTGCCAGAACACGGCGATGCCGCACTGGATCTTCGTGCTGTCGGATATCTCGTGCGAACTCTTCGCGACCCTGATCGCGATGTCGCTGCTTCTGGCGGTCGCCATCGTCACGTCGGACAACGCGCTGCTGATCGTGGCGCTGATCGTGCCGGTGCTGCTGCCGATCGTCATCTTCACCTATGGCGCGGGGCTGGTGATGGCCTATCTCGGCGTGCTCTACCGCGACCTGCCCCACCTGCTGAACCTGTTCTTCTCGGTCATGTTCTGGCTGACCCCGGTCGTCTATCACTGGACCATGGTGCCGAAGTCGATCGAGGTCTTCGTCAAGTACAACCCCTTCGCCATGCTGTTCGGCTCCGTGCAGGTTCTGCTGCACGGCGGTGCCGCCCCGACGCCCGACCTGCTGGTGGCAACCTACGTCATCGCCATCACGGCCGCGGCCGTGGGCATCACGATGGCGCGCCGGATCGGCAACAACCTGATCTACGCGCTGTGACGGCTAGGCGCCGGAGTTGTCGGGCCGTGGCTCGACAACTCCGGAGCGACCCCTGATCAGCAGAGCTTCATGGCCCCGGCTCCATGGGTTTCCATGAAGTGGCGGAGCACCAGCTTCAGGCGGGCGACGTGCCGCCTGTCGCCACGCTCCTGGGCTTTCCTGATATCGTCCAGGATGATGCTCTTGATGCATGTTTCCCCACCAGGACGGTGCAGCAGATAGTTGCCCATCTCGACCGCGATCATTTCCGGCACGTGCTCGTGCTCGGCAATGGCGAGGATTTCGGGTTCCGTCAGTTCGCTGAGCGCTATGCAGTCCTCGATGGTGATCATGGCTCTGGACTCCTCCGAGAGGTGAGGCCCCTTGACGGCGCGGCGGCGCCGTGGGGCTCTTCGATTTCGTTGCGCCCGCGATGGGCGGTGCAGGTGGTATGCGGTAGTGCGGCGCTTCGGGCGTCTCAGTGCGCATTCAGTGGGCGATCAGAACCGGCAAGGCGGGATGGTCCAGGATGTAGCGGGTAACGCCGCCCAGGATCATTTCACGGACCCTGCTGTGGCCGTAGCCGCCCATGACCAGGAAATCCGTCCCCAGTTCCGACGCGCGGGTGACGATCGCGCTGCCGACCGGCTCGTCGACCGGCTTCACCACATGGATGTTGGCCTGGATGCCGTGCCATGCGAGATAATCCGCCAGCCGGCCGCCTTCCTCGGCGGAAGTGGCCGCGGTTTGGGCGGTGAGGATATGGACCGTCGCGGCGCGCAGCAGGAAAGGCATGGCCGCCGCCACCGCGCGGGTGCATTCCGCCCCGCCGTTCCAGGCCACGGCAACCGTGCTGCCGACCTTCGCGGGCGGCCGTTCCGGCGTCAGCAGCAACGGCCTGGACGAATCGAGCAGGGTCGCTTCCAGCGTTATGGACAGCCGGCTGTCGCCCCGGCCCGCACTCTGCGGAAACACCACCAGATCGGACAGGCGCGCCTCGACCGGGACGATGTCGTCGATGCGGCCGGTGACGGTCTTCAACCATCCCGACGCCATGCCCGGCCCCGGCGCGGATTGGGTCAATGCGGCCTGGGCCGCCGCGCGGGCGGCCTCGAAATGCTGGCGGGCGGTTTCCGCATCGGCCGCGGCTTCCTTTTCCGCCGCCTTCAGGATTTCCTCGATCAGGCCGGCGGACATGCCGTCGCCCAGCATCGGCACGGCATCGCGCGGATCGATACCGACATGCAGCGCTTCGACATGCGCATCGAAGATCCTGGCGACCGTGAAGCCCATGGCGAGGACAGCACGATCACTGTCGCGGCCCGTCACTGGCACTAGAATTTTTCGAAGCATCTGATCCGCTCCCTTATCAAGCAGGAAGTCTGTTTATCGTGCGGAGCTTAAGACCGCACCGCCAGCATCTCAATGACTCACATCAATTCGGCGGCCGAATAGCTCACTACCACTAATGCTACATTGTCAGCAATTATGCGATAATTTGGCCTAGTTTTGAATTGTCGGCATCATCACCATTCCGCTGGATGAAACGCGGCCAGGAAAGCGGACCGATATCATAGGTGAGCTGCCGGCGCACCACATCCTCATCAGCGTCGGAGGCATCGCCGGTCCGGGCCTTCACGCGGGCGATCAGGGTATCGGGATCCGCCTCCAGCCAGACGCCCCGGAACGGCACGCCAAGCTCGCGCGCCATATCCTCCAGCGCCTTGCGTTCCTCCGGCCTGGCATGGACGGCATCGACGACAACGCCATGCCCGGCGGACAAGATCCGGCGCGCCCGGTCCACCAGTTCGGCATAGACGCGGCGCGTCATCTCAGGCGTATAGGCGTCCGGCGGCAGGCGGTCGGTCTCCCCGACCCCATGAAGCTCCTTCCGCAGCACGTCGCTGCGGAGCACCACCGCTCCCGGCGCCGGACCGATGGCGGGAGCGAGCTTGCGGGCGACCGTGGTCTTGCCGGAGCCGGACAGGCCGCCCACCGCCACCAGCTTCGGCCCCGGCGGATCGATCGCCTTGACCGCGTGGTCGAAATAGGCCCGCGCCGACTGATCCTTGCCGGCGGAGGCCTCGACCTTGGCGCGGACGGCGGCGCGGGTGGACAGGAACAGCGGCAGCAGGGCCAGCCCGTCGATATCGCCGGTCCGCTCGACCATGCGGTTGAACAGGGCGTTGGCGAGGGTGCGCAGGCCCCGATGCTCCAGGTCCATCAGCAGGAAGGCCTGATCGTAGAGCACGTCGATGATCGCGATATCGTCGTTGAACTCGATGCAGTCGAACAGCGTCGGCCGTCCCGTCCACCAGACAGATGTTCCGCAGATGAAGGTCGCCGTGGCAGAACCGGACCAGCCCCTGGTCGCGGCGGCGGTCCAGCAGTGCCGCATGCCGGTCGAGCGCCGATCGGGAGCGGTCGGCCAGCGCCGCCAGCCGGTCAGGCTCGAACAGGTCCGGCCGCTCGCCGAGTTCGGCGATATTGTCGTCCACCACCCAGCGCATCGCGGCCTGCCCGCCCCGGTCGGTGAAGCGCTCCGCCGAGGCATGGAAATCCTCGATGGCATCGGCCAGTTGGCCGCATCAGGTCGGGAGTGAGGGCGCCGCGCTCGGCCATCCGGTCGAACAGGGTGTCCTGATCGACCCGCGCCATCACCACGACCCAATCCAGCGCATCGCCTTCGCGCCGTGTCGCTGCACCGGCCCCAGGGCAAGGCCGCCATCCGCCCCACGCAGCACGGGCGCCACGCCCAGATAGAGCGACGGCGCCGTCCGGCGGTTCAGCCGCACCTCCGCCTCGCAGGCCGCGGCCCGCTTCGCCGGCGTGCCGTAGTCCATATAAGGAAAGCGGACGGCCCGCTTGAGCTTGTAGACGCGGTCGCCGGCCATGAAGACCATGCTGCCATGGGTATCGATGCGCTCGACAGCGGCACCGCCATGGGTGGCGGGATCGGCCAGGAAAGCGGCGACTTCAGCCTGATCGGTGGGGGAGCGTTGGCCTGTCATCATGAAGTCCAGAGCCTGTTCAATCGAGCGCCACGATATCATAAGAGTTGATGCGCCGCGTCAGCATCGGCGTGGTCCATCGGATCGGGTTCTTTGGGTGACGAAAACCATGTTCCGGTATGTCTTCCACTGTTTCCGCCATCTATTCTTGTTAGATAATTGATAAATAAGACACTTTAAGCGGATATCTAAGGCTACTCCATCCATTGATCCATCCAGAAGGTGTGGATCGGGGCGAACATCCATGAACATGGTGGCCGCACAATGACATCTTTGTACCCAACATATACTTTATCCCCGGGGGAGGGCTATCGCGGTTCGTGGTGGTGAGCGGCAGAGTTGCTTGCGGATCGTAGCTCTCGGCTGCTGAGATGATCGACGTACCCGAAAGCCCGTCTTGTCCTCTTGGGCGGCCGCCAGCAACCGCCATTCTTCGCCAGCCATCATCAGCCGCTGCGGATCTGGGTCCTGTGTCTCTACTTCATGGGCGTGAACCTGTCGATCCAGCAGGATCACCCGGGAACTCGCTCTCAACGTCTGCCATGTGCGGGCCATGGTCCGCTGACGATCCATCTGCTTCAATCCACGCCCCCGGCACGGGGGCGACCCGCGTCGGCGGCGCGGGTCGGCGTTTCAATCCACGCCCCCGCACGGGGGGCGACTACGAGTTGTCGCACCGCTTGCCGGGCTCGATCCGGGTTTCAATCCACGCCCCCGCACGGGGGGCGACCACCCTGCGCCCGGCGAACGGGAACCGCTTCAGGTCCAGTTTCAATCCACGCCCCCGCACGGGGGGCGACATGGGCGTTTCGCGACGCAGACGAGGCCACATCCGAGGTTTCAATCCACGCCCCCGCACGGGGGGCGACCCGCATGCCGATCAGATCCGGTCACGGCGCCTGAGTCGTTTCAATCCACGCCCCCGCACGGGGGGCGACGCCGCACTGCGCGCATCATCGGAACAGGTCCGAGCGAGTTTCAATCCACGCCCCCGCACGGGGGGCGACAAGGCGTTCACGCTGCGACGTCGTCACGAGCAGATGTTTCAATCCACGCCCCCGCACGGGGGGCGACGCGTCGCTCGAGCCGCATCGCGGCGACCGTGTCGGCGTTTCAATCCACGCCCCCGCACGGGGGGCGACGTCAGCACGTCGCGACACCGGCTGATCGACGTGCAGTTTCAATCCACGCCCCCGCGCGGGGGGCGACACTGCGGCCATCGGGCAGCGAGCTCGCCGGTTCAGGTTTCAATCCACGCCCCCGCGCGGGGGGCGACGCAAGGCTATCGACGGCACGACGACCGCGACGTGATGTTTCAATCCACGCCCCCGCGGGGGGGCGACCCTGAACGGCCAGGTCTCGGCGCATCGGCGAGTGTTTCAATCCACGCCCCCGCGCGGGGGGCGACTGATCGCCGGTGACGCGGATCGCCAGTCGGCCAGTGTTTCAATCCACGCCCCCGCGCGGGGGGCGACCTGCCGGCACGCGTGCAAGCAGCCGATCATCGCGGTTTCAATCCACGCCCCCGCGCGGGGGGCGACGCGACGTCGCACGGCCGGTAGCGCAGCTCGAGGACAGTTTCAATCCACGCCCCCGCGCGGGGGGCGACTGTCAGCGTGTCGCAGCGTAGCGCCGGTGCATAGCAGGTTTCAATCCACGCCCCCGCGCGGGGGGCGACGACTAGCGCTCGCGCACGGCGCATGAGCTGCGACTGTTTCAATCCACGCCCCCGCGCGGGGGGCGACCGCGACGGCATCCGACGCAGCAGTCTGCGATACGCTAGGTTTCAATCCACGCCCCCGCACGGGGGGCGACCGCGTCGGCCTGACACGTCGGCTCGAGTCGATCCGAGTTTCAATCCACGCCCCCGCGCGGGGGGCGACCATCGCCGAGCCGACTGTCGAGGCCGAGCTGTAGAGTTTCAATCCACGCCCCCGCACGGGGGGCGACCCGCTGCGCGTCTATCGACGCAGCCTGGACGTCGAGGTTTCAATCCACGCCCCCGCGCGGGGGGCGACTCGGCGCATGGCCGAGACGCGTCCGTGGCCGGGTGTTTCAATCCACGCCCCCGCACGGGGGGCGACCGCGGCAGGCTGCGGACGGAGCGCGGCACGCGGTTTCAATCCACGCCCCCGCACGGGGGGCGACCGCGCGCCGCGGCGTGACGCTGGCTGCTGACTCGTGTTTCAATCCACGCCCCCGCGCGGGGGGCGACGCAGGACGTCGACGGCCATGATCTGCAGCTACGTAGTTTCAATCCACGCCCCCGCACGGGGGGCGACCGGCCGGTCGAGTCGATGCCGGCACTGGATCCGACTGTTTCAATCCACGCCCCCGCGCGGGGGGCGACCGCGTCGCGTCCCGCTGGCGATTGCCGTGGGATGAGTTTCAATCCACGCCCCCGCACGGGGGGCGACCGGCCATCGGCCGTCGTCGTGCGCCGGCTGGCATCGTTTCAATCCACGCCCCCGCGCGGGGGGCGACCGCGGAGCCGCCGGTGCGAGCTTGAGCAGTGCGTTTCAATCCACGCCCCCGCGCGGGGGGCGACTGCTCGGCCGCGCGGCCGGCCGTAGGTGTTACAGGTTTCAATCCACGCCCCCGCACGGGGGGCGACTGCTAGCAGCCTGTCGGACTGGGGTTTTCAGTCAAGCGTTCTGGCAGACGGTGACAGGGCTGGCCGAGACGCCTGATCGGTCGATTTTGCTGCGCTGCCCTTCGGTCACGGTGAGGGCGGCCTGTCCACCGTCCGTTTTGCGCCGTGGCGTGCTTTCCTTGCACATTCCGAGGCTGCAACCGAGGCCGAACGCGGTGATCCCGGCCTCATCCGGTCGGGATCAGGGCAAACATCCGCTTCAGGTTCCAGGCCATGGTCACGAGGTTCCACTCGCCGCGGACATGATCGAGCCCGCGCAGCAGGAACTGGCGGAATCCCAGCACGGACTTGATGATACCGAAGACCGGTTCCGGGGTGTGCTTGCGCTGGGCGTAGAGCTTCCTGCCCTCCGGCGTCTTCAGGCGGTGGGCCATGGCCTCGACCGGCGTCGGATTGTCCGGCGCGGGCGGCGCCTCGGCGAAGCGCTCGCCCAGGGAGGGATGGTGGCCCTCGCGGCCCAGCGCGATCAGCGGCGCGATCCCCGCCGCCTGGCAAGCCTCCACATTGGCCGCGCTGAAGTAGCCGGTGTCGGCCAGCAGGGTCTCGGGCTGGCCCAGATCCTCGGGCAGGGCGGCGAGCTTGTCCAGCATCGGCGCGAGCTGCCGCTTGTCGTTGGGCGCCTGGACGACGTCGGCCGCGACCACCAGCAGGCTGCCCGCGGCGACCACCGCCTGGGCGTTGTAGCACTGCTCGAAGCCGCCGCCCGCCACCGGCATGATGCGCGATTGCTCGTCGGTCAGATTGATCTGATCGGTCGGCAGGGGACCCTCGACCGGCGGCTGGGGCGGCTTGCCCCGGGGCTTCCGGCCGGTCGCCGCGGCCTTGGCGTCGCGCGCCGCAAGCTTGGCCTCATGCTCGGCCTGCTCGCGCTCGAAGCGTTCCCTGGCCCGCGCCTCGATCTTGGCGCGCGCCTCGGCGAGCTTGGCCAGCCGCTCCTCGCGGCGCGCCAGTTCATCGGGGATCGACAGGCCGTCGGGGAGGTCCGCCCGGTCCGCCGCCTCGGCCTTGGCCAGCAACTCGGCCACTTCGGCCTTCAGCTGCGCCTCGATCTTGCCGGCATGCTCATAGGACAGCGCGCTGTGGCGGCTGGCATTGGCGTGGATCTTGGTGCCGTCGAGCGCCACCGTGCCCATCTTGAGCACGCCCATCTCGCGCGCCACCGCCAGCACCTGGACGAACAGTCCCTCGATCTCCTGGAGAAACCGTCGCCGGAACGCCGCGATCGTGTCGTGATCGGGATGCTGGTTCGCCGCGATGAAGCGGAACGCCACCGAGTTATAGCTCGCCCGCTCCAGCTTGCGGCTCGAGAACACGCCGGTCGCGTAGCCATAAACCAGGATGCCCAGCAGCAGCGACGGGGGGTAGGACGCCGAGCCCGAGCCGCGGTAGCTCCCCCTCATCACCCTCAAATCCAAGCCGTCGATCACCTCCACCACAAAGCGGGCCAGGTGCTTCTCCGGCAGCCACTCGTCAACCGACGGCGGCAGAAGGAACCCGGTCTGGCGGTCGATCGGCCGGAAGTTGCTCATCGGCGGAATATCCTGGAGAAGCGGTCGAAACGTGCCCTGATTCTATCAGGCCCGCCCCATGGCGTTAAGTCCGACAGGCTGCTAGCACCTGCATGCGGTCGGCATAGGCGTCCTGAGCCGGCAACCAGACTTTCTCAACCTTGTCGAAAACAGTCCTTCACCGCCTGCTTAAGCGCCGCGTCCGCCTCGTCCGCGGGTGTTTCGGCCGCAGGCCAGTACGGCGCGACGCTGGAGAACTGTTCCTTCTTGCTGGCCTCGCGGTTCATGGCGTAGCGGATGATCCCATCAAGATTGGCATCGCCGGCATAGCCTTCGATCTCGGCCGGCGTACGATGCCCTGGATCAGCGGCCAGGATGGCTGACCGGAGGGCAACCTTCAGCGCTGTCGGGTCTATGTTGTCAGGGCCGTGCTCGGCAATATAGGAGCCGATCGCCGCCTTGATCGGCGCGTTGAACCCGTCCAAGACCGTCACCGATGCGGGCAAGCCAACCTTCGAAGCCCAGGGCCGGCTTCAGCCCTCCTTGCCCGCTCAGTTCATCAGGAAGCAATTGACCGGCTTCTCCGGCAAAACTAGGGCAACGGCATCATCCAATCCGTCGCGCACACCCGATCGGCGCACGAGCGGGCTGTGCACGCCTTGCAGGATCGGAGCCGCGGTGTAATGCGGCTGGACGCCGTTGAAGAGGTTGACGTCAATCAGGCTATAACCTGCTGCCGCGTTGACCCCCTTCGCCCACCGCTTCAGCTCCTCATCGGTTCGCGGCTGGTCAAGCCAAGAACCATAGATGTACTGAAATGGTCGTCGCCCTTCGAAGCCTTGGCTGGAGCTGAACTGCCACCAGCACCGGGCATCATGGAATTCCTCAGGCAGAAGCCCAATCAGATATTCAATTGCGTCATCGGGATCGCTGGCTGGGTCAACGCCGGCTGGGCACGGCAGTTTGTCGATATCGATCATGATCCATCGCCGGGGGAACGACGCGAAGGTCGCTTTCCCGTTCGTCGGATGGTCGTGAAGAAGACGCCGGGTTCGCTGCCAGTCTAGTCGTCGGGAGCGGCTCGCCCCGGATCACGAAGGCTAGATGGTCGTGCTCAAGTTTACCGAGTTGAGTGGCCAGATCAGATCGAAACTGTTGACCGGCAGCGTCTCAACGGTGAAGTGCGCCTCCTTGCTGAAACTGATGATTTTAACCTGACCATCCTTGCCGACGGTAATGCGTTTTGCAGCATATCGGCCGGATGCGGATCGTAGGACGGTGAGCCCTCCGCCCGCCAGATTTTCCTGGCTCTTAGATGGCATCAGGCACCTCCAGGGAGCGCAGGAGGGCCTCCAAGGCATCCACCCGGACCAGTGTACGGCGCCCGGATTTCAGGATGGGCAGGCGTTTGGCTTTGATGTGCTCATACAGAGCCGTGCGCCCTATGCCAGTAAGCTTTGAAGCATTGGGGATAGTTACTGCCAGCGGCCTGAATTCAGGCAGGCCAATCTATTTCTGGATTCCAAGGCTCATACACCATCCGTTCGCTGTCGTTCATGCGGATGGTCCGAAGCTGTCAGTATTTAATTTGACGGTCTAAATTGACAAATTGACGGCTTGAAATCAGCCGTCAATTTTTCTGTCAGTTTTCGGGCGGCCTCGCCTGTGCCATGCGTCTGCGGCAGTCTCGCCCTCAGTTCGCGCACTCTGGTGGTCGGGATGCTGACCGCTTTGCCCTCTTGTTCATCGTTGGCACGGGACGGGATAATGCCCTTGTTGGTGTATTCATAGATGCGGCGGAGGTACCAGTCCGTAGACTGAGCGATTGATAGAGTTTTTCTCTTGTCGGCTTCGGCAATGTGCTTTTCAGCCGTCAATTTGGTGTCTGAACCAGCTGGGCCCTCTGCCTCTATGGGAGTGGCACTCACGGGAACGCCACCCCCTCGCGCCGGCGATGGTGGTTCTGTGATTTGGTCCCGGCGCAGCCAAGTCGCCAGTCCATCAGGCGTCAGCCTCAGGCATTCCAGGATCTTGCGTTGCTCTGGGGCTGTAGTCTTCGATCGAAAAGCTGGCCAGAACGGAAGGGTCGGACGGGGAAGCCAGTCTTGGCTTACCGTCAACGATCTCGCTCCGCCCGTACAGGACATCATTCAACGCCTGTCCCAAACTGCCTTCAGGGTGGAACTCCGGCGCATCCATGAGGCACTCGACTAAATAAGCAGGCGTCATTGTCTGATCAGGTTCACGTGCCACGTTTTCGGCGTGACCCTCTGGGAAGAGCGGTAGTCCAAGAAGTCGCCCGAGGGTCAACCAGGACTGCCCCTTCAAGAAAACTCACCGCGCCACAATGCTGCCATGAGGTCAGAATAGATGCGGTCGTCGGAGCCGGCGCAGGCGTCCTTCGACCAGCGCTTTGCAATATCGGTCAGAAGTAGAGGGCGATTGTCGATCAGGCTCATCCGTCGCCGGGTCGGCCGGAGGAATTTCACCTCCAGCCGCCCACAGAACCGTGCGTAAACCTCTCGATTTACACGGCTCGTCCCAGCCATTGCCCTGCCATCTTGCGATGACAGTCGACGCTGAAAGCGATCGCTCCTCCCGATTGCCCGGTTGGCGACCACCGTCTTTGAGCTGGGTCATCCGCTTCGCTCCACGCTCGTTACAAGCGCTTCGTCACTACTACCGGATGATCCGCCCCCGTCATGCCCATCGGTACTTTCCCCCTTCGTGTTTCGCACTTATAAGGTTTTCCCTTCGCATGGCATGAAGAGTTCCCAAGTTCCGTACCCAAGCCCGGATTAGAGTCACGCCACCTGTACACCGGACACCCCATGGCCAATCAGCAGGCACCCGCCATAGTGATCCTGGGAAGGGTTTGCGTCCCCAGTTTCGATGTCACCGGATTCCTTTCGATGCGTCGTCAGTGGTTCACTTTCGTTCGTCTCTCCAATCCATACATGACGTGTTTATCTCACGCCTTTTGACCGTAACGTTCACCACCGCAGCCTTTCGGACTGAAGCAGCTTACGGCTGTTTGAAGCCTGCTCCTGCAAGCCGGCTCCGAAGGGCCTTCCTTCATCTCAGGCACAGCACCGTGTTCAGCGAACACGTTCTTGGCACAACAAACCTCATGAATTAGGAACTTTGCCTTAACGATACTCCCTCTACCCACGATCAACCAAAAGATGAGTGCTGAAGCAAGATGGACCGCGCTGCACCTGGAAGCCGGAATTGATGGCTGTACCGTCTGCTCCGACCTGATCAATCCTGCAGGTCACCATCGCCAGTGGACGACTGACAAGCTCTCAAACATGTCACCATTTCACATAGGATCAGGGAGAAAGTTCCAGCGGTTTCACACTGTTGACGAAGGTGGCTCCGCAATAGGTTGCCCATGCCTCCATCAATTTACGGCGCTTCTCGAACAGGTCGCCCCGGCGATACGCGGCCTCGACCTTGTCTCCGATGGTGTGCGCCAGCGCCATTTCCGCCACGTCACGCGGGAAGTCCGTCTGCTCCGCGGCCCAGTCCCGAAAGGTCGATCGGAAGCCATGGGCCGTCAAATCCTCCCGCTTCATGCGCTCCAGCAACTTCAAAAGTGCCATGTTCGACAGTCCCTTGCCGGGGCGCCCGCCGGGAAACACAAATCGCCCTGCCGATAGGCATACGGCCTGCTCCTGGATCAGCTTGATCGCGGGCGAAAGGGGCACCCGGTGCTCCTTGCCGGCCTTCATTCGGGTGCCGGCACCGTCCATGCCTCCTCGGCCAAATCGATCTCGTCCCAGCGGGCGCCGATCACCTCGCCGGTCCGGCCGGCGGTCAGGATCAGGAACTCCAGCGCCCGGGCCGCATGGCCCTCCTGGGACCGAAGCGACGCCATGAAGGCGCCGATTTCTGCATAGGGCAGGGCCGGGTGGTGCTGAACCTTCTGGACCTTGGCGCGCTGAGGGAGGAGGTGATCCAGGTGACCACGCCAGCGCGCCGGGTTGTCACCTTGTCGGAACTGCCGCACAGTGGCCCAGTCCAGCACGGCCTCGATCCGGCCGCGCAGCCGGCTCGCCGTCTCGGTCTTGGTGCGCCAGATCGGCTCCAGCGTCTTCATCACCAGCGCGGTATCAATCGCCTGCACCGGTAGGTCGCCGAATACCGGATAGGCATAGGTTTCAAGGGTGGAGCCCCACTGCGCCGCGTGCTTCTCGTTCTTCCATCCCGGTCGGTGGGCGTCGATATAGGCCTTGCGCACTGCCGGAAGGAGACTGCCTTCGACGCTGTCAGCTTTTCGGTCAGCTTCGTGGCCTGACGGACTTCCAATGGATCCCGCCCGTCGGAGCGTGCCGTCCGGCAGGCGGTGGCCTTTTCGCGCGCTGCGGCCAAGGTTACGGCATGCAGTGGCCCGAGCCCCATGTCGCGACGCTTCCCGTCAACCCGAAAGCGGAATACCCACGACTTCGCGCCGGTCGGCCCGACGCGAAGGTACAGGCCCCCGCCATCAGCATACAGCCCCGGCTTCGTTGCCCGCGTCACCGCCAGCCCCGTTAGCCGGCCTATCTTCCGAGCCATGCTTGTTTCGCCCCGCCTGTTCAGGATCGTCAGGAAATTCTTTACCATCCTTTGTACCATCCATGCAGAGCGGATTGCAGTGGATATGCATGAACAAGGGCGAACGCAGGAAGGCTAATTACTTGGAAAGATGCTGACTTTATGAACGACTAGGAACGTCTATGGACACTGGTTTGGCGGACACTGTTTCCGTCATACCCGGACTTGATCCTTGTATCTCCTTTCGGGAGCTGAGCGAGTGACATCAGGACTTCAGGTTGAAGTCCTCACGCAAGTCGCCGCCAGGAGATACCCGGATCAAGTCCGGGTATGACGGAAAGGTGGATGATAATATAGAAACATCACTGTGAAAGACTCTAAGAGCCTGTTTGACTATCTCGCGTCCGTCAGTATTTAAACTACCTTGTGCTCATTGCCAATTATTACTTATCGATCAGGAAGGCTCTTCAATGCCATCGGCGCCATGCAATTAATAAGTGTATCGTTACATGATCTTCAATCTCGTATGGCTGCCAGCCCGACAGACTGGATCCAGTATCCGGACGAAAGTTTTACTTAGGATAATGCTACGCGATACTACGGTATGCGAAGACGATCTAGTCAAACAGGCTCTAAGAGCCAATGGAATACAAGACGGGTATGACGAAAATGGATCATGCGGCAAACATTATTTACCCTGTCTCGTTAATCCCCGCGCGTCCCCTTGCTTTCGCGGACGATCCGGCGCTGATCGGTTTCAGTGTCGGTCGCTACGACCAGGATTGGATCGAACCGCATTTTTTGTTCCTGGAGGCCGGTCATGGCGGCAATGACAGGGCTGCGGATTTCCGGCTGGAGTACAGGTTCGGCACCAGCCTGGTTTCCTGGACCGAGCCATATGTGAAGATAAAGCCTTTTGTCGGGCTTGAGGCTACGTCCGATCTGGCGATCTATGGGCTGGGCGGCATCCTGTTCGATATCCCGCTCGGACCAGTGATGATAACGCCGAGCTTCGGCGCAGGACTTTACGGCCGGGGCGAAGGCAGAGATCTTGGATTTCCGGTGGAGTTCCGCAGCCAGTTGGAAGTGGGCTACAGATTCGAGAACGAGATGAGGGTTTCAGTCGCTTACAGCCACATTTCCAACGCGAACCTGAGCGAAACCAATCCCGGCGTGGATATCATTTCGGCCTATCTGCACGTTCCCGTCGACATGATAATCGGGAACTGAAGACCCGGTCGCGGGTTTGACCGGCGCGAACCTTGAGCCCATGCCACCCGGAGACCGGCCATAACGACCCTCAACCTGCTTCTGGCCACCGCAATCCTGCTGCTGGGTCTGGCCGTCGTCTATGGTCTTGGCGCGGGGCGCGCTGGCGCTGGTCCGGCTATGGCGCCGCCAGACTGCAAGGCCCCGTCCGCATGTCGCGCCACTGGGTACGCGACCGGCCGGTGGTGGCATTGTTCGAGCAGCGCTTCCCACGGGCCTTCCGCTTCATCAGCGCGCGGCTCCGCACCAAACAGTTCGACGGGCTGCCGCTGACGCTGATGGTCGTGTTCGCCCTGTATCTGGTCGCTCTGTTCGGCGGGCTGGTGCAGGAACTGCACGAGGCCGAAGGGCTGGTGAGGCTGGACAACGCGGTGGACCGCTGGTTCGACGCCCATCGCGTGCAGCCCTTCATCGACGCCATGATGTGGCTGACCCTGTGGGGCGAAGGCCCGACCACCACCATCGTCGGGCTGGTCGCCTCCCTCCTGTGGTGGAGCAGCCGGCGCGGCCATCTGGTCATTCCGTTCTGGATCTGCATGCTTGGGCGCGCAGGTCACGACCTGGAGCGCCAAATACATCATCGCGCGCGACCGGCCGGCCAACTGGGACCTGATCGAGGCGCACAGCCCGGCCTTCCCCAGCGGGCACGCGACGGCCGCCATCTCCGTCTATGGCTTCATCGCCTACAGCGTCTGGCGGACGATCCAGACCAAGCCGCGCGCCCGGTTCGAAGTGGTGTTCTGGGGAGCGGTCGCCATAGCGTTGATCGGCTTCAGCCGGATCTACCTGAGCGTCCACTTCCTCAGCGACGTCGCCAGCGGCTATCTGGTCGGCGGCTTCTGGCTGGCGGTCGGCGGTGGTCGTCACGGAGTGGCGTACGGAACGACCGTACCGCGCGATCGCCGGGAAAGCGGCCTTCCATGCCCCCTTGACCCGAACGGTCTTAGACCAAAGTACAGAGTTACAGTCTCGTCCGGGACGCTATTATGTGCGTCCATCACCCGCAAATTGGTGAGGCGAGCTGTGCTCAAGGTGTCCAACCACGAGCTTCGCTCGTAATGTCCAATCAGGAGAGGATTACGCTATGAAGTGGAAGACCCCCCGGATCGTCGAGATCGCCGTCGGCATGGAAATCAACTGCTACGCCTGCGCCGAAATCTAATCTACCCTACACTACCCGCACCGCCTGCGGTTGAAGACTGGATACGGCCGTGAAAATTGTTGTGCTGGGCTCGGCCGCCGGCGGTGGCTACCCTCAATGGAACTGCAACTGCGATACCTGTCGCCGCGCCTGGAGCGGCGACCCCGCAGCCAAGCCGCGTACGCAGTCTTCCCTTGCGATTAGCGCCGACGGCGAGAGCTGGTTTCTTCTGAACGCCTCGCCCGATCTGCGGAAGCAGATCCTCGATACTCCCCTGCTCCACCCGAAGTCCGGGCGGCGGCATAGCCCGATCATCGGTGCGGTGCTGACCAACGGCGATGTGGACCATATCTGCGGGCTGATCAACCTGCGGGAAAGCCAGCCGCTGTCGCTCTACGCGACATCGCGCATCCATGAAGTGCTTGCCGCCAACAGCGTCTTTCAGGTGCTGAACGCCGATCTGGTGAAGCGCCGGACGCTGGCGCTCAACAGCATCGTCGAGCTGGAGGGTCCCGACGGCCCCAGCGGCATCACGGTCGAGATGTTCGCGGTCCCCGGCAAGGTGGCGCTGTACCTGGAAGGTGCGGCTCCCGTGCTGGACGGCGAGACGGAGGACACCGTTGGCCTGCGCATCAGCGGCAATGGCAAAAGTTTTTTCTATATTCCCGGCTGTGCCCGGCTGACCCCGGCCCTGGCGGACCGCGTCCGCGGGGCCGAGATGCTGCTGTTCGACGGCACGCTCTGGCGCGACGACGAGATGATCGTCCAGGGCGTCGGCACCAAGACCGGGCGGCGGATGGGGCATATGAGCGTTTCAGGACCCGACGGGTCGCTGGCCGCCTTCGCCGATCTTGGCATCCGCCGCAAGATATTCATCCACATCAACAATACCAACCCCATCCTGCTGGATGACAGCCCCGAACGAGCATTCGTAAAAGAAGCCGGCTGGGAAGTGGGGGAAGACGGAATGGAGGTATCGCCATGAGTGAGTTATTGAGCCCCGACCAGCTTGAAGAACGCCTGCGCGCAATCGGCGCCGCCCGCTATCACAGCCTCCACCCGTTCCATGAGCTGCTGCATACCGGCAGGCTGAACTTCGGGCAGGTCCAGGCCTGGGCGCTGAACCGCTACTATTACCAGTGCAACATTCCCGATCAAGGACGGCGTCGTGCTGTCCCGCCTGACGAATGTCGAGGACCGCCGCGCGTGGCGCCAGCGGATCATCGACCATGACGGCACACAGCCCGGCGAAGGCGGCATCGCCCGCTGGCTGAAGCTGACGGAAGGCCTGCATCTCGACACCGCTTATGTCGAAAGCTGCGCCGGCATCCTGCCGGGAACCCGCTTCGCGGTCGAAGCCTATGTGCATTTCACGCGCGACCGGACGGTGCTGGAAGCGGTCGCCTCGTCGCTGACCGAGATGTTCTCGCCCGGCATCATCCAGAACCGGGTCGCGGGCATGCTGGCGAACTACGACTTCGTGTCGAAGGAAACGCTGGCCTACTTCAACAACCGCCTGACCGAAGCCCCGCGCGACGCCGATTTCGCGCTGGCCTATGTCAAGCGGGAGGCCCGCCGGCCCGACCAGCAGCAGGCCGTCCTGGCGGCGCTGGAGTTCAAGTGCGACGTGCTGTGGGCACAGCTCGACGCGCTGTACTACGCCTATGTCGCACCCGGCCACATCTCGCCCGGCGCTTTCGTGCCGGAGGGGTTCACGACGACGCTCAGGCGCTGACATGAGCGAGGATAACAAGCGGACAGGCAGCGCCGTCCGACAGTCACCGAAGACAGCGTGCCGCGGTTACCGCGGCACGTGAAGTTCCGGTTCGATCAGGCGCGCGACGCCTGGGTCGTGCTGGCGCCGGAAAAAGTCTTCATGCCGGATGAGATCGCGGTCGAGATCCTGAAGCGGTGCAACGGCAGCACTACATTGACGGGATATCATCGACGACCTCGCCAAGACCTTCGAGGCGGAACGCGACATGGTGGCAACCGATGTCGTGACCCTGCTTCAGGATCTGGCCGATAAGGGGATCATCACGCCATGAACGCCCTCTCGCCGTCTCCGACCAAGGAAACAGCCGGCTCGGCGGCGCCCGCCCCGCCGCTGGCGCTCCTGGCGGAGCTTACCCACCGCTGTCCGCTGCAATGCCCCTACTGCTCCAACCCGGTGGAGCTGGAACGGTCGGGCGCCGAACTGGACACCGACACCTGGAAGCGGGTGCTGAGCGAGGCCGTCGGCCTTGGCGTGCTTCAGGTCCATTTTTCGGGCGGCGAGCCCACCGTCCGCAAGGATCTGGTGGAACTGGTCCGGCATGCCTCGGCTTTGGGGTGCTACACCAACCTGATCACATCCGGCGTGCTGCTGGACGGCGCCCGTTTGCAGGATCTGTACGACGCCGGGCTGGACCATGTTCAGCTCAGCTTCCAGGACACCGATGTCGAAAGCGCCGAGCGGATCGGCAATTTCAAGGGCGCGCAGGCGCGGAAGCTGGAGCTTGCGCGGCAGGTCCGCGAGCTTGGGCTGCCGCTGACGGTCAACGCGGTGGTCAACCGGCACAATCTGGGCCGGCTTGAGGAAATGATCGAGCTGGCGCTGAAGCTGGGAGCCGAGCGGCTGGAAGTCGCCCACGTCCAGTATTACGGCTGGGCGCTGAAGAACCGCGCCTCGCTTCTGCCGACGCGTGAGCAGCTCGATAAGGCCACCGTGATCGTGACCGAGGCGCGGGAGCGGCTGAAGGGCCGGCTGATGATCGATTACGTCATCCCCGACTACTACGCCAAGCGCCCGAAATCCTGCATGGGCGGCTGGGGACGGCAGTTCCTCAACGTCTCTCCGGCCGGCAAGGTGCTGCCCTGCCACGCGGCGGAAAGCATCACGGGGCTGGAGTTCGACCGGGTGCAGGACAAGTCGCTGGCGGATATCTGGCGCAACTCGCCCGCTTTCCAGGCGTATCGCGGGACGGACTGGATGCCGGAGACCTGCCGGACCTGCGACCGGCGGGAAATCGACTGGGGCGGCTGCCGCTGCCAGGCCTTCGCGCTGACCGGCTCGGCGGATGCGGTAGATCCGGCGTGCGGGTTGTCCCCTCACCATGCCGAAATCTTCGAACTGGCCGAGCGGGAAGCGGGCGCACCACCGCCGCCCTTCGTCTACCGCCGGATCGGCGGGGCCTGATTCGTCAACCGCCCGTTCTAGCCGGTAACCGTAGGTCGGCCTTCGCCTCTTGATGGCGAACGCCGACAGCACGCAAACGGTGACAAGCGCGTCGCAATCGAAACCGGTGATGCTGGCCGGCAACGTGGTGTCGGCGTTCGCCCAAAGAGGGGCGAAGGCCGACCTACGAAGCATAATTTCGAATGCGCTCAGTCACAGCGGGCAGCGTCGGGCGATCCAGGCGAGGGGTGAGGAGTTGGTCAGGGCGCCTTGGGCGCCGACGCCGGACAGCACGATCTGGTCATTCGCGATGATGTCGTAGAACTGGGTGTAGCCGCCCTCGAACACGATGGTGAAGCGGCTGCCCAACTGCTTGTACTGGCTGATGCCCCGCTTTTCGGTGCCGCCGAAGGTGCTCCACGAGGTTTGCAGCCCGTCGGTCCATTCAATATACAAAGCGTGCTCCACCTGCTGGGCACATCGCGTCGCAGGAAACCGAGCACAGCTTCGCAGAAGCCGTTGTAAGTGGCGTAACATCGGTTGTGGGTCACGTTCTTGTGCATCAGTCCCCAGAGCCGCTCGATCGGGTTCAGATGCGGGCAGTAGGCCGGGATGAAATGGAGCCTGATCCGCCGGCCGGGTCGCGCCAACCAGTCCTGAACCACCTTCGCGTGGTGGTACCGGGCGTTGTCCAGAAACACATGGATCATCCGCTTCGCCGGATACAGGGCCTCGATCGCGATCATCAGGTCGATCGTGCTCGGGCGTCGACCGTCACCACTTCGAGCATGCGGGTGCTGCCTGTCTCCAGGTCGATCGCGCCGTGGATGTTCAGGCGCTCCCGCCCGCTGGTCTGTTCTACCGCGACCTTGATCTCCTTCGGTGCCCAGCACCCAACCGGCCGTGCCCCATGGGTCGGATGCACCGCGTCGGCGAACAGCACCGCTTCATCGTCGTCCAGAGTCTTCAGCAGGTCTCATACGCGTCGATGAAAGCCTGCTTCTGCCGGGTCGAGCTTGCGCGACACCGTCTTCGGCTTGCGGTGCTCCAGTCCGAGACGATGCAGCAGAGCGATCAACCCAGACCGGCTCTCGTACTCGACCCCGAACTCCTTCTCGATCCAGGCTCCGACCTCGCGCGTCGTCCGCGGCAACGTCTCGGTGACCCAGGCCTCCAGCTTTCCTGCTGCGCCTCGCTCAGCTGGCAGGCGCGGCCCTCGTAGTTGAAGCCTGCCAGGCCCTCGATCCCGTCTTCCTCGTACAGCCGATACCACGTCCGGATCGTATCGTCGTCCAGCAGCAGGACTCGGCCGATCTCTTCGCAGCTCATCCCGTCGTCCAGCAGCACCAGCGCGTTCGCCCGCCGCGCCAGGCGATGCTCCGCCAACCCGTCCCGAGCCAATTCGGTCAGGTCCTGCCGTTCCTCCGCTGTCAGAAAGCCGCCGCGGATCATGGCTCCGAGAAAATCCTTCCGCCCCCGTCTGGCAAGCGGTTTTTTCGACATCTCACGAGTTCCAAGATCGCATTTGGCGCCCCAGCGCCCGCGCAACGGCTCGGGAGTCTGCGTCGTGCCGGGAGCGGCCTCGGCGGCTTCGAACTGGGCGCGCGCTTCGGAAATCAGGGCGATGGCGGTGGCGCGGTCGGCGCTGGTGGGGGTCCAGTCCACCCTGTCCGGCGGATTGGCATCCGGGCAGCGGACCAGCGTCGGACCGCCCTGATGCGGGCCGGTGCGGGTGCTGAAGAACGACACCTGCTGGATCTGGTCAGGGCCGAGGCGGCGGTAGCGCGCTTCCGTCGAGCCGTCGAAGGCGATCAGATCGTCATCCACCACGTCGTAGTAGACGGTGCCGCCGGAAGCGAGCGACGTCCGGGCATCGAACAGAAAGCTGCGGTCGGGCTGGTACAGCAGATATTCGGTGGCGCAACTGGCCGCGTCCTTCGACCATTTGCCGTAGAGCGCCGCCACTTCCTTCGGCGTCGCGGCTGCTGGTGCGGGTGCTGGCGGAGCTGGCGGTGGCGGCGGAGCGGGCGCCGCGAGGCGGGCCGGCACGATCGGGGGCGGAGCCGGCTGCTCGGCCATGATGACAGGACGCTCGGGCAGGCTCCACAGAACGGCGGCGGCGATGCCGGCCAGGACCATCACCGCTCCGCCGGCTCGCGCGATGGTGTCGCGCGAGGGGGGCCAGAAGCCATCCGGCAACGCTGGATTTGGCCGATCGGCTTGGCGAGCTGATACCGGCAGCGGAGGCGGCTGGTCGAGGAACTTCGGCCGGATGACCGCATGCCGCTCGTCCAGTTCAAGTTCCGACCCAAGGCGGAATGTGCGCGGCGCGTCGGCCTCGTCGCGGTCATCGATCTCGAAGATCGGATCGGGGACGGGAGCCAGTTCGAACTCGTGTTCCGGTTCAGCGGTCCTTCAGATGCTCCCACAGGATACGCTCCGGCTTGTCCGCCAGATGCGGATCGATCAGTGCTATCCGGACGCCCTCGCCCGGCAGCATCTCCACCAGGGTCCAGGCCATGCGGGCGGCTTCGAGGTCGTCGGCCATCAGGCACAGGACGGACCACCTGTCCTTCTCCAGCGTCTCGATAGCGAACCTGAACGCGCTGACATCCATGCCGAACTTCCACCGTGATCCAGACGTGCGGGCGGCGCCATGCCGATCCGTCTTCCCGCCCTAGCATTGTCTCACACTACCTCTTTCGAGACAGGTGGATAAAGTGGCGCAGGGAGTCGTCAAGAGATCGAATTAATCAAATGTCACCGGAATTTATTGAGGCTTGGCGGGGGAGAGGGTGCTGGTATGATGAGTATATAACAAGGTTCAAGAAATAGGACCTGGGGGAGGCCGGACGCCCGATGACCGCGCAGCGCATCACCGCGACGTACCGCATTGAAACCGCGTACCCGATCCGCGAAGCGGTCGAGACGATGGCGGGGGAGCAATCGACCGGGACCTTCGTCCGCCTGCCCGGCGAAACCGACGAGTTGCGCGAGCTTTACGGCGCGCATATCGAGCGCATCACGGAACTGGACGAGGTCGCCGAACCCTCGCTGCCGGGGGCCGGCGTGCCGAAGGGGAGTATCCGGCAAGCCGGTGTGGCGGCGGGCCGAGGTGGTTCTGTCGTGGTCGCTGGATAATTTCGGGGCGTCGCTGCCCAACCTTGTCGCGACGGTGGCCGGCAACCTGTTCGAACTGCGGCCCTTCAGCGGGCTGCGGCTGCTGGATATCACCCTGCCGGAGGCGTTCGCCGCGAAGTATCCGGGGCCGAAGTTCGGGGTGGCGGGGACGCGGCGGCTTTCCGGGGTGGAGGGACGGCCGCTGATCGGGACCATCGTCAAGCCGAGCGTCGGGTTCGGCCCGGAGCAGACGGCCGATCTGGTCAAGGTGCTGTGCGAGGCCGGGATCGACTTCATCAAGGACGATGAGCTTCAGGCGGACGGGCCGCATTGCCCGTTCGACGCGCGGGCGCGGGCCGTCATGCGGGTGATCGAGGACCATGCCCAGCGCACGGGCAAGAAGGCGATGTACGCTTTCAACATCACCGGCGACCTGGATGAGATGCGGCGGCAGCCATGATCTGGTGCTGGAACTGGGCGGCACCTGCGTGATGGCGAGCCTCAATTCGGTCGGGCTGACCGGCATGATCGAGCTTGGGCGGTTCAGCCAGTTGCCGATCCACGCCCACCGGAACGGCTGGGGTTATCTGTCCGGGAGCCGTCGCTGGGCTGGTCCTATGTGGCGTGGCAGAAGATCTGGCGGCTGGCCGGTGCCGACCACATGCATGTCAACGGCCTTCAGAACAAGTTCTGCGAGGGCGACGAGAGCGTGATCGCCTCGGCCAAGGCCTGCCTGACGCCGATGTTCGAGAGCAAGCCCTGCACGGTGATGCCGGTGTTCTCGTCCGGCCAGTCGGCGCGGCAGGCTCCCGCCACCTATGCGGCGCTCGGGTCGCCGGACCTGATCTTTGCGGCGGGCGGCGGCATCATGGCGCATCCCGACGGGCCGGCGGCCGGTTTCGCCAGCCTGCGGGAGTCCTGGGAAGCGGCCCTGGCCGGCATTCCGCTGGCCGATTACGCGCGGGACCATCCGGCGCTGGCGAAGGCGCTGGAGGCTTATGCGTCATGAGGCCCTGCCCCACGGGCCGCTGCTGAGCTTCTACGGCGACGACTATACCGGGTCCTCCGCCGTGATGGAGGTCATGACCTTCGCCGGCTTGCCGACCGTCCTGTTCCTGGATGTGCCGACGCCTGAACGGCTGGCCCGGTTCGCCGGATATCGCGGGATCGGCATCGCCGGGGTGGCGCGGTCGCGAAGCCCGGACTGGATGGACCGGCACCTGCCGCCGGTGTTCCGGGCGCTGGCGGAACTGAAAGCGCCGGTTTCCCACTACAAGATCTGCTCGACGCTGGACTCATCGCCCCGCATGTCGGGTCGATCGGGCGGGCGGCGGAACTGGCTGCCCCCATCCTGGGCGGTGAGTGGCACCCGCTGGTGGTGGCAGCCCCCGCCATCGCGCGGTATCAGGCGTTCGGCAACCTGTTCGCGGTGGCGGCGGATGGCGTGCGCTACCGGCTGGACCGGCACCCCGGCATGTCTCGCCATCCGTCACCCCGATGGACGAGGCCGATGTGCGGGTCCATCTGGGCCGGCAGACCGACATGCGGATCGGGCTGGTGGACTGCGTCGCCATGAAACGCGGCGAGGGCGACGAAGCGCTGGAGCGGGAACGGGCGCGATGGCGCCGCCATCGTGGCGCTGGATGTGATCGACGACGAAACCCTGATCGAGGCCGGGCGGCTGGTCTGGGAGCGTGGCGGCGACCGGGTTTTCGCCATCGGCTCGCAGGGGCTGGAATACGCGCTGGCGGCCTACTGGCGTTCGGTCGGGCTGATCCCGAAGGAGCCTCCCGTCCTGAGGGCGGCTCCGGTCGAGCGGATCGCCTGCGTTTCCGGATCGTGCTCGCCGGTGACGGCGGGGCAGATCCAGTTCGCGGTGAAGAACGGCTTCGTCGGCATCCGGATCGATGTCAGGCGGGCGATCGATGCCGATGCCTGGGAGCGCGAGCTGGGCCGCGCCGCGGAGGCCGCGTTGACGGTGCTCGGACCAGGGCGGCGACCCGCTGATGTTCACGGCGATGGGGCCGGACGATCCGGCGGTCGGCGCGATGCGGTCGGCGGTGGAGACCTCCGGACTTGCGATGGACGCGGTCAACGACCGCATCGGGGCCGGGCTGGGCCGGCTGCTGGACCGCGTGATGCGGAAGGCCAAGCTCACGCGCGGCGTGATCGCGGGGGGCGACACCTCCGGCCATGCGGCCATGACGCTGGGCATCTACGCGCTGACCGCTCTGGCGCCGATAGCGCCGGGTTCGCCCCTGTGCCGCGCCCATTCCGACGATCCGGCGCATGCCGATCTGGAGATAGCGCTGAAGGGCGGCCAGATGGGAGCGCCTGACTATTTCCGCGCCGCGAAGCAAGGCTGCGGCTGAGAAACGAAAAAACGGGAGGGAACGGGAACATGACGAAGATCGCACTGCTGGGCGCCGGCGGAAAGATGGGCGTCCGGCTCGCCACCAACCTGCACGGGACGGCCTTCAAGGTCGACCATGTCGAGATTTCCGATGAGGGGCGGGAGCGGCTGAAATCCGCCATCGGCGCCGCGTGCGTCGATCAGGAACAGGCGCTGGCCGAGGCCGACGTGGTGCTGATGGCGGTGCCCGACCGCCTGATCGGCAAGATCGCCCACACCTTCATCGACAAGCTGAAGCCGGGCGCCGCCGTCATCATGCTGGACGCGGCGGCCCCCTATGCCGGGGAACTGCCGAAACGGGACGACGTGACCTATTTCGTCACCCATCCCTGCCACCCGCCGATCTTCAACGACGAGGTCGAACCCGCCGCGAAGACCGATTACTTCGGCGGCATCGCCGCCAAGCAGAACATCGTCTGTGCCCTGATGCAGGGGCCGGAGGAGCATTACGCGCTGTGCGAGGAGATCGCGCGGACGATCTACAAGCCGGTGATGCGGTCCCACCGGGTCACGGTGGAGCAGATGGCGATCCTGGAGCCCGCCTTGTCCGAGACGGTCGGCGCCACCCTGTCGCTAGCCATGCGCGACGCGGTGGACGAGGCGGAACGCCGGGGCGTGCCGCGCGAAGCGGCGGTCGATTTCATGCTCGGCCACCTGAACATCGAACTCGCCATCGCCTTCGGCGTCTTCCCGCAGGGGCGTTTTTCGGATGGGGCGCTGCACGCGATCGAGCAGGCCAAGCCGGTGATCTTCAAGGAAGGCTGGCTGGACCGGGTATTCGCCAGGGAGAACGTGCTTCAGTCGGTGAAGGACATCTGCAAGTAGCGCCATCGGCGAAGGCATCTCCCCGGAACCCGTTCCGGGGAAACGCCTGCTCCCGGTCAGTTCACGCCGAGCAGCAGGATCGGCATGGCGACCACCATGAAGGTGATGAAGTAGATCAGCCCGAATATCCCGCCGAGCCGCCAGTAGTCCTTCGCCGGCAGATAGCCGCTGCCGAAGAAGATCGGGCTGGGACCCGTCCCATAGGGCGTGATGATCCCCATGATGCCGAGCGACAGCACCAGCATCAGGGCCAGGACCTCCAGCGGCAGTCCAGGCACCGCCGCCCCGACCCCGAGCATCACCGGCAGCATGGCGGTGACATGGGCGATGCCGCTGGCGAACAGGTAGTGGGAGAAGAAGAAGACGGTGACCAGCAGGATAGCCGCCGCGATGGGCGAGACGCCGACAAGGTGGCTGCCGATCAGGCCGGCCGACCATTTGACGAAGCCGGTCTGGTTGAGACCGTCGGCCATGGCGATCAGCGTCGCGAACCAGACCAGGGTGTTCCAGGCCTGACGGTGCCCGGTGATGCTCTGCCAGTCGACAATCCCCGTCACCAGCATCAGGCAGATGATGATCAGGACCACCGTCGTGGCGTTGACGACGGTCCCGCCGAAGATCCAGAGCCCGAGGCCGAGCACCACCAGCAGGCCGAAGATCACCTCGCGCCACGACAACGCGCCCAACTCGTTCAACTGGTCCGACGCCCAGCGGATGACCTCGCCGCCCTGCCGCACCTGCGGCGGGTAGAACAGCCAGACCACCAGCGGCAGGACCAGCAGCAGCGGAATGCCGGCCGGGGCGAAGCCCAGGAACCACTGGGTCCAGCCGATATCCACCTTCGCCGTCTTCTTCAGGATCTCCAGCGCCAGCAGATTGGGCGCGAAGGCGGTGAGGAACAGCGAACTGGCGACGCAGCTTGCCGAAATCGACGTCCACATCAGGTATGACCCGATCCGGCGGGCCGAAGGATCGTTGGGCAGCGAGCCGTAAAGGGGAGGCAGGCAGCGGATCACCGGGAACAGCGTGCCGCCGGTACGGGCCGTGTTGGACGGAATGAACGGCGCCAGCAGGGTTTCGATCGCCACGATGGCGTATCCCAGCGTCAGCGTCCTGCGGCCCAAAGCGCGGATGATCACCAGCGCGATGCGCCGGCCAAGACCCGTCTTCTCATAACCGAGCGCGAACATGAAAGCGCCGAAGATCAGCCAGATGGTGCTGTTGGAGAAACCCGACAACGCCCATTTGACGACCGCTCCCGCCGCATCGAAACCCGGCTTTTCCAGATCCGCCGGGGAGAACCACGCCCAGCGCGACAGCACCGAAACGACGGTGACGCCGATCAACCCGACGACCGCTCCGGGAGCCGGCTCCAGGATCAGGCCGGCGACCACGCCGGCGAAGATGCTGAAATAGAGCCAGCCATGGGGCGCCAACCCTTCCGGGGCCGGCATCGCCGCCAGGGCGAGCGCCACCAGCAGCGGCGCCACGGCCCGCCAGTATTTGGCCCAGCCAATTGTTCAATGGCGGCGCTTTGGCCACCGCGATGGAAAGGTCGGTCATGGGCACGCTTCCATGTTCTTTGTTGATTATTAGCGCTAAAAGAAATTATTCGAGCGTGGACCCGCGCGACCGCGATGCCAGTCGCGGTCAGTTCCGGAGGAAGCTCAGCAACTCGGCGGCGGTCTCATCGGGAAGCTCTTCCTGAAGCGTGTGCCCGCAGTCGAGCGCCCGGCCCGATACGTTGACCGCCTTCTCGCGCCATGTTTCCAGCACGTCGTACAGGCTGCCCGACCACGCCCTTGGCGCCCCACAGGGCCAGCAGCGGCGCCTTCGACCTTGCGGTCGGCATCGGCGGCATCGTGTTCCAGGTCGATCGACGCGGCGGCGCGGTAGTCCTCGCAGATGGCGTGGATCGTCGCGGGATCGCGGTAGCAGCGCAGGTATTCCTGGAACAGCGCCTCGTTGGCGGCATCGGCGTTTTTCATCTGGCCGCCGATGTGCCGCCGCAGGAAGTATTCCGGGTCGGCGCCGATCAGGCGCTCCGGCAGGTCGAACGGCTGGATCAGGAAGAACCACCAGAAATACCTCGTCGCGAATTCCCGGTTCGGTGCGCGTCGTACATCGTGGCCGTGGGCGCGATGTCGAGCACGGCCAGACGCTCGACATGGTCCGGATGGTCCAGCGCCATGCGGTGCGCCACCCGGCCGCCCCGGTCATGGCCGACCACGGCGAAGCGCTCGAACCCAAGGGCACGCATGACCTCGACCTGATCCGCCGCCATGGCGCGCTTGGAATAGTTGACATGGTCCGTCGCCGCCCGGCGGCTTGGACGAGTCGCCGTAGCCGCGCAGGTCGGGGGCGACGACGGTGTAACCGGCCTCGACCAGCTGGGGCGCCACCTTGTACCATGTCAGGTGGTTCTGCGGATGGCCGTGAAGCAGCAGGACCGGCGGCCCCTCGCCGGCTGTGGCGACGCGGATGCGTGCGCCGCTGGTCTGGACATCGCGGCGGAGGAAGCCGGGCATCAAGGTATCAGCCGTCATCGTCATTCTCCCCAGGGCCTGAAACGCAGGATTGTTATTTAGTGGGCTTTCGCGTCTATGACTATGATCAAATGTTGACGCGCTACACTAATGGCGTGTGTCGATGAACTGAAGATGACCTGGTTCGAAAGGATTTCGTCACGATCTGCTGGAATGCGGCGGCTTTTCCTATGCTAACTAACGGTGAAACGGCAGAGCGGGCATGCGTGGAACAACTTGGGCCTGCTCTGGACTGCAACAGGCGTGGCGCTGAAGACCCGCCGCCGGATTTCCGGGAGGATCGCCACGTGACCGATATCGAGCGCCTGCATACGGAGCTGCAAGCTGCGGCTGGTGCCGACAGGAGCCCCATGTACGCTAACATTGCAAGCTTCAGGGGGCATGGTTTCGATCATGCCCAGCCGTCATGCCCCAACCGTCATGCCAAGACTGATCATGGCATCTCGTGGTGGCCACTGGGCGAATGTCATGCGGCTTCGGGTCGAGGCTCCATGAAATTCCGCGCCGGAGATACCAGGGTCAAGCCCTGGTATGACGTAAGGGAGTGAAAGCTGTTAAGTCTTCGTCATGCCAAGACTTGATCCTGGCATCTCCTGGCGGCAACTCCCTGCCGAATACCCCTACTCCGCAGCCTCCTGCTGACCGAAGACGCTGATCTGCGGCAGGTTGATGACGCAGCGGTCGCCGACCGCCAGGTTCAGGTCGCGCAGGCGCTCGCGGTCCATCACGGCCTCGATCGCGATGCCGTTCAGATCCACCTCCACCCTGGCGCTCGGGCCGACGGCGTGGATGCCGAGCACCTTGCCGGTGTTCGGGACATCGTGGCCGTTGACCCGCGCCAGTTCCACGTCGTGCGGCCGGACGAAGGCGACGGCGGCGCCATCGCCGCGCAGATGGGTGCGGGCGAAGGGCTGGGATGGTACCGGGCAGGCGGGCGACGCCGTCGCGGACATCGACCTCGAACCGGTTGACGTTGCCGAGGAAGTCGTAGACGAACGACGTGGCGGGGTGGTCGTAGACTTCGGTCGGGGTGCCGATCTGCTCGATCCGGCCCTGGCTCATCACGACGACGCGGTCGGCCAGTTCCAGCGCCTCTTCCTGGTCGTGGGTGACGAAGACGCTGGTGATGTGCATCTCGTCATGAAGCCGGCGCAGCCAGCGGCGCAGTTCCTTCCGGACCTTGGCGTCGAGCGCGCCGAACGGCTCGTCCAGCAGCAGCACCTTCGGCTCGATGGCCAGCGCGCGGGCCAGCGCCACGCGCTGCCGCTGGCCGCCGGAAAGCTGGCTGGGATAGCGGTCCGCCACCCAGCTCAACTGGACCATCTCCAGCAGTTGCATGACCCGCGCGCGGATTTCCCGCTTGGACAGCCGCACGGCGCGCGGACGGACATCCAGGCCGAAGGCGACGTTGTCGGCCACCGTCATGTGGCGGAACAGGGAGTAGTGCTGGAAGACGAAGCCGACCTCGCGGTCGCGCGGGCTGCGGTCCAGCGCGTCGTTGCCGAACAGGCGCAAGCCGCCGCTGTCCGGATATTCCAGCCCGGCCATGATGCGCAGCAGCGTGGTCTTGCCGGAACCGGACGGCCCGAGCAGGGCCAGCAGCTCGCCCGACTTGACTTCAAGGCTGACCCGGTCGAGCGCCACATAGTTGCCGAACCGCTTGGAGATGTTGGAGACTTCGATGGTCATGGCTCAGACCCTTCCTCAATGCCGAGCCGAAGCGGCGAGTTCATCGCCGTACCGCCATTCCAGCAGCGACTTGACGACCAGGGTCACCAGCGCCAGCAGGGCCAGCAGCGATGCGACGGCGAAAGCGGCGACGAAGTTGTATTCGTTGTAGAGGATTTCGACGTGCAGCGGCATCGTGTTGGTCATGCCCCGGATATGGCCGGAGACCACCGAAACCGCGCCGAACTCGCCCATCGCGCGGGCGTTGCACAGCATCACGCCGTACAGCAGGCCCCACTTGATGTTCGGCAGGGTCACCCGGCGGAAGACCTGCCAGCCGCTGGCGCCCAGCACGACGGCGGCCTCTTCCTCGTCGGTGCCCTGCTCCTGCATCAGCGGGATCAGTTCGCGGGCGACGAAGGGGAACGTGACGAAGATGGTCGCCAGCACCATCCCCGGCACGGCGAAGATGATCTTGATGTTGTGGTCGATCAGCCAGGGGCCGAGCCAGCCGTTCAGGCCGAACAGCAGCACATAGACCATGCCGGAGATGACGGGAGACACCGAGAACGGCAGGTCGATCAGCGTGATCAGCAGGCTCTTGCCGCGGAACTCGAACTTGGCGATGCACCAGGACGCGGCGACGCCGAAGACCAGGTTCAGCGGCACCGCGATGGCCGCGACCAGCACGGTCAGCTGGATCGCGGAGACGGCGTCCGGCTCCACCAGAGCGTCCCAATAGGCCCCGATGCCGTGCCCGAGCGCCTGCACGAAGACGAGGATCAGCGGCAGCAGCAGGAAGACCGCGAGGAAGGTCAGAGCGCCGCCGATCAGCGATGCGCGCAGCCAGAGCGGCTCGCGGAGCGCCGGACGGCCTGCGGACGCCGGAGCCGATTGTTTCAGCCGGCATGACGGCTCCTCATCCAGGCTTGCAGCACGTTGATCGCCAGCAGCATCGCGAAGGACACGATCAGCATCAGCGTCGCGATCGCGGTGGCGCCGGCATAGTCGAACTGTTCCAGCTTGATGATGATCAGCAGCGGGATGATTTCCGAAATGCCCGGCATGTTGCCGGCGATGAAGATGACCGACCCGTACTCCCCCACCGCGCGGGCGAAGGCCAGCGCGAAGCCGGTGATCAAGGCCGGCAGGATCGCCGGGAAGATCACGCGGCAGAAGGTCTGCCAGCGGGTGGCGCCAAGGCTGACCGCCGCCTCTTCCTCCTCCGGCGCCAGATCCTGAAGCACCGGCTGCACCGTGCGGACGACGAACGGCAAGCCGATGAAGGTCAGCGCCACGATGATGCCGATCGGCGAGAAGGCGACCTTGATCCCCATCGGCTCCAGCCAGGAACCGATCCAGCCGTTGCGGGTATAGAGCGCCGTCAGCGCGATGCCGGCGACGGCGGTCGGCAGCGCGAACGGCAGGTCCACGATGGCATCGACGATCCGCTTGCCGGGGAAGCTGTAGCGGACCAGCACCCAGGCGACCATCAGGCCGAAAAAGGCGTTGATGAGCGCCGCGATCAGCGACGTGCCGAAGCTGACCCGGAAGGCCGACAGCACGCGCGGCGTCGTCACCGCCGACCAGAAGCCGGACCAGCCCAAGCCGGCCGCCGCCAGGATCAGACCCGCCAGCGGGATCAGCACGATCAGGCTGAGGTAGCACAGAGTAAAACCCAGCGTCAGCCCGAAGCCGGGCAACACGCTGGGTTTCCTCAGCGACCACCTCCCCATGCGCAACTGCGGAGCGCTTTTCAGGGAGATATCGGTCACGGTTATTTTCCTGGCTGATAGATCTGGTCGAACACGCCGCCATCGGCAGAAGTGCTTCTTCTGCGCCGCCTGCCAGCCGCCGAGCTTTTCGTCGATGGTGAACAGGTTGGCCTTGGTGAAGACGTTCTCGTACTTGGCGGCGATCGCCGGATTGCGCGGGCGATAGAAGTTCTTGGCGGCGATCTCCTGGCCGGCGTCGGAGTAGAGATAGTTCAGGTAAGCCTCGGCCACCTTGCGGGTGCCCTTGCGATCGACGACCTTATCGACGACGGCGACCGGCGGTTCGGCCAGGATGGTCAGGCTGGGAACGACGATCTCCAGCTTGTCGGCGCCCAGTTCCTTGATCGACAGGAACGCCTCGTTCTCCCACGACAGCAGGACGTCGCCGATGCCGCGTTCGGTGAAGGTGATGGTCGAGCCGCGGGCGCCGGTGTCGAGCACGGGCACGTTCTTGAATATCTGTTCCAGGAACTCCTTGGCCTTGGCCTCGTCGTTGTTCCACTTTTCCAGGGCGTAGCCCCAGGCCGCCAGATAGTTCCAGCGGGCGCCGCCGGAAGTCTTCGGGTTCGGCGTGATGACCTGGACGCCCGGCTTGGTCAGGTCTTCCCAGTTCTTGATGCCCTTGGGATTGCCCTTGCGGACCAGGAAGACGATGGTCGAGGTGTAGGGAGAGCTGTTCTGCGGCAGCCGGCTCTGCCAGTCCTTGGCGATCTGGCCCTTCTCCGCGATGGCGTCGATGTCGTAGGCCAGCGCCAGCGTCACGACGTCGGCATCCAGCCCGTCGATCACCGAGCGCGCCTGCTTGCCCGAGCCGCCATGCGACTGGTTGACCCTCAGCGCATCGCCGCCCTGGGACTTCCAGTACTCGGCGAACGCCTTGTTGTACTCGACATAGAATTCGCGCGTCGGATCGTACGAGACGTTCAGGAGCGTCGTATCAGCCGCCGCCGGCATGGCGCTGAGCAAACCGCATCCGAGCACGCCCGCCGCGAGGGTGGCACCAAGGAATCCGCGTCGGAGAAGGCCGAATACCATTTTCACTCCCCTATCAAGATCGGGCGAAATAACACAAATTTGTGTGTGTATTTCGCATAACGTTCCACCGGAATAGTAGAGTTATAAGTCGCGAAAATGGAAAGCTCTTTTTTCAAGCGATTGCGAATTCAGAAAAGGCGCCTCGGGACCGGCGCCGGATGCGGCCCGAGAAATGGCTTGACCCGGGCTCTTCAAAACGCACATATCAACCGATACGCGGGATCAGGGCCATTATGCTGACGAACAAGGGAAAGTACGGTCTTAAAGCCCTTCTGCATCTGGCGAACCACGAAGGCGACGGGTCGGTTTCGATCTCGGACATCGCCGAAAGCAACAACATCCCGAAGAAATTTCTCGACGCGATCCTGCTTGAGCTGAAGAACGCCGGCCTGCTCTACAGCAAGAAGGGCAAGGGCGGCGGCTACTGGCTGGCCAAGCCGGCGGACAAGATCATGCTCAGCACGGTCATCCGCGTCCTGGACGGCCCCCTCGCCCCGATCGCCTGCGCCAGCAGGACGGCCTACCGCCCCTGCGCCGACTGCGAGGATGTCGCGGCCTGCGAGATCCGCGCCCTGATGCAGGAAGTCCGCGACGCCATGGCGAAGGTCCTGGACAGCACCAGTCTGGCCGACCTGCGAAGCCGGAGCGGCGCCGCCAAGGCGATCCTGCTCTACGATATCTGATGCCAGCGTTCCTGGCTGGCATTGGCGGCTTAGACGAACTGGGCCAGCGATGCAGGCTGACGGAGCCCTGACGGCTGCGCGAAAAGCGCGCTGCCGTGCCCGGTTTCCAGCTTATTGTGCCCTACCCACTATCCTCAGGTCGAAATCCCGGCCTCCCCATCCCCATATAACGGATAGGATTTTCCGTAAATCGTGAAAGGGTGCGCGATGCCGCGCCGGATCTGTCCAGCCACGCACAGCGATGGCTGCCCGCAAAGCTGTTTCCACGCCGGTGTGGACCAGCTTTCGACCCGATCCGATTCGCAGCCTGAAAATTCCGGCCAATCATCTGGAGAACCGCCGTGACCACTCGTCAAAAAAACCAAGCGTCAGCGCCGTGAAGAAGCGACAGGCGACGAAAACGGTTGCTTCGGTGATTGCGCAGCCAGCATCGCAGGCTGTCAATCCGGGGCTGGCGCTAGCCAGGATTGCCGAGCAGCGGAACGACGACCGCCGGGCGCTCCGCCTCAGCCAGCTTCCGGCACGGGTCATGTCCGCAGTCAAGGAGCATAAGTTCGAAATCGGTCAGGTCGTGAATTTCACGCCGGGCGCGCTGACGCTGGAAACGTCGATCGGCCTCTATGAGATCGTCCGCCACCTGCCGCCGGAAGGTCCGGAGAACCAGTACCGGATCAAGAGCGTGCTGGACAGCCATGAACGGGTCGTCCGGGAGAGCCAGATTGCCTGATTTCAATGCCCACGATGTGGAAGCGCTCGCCCAGAAACTTTATGAAGCGAGCGATCCGGAGGGAACCCGATGGGCGGAGCGCAGCCTCGTCGTTCGCGACCCATGGCTGGCGGTCGCGAAGAAAAGACTGCTCGCGGCCGCTATGCCAAGAACCTGAGGTGCCGGACGCCTGAGGCGCTGCCGGCGGATGGGCTCTCTCAGGCTTCAGAAGTGCCCGCCGGCGTCGGATTGCCTGACAGGCGCTGGATGTCCTCCAATGAACTCGCGATCAGCTTTCTGTAGCGCGGGTCCTGCCCTTCAGGGGTACCGGCGAAAACGGTGATGAGATATAGCGCCTTTCGCCCGGCCTCCTCCCACGTCGCCGCGGGACCAGCCGACAAGGCGTCACCCAACTCATCCTGGTGCTGACGGAGCATCGCCCGGTCGGCTTCGACCCCGGCGGTTTGCCGCCGGTCCTCGGTAGCCTTCTGCGCCGCCATACCCCGATGGGTATCGAGTTCGATGGGATCAGTCGTCATGCCGGTCCTTTCAGGCTTTTCAGCGTTACGGGCTCTTACGCGCGTCGGTCACGCCCCGCTTCATCGCGGCTCCGGGCCTCTTCCAGTTCGACAGGATCGATGACCGCGACCTGGGTCAGCTTAGGCTGTCCGGGTGGCTGATTCAGGAACAGCAGGGTCTCGATCCGCCGCCAAGCGGGGAACGAGAGGCCCTCTATCAGTTCCTCAAGAGTTTCAATCTTATAGGTCCCCGCCTGCAAAGGCTCTTCAAAACCACTCAGCAGGAACGGCCGGCTGAAAGTGATGGTGCTATGCACCGTACGCTGGGTCATGATTTACCTCCGCCAACCGTGTGATTATAACTTAAGATGCCATACCCCAATACGCAAGCTATACTCTCAATGCGCTTTCGATATCAAGGTAGTCTACGACCTTAACATAGACGTGAATTTTTTGGTTACCCGAGTTTTATTGGAACGTTGTGCGGTGCGATATGTTCTTAGCGTGTGCAACATGGGCGGTCAGCAGCGCCCAGATGCTCACGATCAAAAACACCAGAGGAATGCATCATGCCAACATCCATCATTGGATTGTTCGAATCCCAGGATATTGCCCGTAAGGTCGTCAGTGCCCTGGCGAAGGCTGGCTTTGATGAAGACAAAATCGAAACCATGACCAAATTCAGCGTCGATGAGACCACCGAGCGCCTGGTCGAAGCCGGCTACGAGAAGGACAAGGCTCAGCACTACGGCGAAGCGCTTCAGAAGGGCGGCGTCCTGATCGTCGCGGACGTGGAAGACGACAAGGCCGACGAAGCGCTGAGCACCATGCGGAGCTTCGACGTGCTGACCCCGGATGCTCTGCTGGAGCTTAGCGGCGGTAAGGAACAGTCCGAAGAGACCACCTCCGCTCAGGTGATCGAGGAGTCGCTTGAGGTCGGCAAGACCAAGGTTTCCGCCGGCAAGCGCCTGACGACGGAAGTCAGCGAGCGGGAAGTCCAGGAAACCGTCACTCTCCACGAGGAAAGCGTCGAGGTTGAGCGTACCCGCGCCGACCGGACGCTGAAGCCCGAGGAAGCCGACAAGGCGTTCAAGGAGACCACGGTCGAAGTCACCGGCCTACACCGAAAAGCCGGTGGTGTCCAAGGAAGCGCATGTGGTCGAGGAAGTCTCCCTGAGCAAGAACTCCGGCGAGCGCGAAGTGACGGTGAGCGGGACCGTCCGCCGCCAGGATGTCACCGTCGAAGACGTCGACCAGAAGGCGAAAAGCTCCAAGAAGTCCTGACGACAACGCCTGACGAAAGCGGAAGAACCCCCTGATGGGGGTTCTTCCACCATCCCGATTCCACAAACTCGATTTCAGAACAGCCAGCCATTCACCTGCAGGATGACGAGCACCGCCGCAAGCGCCAGGATCAGGCCGATATTCTGGACGCTGATGATATCGCCGGCCGCTCCCATGCTTCCATTGCCGGACCCGTTCCCGAGTGTGCCGTCTGAGGGCTTGGAGCCGCCTTCGGGCAGGAACTGCACGAGATGCTGCGAAATTTTCGCATAATCCGGCACCTCCGGCTCACTCCTGGGAAGTTTGGCAAGGATCGCGGCAAGGGCGGAGGCGGCACCCGCTCGCGGCATATCCGCCAGCCGGGCGGCCTCACCCCATGGGTCCATGCCAAGTCTCGCCAGGGCCGACAGAATGCTGAGCGGCGTGCCGTTCTTTTCGTCCCAAATGGGCGCGAAAAGAAACTCCTGCAAATCGGAGTGGTGCAAGTTGAACCCGGCGCGCATCGTCATCTCGGAAATCCCAAGCGGAAACCTGAAAACTCCCTCTATATGTGGAATTATTTTAACGATTATTCAATCGCTAACTGAGGCATTTGGGTTTTTCTGAGCGGTTTTTTCAGTGTAGCCGTAGGTCGGTGTAGAGCGAGCGGCACCCGACATTGCGCGTAGTGTCGGGGCGCTTCGCTCACACCGACCTACAAGGAACGGTCCGCACCTAAGCCGATCCTTCAGGCCGCTCCACCTTTACGCCCCGATCTCACCCCCATCCTGCTTCGTGATCACCACCACCGACGGCCTTGGCGGCATTCCCTCCTGGAAGTCGGGCCAGCGGGTGGCGGGTTTCTCGAAACTGGCGCCCTCCACTTCCGACGGGTGCTGGACGCCGACGAACAGGGTTTTGCCGTCGGGGGTGAATTCCGGGCCGCACATTTCGGCGCCGATCGGACACGCGAAGAAGAACTTCACCAGCGCCCGGCCGGGACCGGAGAGGTCGCAGGCGTACATGCCATCCGGGATGCCGTTCTTCGTCTGCGCCTCGCCCTGGTCGGTCGAGATCCACAACCGGCCGCGTGGGTCGAAGGCGCAGTTGTCGGGCGACGACAGCCACGTGTCGGTCGCCGGGTGGTAGACGGCCTTGTCCTCCGCCTTGGCCGGGTTGCCGGCCAGCAGCACGTGGGTCCAGTTGTAGCGGTCCGCCGTGTGGTCGGCCTGGGCGCCCTCCCCGCCCGGCGGGATCAGTTCGACGATCTGGCCGTGGCGGTTGGCGGCGCGCGGGTTGACGGCATCGACTTGGGCATCCTTCCGCTGCGTGTTGTTGGTCAGCATGACATAGACGCGGCCATTGACCGGGTTCGGCTCGACATCCTCCGGCCGGTCCATCGGCGTCGCACCGACCATATCCGCCGCGCGGCGGGTTTCGATCAGCACGTCCGCCTGGGACTTGAAGCCGTTGGCCGCGGTCAGCGGACCCTGCCCATGGACCAGCGGCAGCCATTCCAGGGAGCCGTCGCCGTTGAACTTCGCGGCGTAGAGGGTGCCGCGTGTCCAGCAGGTCGCGGTTGGCGGCGCGGTTGTTCGGGTCGTAGCGGCCGGCTGTCACGAAGCGGTAGAGGTAGTCGAACCGCTCGTCGTCGCCGGAGTAGAAGACGACGCGGCCATCCTTGTTGACGATGCTGGTGGCGCCCTCGTGCTTGAAGCGGCCGAGCGCCGTCCGCTTGACCGGTACCGAGGTGGCGTCATAGGGGTCGTATTCGGTCATCCAGCCGAAGCGGTTCGGCTCGTTCGGTTCCTTGGCGAGGTTGAAGCGGTCCACGCTCTCGCGCCACCAGTAGCGCGACTTGGCGGAGATGCCGTAGCGCTTGTAATTGGCGGCTTCGGGCATGGATGCGGGATCGCCGCCGCCGAAGTAGCCGTTGAAGTTCTCTTCCGAGATCATGATCGTGCCCCAGGGCGTCTTGCCCCCGGCGCAGTTGTTCAGCACGCCGAAGACCTTCGTGCCGGTCGGGTCGGCGTTGGTCTTCATACGGTCATGCCCGGCCGCCGGGCCGGATATCCGGCAGGCCGTGTTCATGGTGATGCGGCGGGCATAGGGGCTGTTCTCGACGACGGTCCAGACGCCCTGCTCCTTCTTCACCTCGATTACGGTGTGGCCGTGGGCGGCCAGTTCGACCTGGGTTTCCTCCGGCGTGGTGCCGCGCTCGGTCGGTTCCGTCTTGCCGGCTTCCGGCGGCCGGTACCAGTCGGTGAACATCAGTTCCGGGCTGGTGTATTCGTGATTGATGCCGAGCAGGCCGTGATCGGAACTGTTCGAGCCAAGCGGCAGCGGCTGGTAGCCGATGTAGTCGCAGTTGTAGCCGAACTGCTTTTCCTGCGCGGCGCCGGTCTGGTGCAGCGGGTCGAACGGGGGCGCTCCTTCCACGACCTTGTCGCCCCAGCGGATCAGGACGCGGGCGTCGTAGCCGGGTGCCACCTGATGGCGCTCGCCGATTTCATGGGGAGCCTGGGTGAAGGTCAGGGTCGAAGGCCCTTTGGCGGCTTCCTCAGCCGCCGCGGCGCCCACCATCTTCGGCAAGGCTCCGGAGGCCGCCACGGCTGCCGTGGACGCCATCAGGCCTTTCAGCAGGCCGCGACGGCTGGGGCATGATTGGGTGATTTCGATCAGCGGCGCATTGGCCGAGTTATTGGAGCCGATATCGTCCTGGTCCTGGACCACGACAGGCTCATAGCGTTCATCGAGACTGGTCACGTCCCGTTCCCTCCAGCATTTGCTTTTTTGGGCGGCAGACCCGTTGTCCAATTCGCCGCCTGGGGAGGGAGTGTAACAAAAACGTCATACTCGCCACCGGCACGGAGGTGGAAGCGGACACCTCAAAAGTGCATGCCGGTGGCGAAGCTATCCATGCTGTCAGCGCTCGGCCTTGAGGATCTGGCCGGTGGCGCCGTCCACTTCGACCTCGCGGGTATCGTCGCCGACCAGCACGGTCACCTCGTAATGGATGCCGCCGGTATCCTCATCGACTTCCGCTTCGATGGCCTTGCCGTTGGTGTTCTGCTCGGCGACGCCGATCGCCTGGGCCAGAGTGGTCTGAGCGCCGTTCAGCTTGGCCGGATCGACCTTGTTGACGCCGAGGAAGTCGGCAAGAGCGCCCTGCTCTTCCGATTTGGTCGATTGGCCGGATACGGCGTCGATATGGTACGTCATGACCTGATCGCCGCTCATGACCTTGATCTCGTACTGGGACTTGCCGTCGTCGTGCTCGAACTCCGCATCGACGGCGCGGGCCTGTCCGCCCTGGGCCTTTTCAGCGGTCTGGATCGCCTGGGTCAGCGAGGTCTTCGCCTGATGAGAAAGCCTTGTAATCTTCGCGGTCGGCGGCCAGGACCGGAGCCGTCAGAAGGCCGACGGTGAGCATGGTGGCGGTAAAGCCGAGCTTGGTGTTCATATCATCCTCTGTGCGCTTTTAAGTCGGGGGCTTCAGCCCCCGTTGTCAGCATTCAACAGAATGGACGCTGGAAAAGTTGCCGATCGGGGCACGTCCGCAATTCCGGAAGCCCGTCAGAACTCGTCCAGGTTCTCGTGCATTTCCTCGATGCGCGCCAGACGCTTGCGGCCCTGGGCGCCGGTTCGGACGATCACCTGGTTCGCCAGGATGTGGCAGAGCGCCAGCACCGCGACGTGGTTGTCGAGCGGGCCGTGGGAGCGGGTGTTGCAGCGGAGCAGCCAGTCGGCGCCGGTGTCGGCGGTCATGCCGTGGTCGGCGATATAGGCGATCCTTGAGCCCATCTGACGGGCGGCGGTGGTGATCCGGCCGATCTCCTTCACCCGGCGGCGCAGGCCGAAGACGATGACCACATCGGTCGGCTCGAAACAGGCCGTATATTCCCCCAGCGTCTCTCCCGCCACGGGGAGCAGGCGGACGCCGTCGCGCACCTGGACGAACTGCCAGCGCAGATAGCCCGCCAGGAAATAGCTGTTCCGGAACCCCACCAGCCAGACCTGACGGGCCGATGCCACCGCTTCCGCCACCGCGTCGATCACGGCGGGGTCGATCTGCTGGAAGGTGCCGCTGACATTGTCGGCGCAGGCCTGGAGATGGGCGTTGACGAAATCGGCGCCGTTCGCAGCCGGGGCGTGGTTCATCAGGTAGAGCGGCGAGCCCCAGGATTTCGCCTCGCGCGCCAGCACGCGCAGTTCCTCGTAATTGCGGAAGCCCAAGCGCTGGACGAAGCGGCTGACCGCCGCGTTGGAGACATTGGTCAGGCGCGCCAGTTCCGACGCCGAATAGCTGGCGATATCGCCGGGGTATTCCAGCATCAGATCGGCCAGCCGGCGGTCGGTCGGCGACAGATCCTCGTAGCAGGACCTGATCCGGGCGGACAGCGATTGGGGCAGGCTCGGGGCTTCCATGCCTGAAAGGGTATCCGCATGAAAATCTATTTTCATTAGGAACACTTTCTTTCCATAATCTCGCGCTGGAGCGCATCAAACCCCCGTCACGAATAAACTTTCCGTTTCGCCGAGGATTCTTGTCCGGAAATTCGTTTTTGGTCGATATACCTAATGAAAATATTTTTTCATGATGTTAACCTTCTCTCAACAACGACAGGCCTTGAACCAAGGGCACGGGGGAGACGCGAAGCATGAAAGTCGGTTTCATCGGTCTCGGCATCATGGGCCGCCCTATGGCCGGTCACGTCATCCGGGGCGGTTATCCACTCCACATCTACAGCCGGGGCACCCCGCCGGCGGAGCTGATCGAGGCAGGCGCCATCGCCTGCGGCTCCCCCCGCGAAGTGGCGGAGCGCTGCGACGCCGTCATCACCATGGTCCCCGACACGCCGGATGTCGAAGCGGTGGTGTTCGGCGCCGACGGCATCGCGGAAGGTTTGAGCCCCGGCAAAATCCTCATCGACATGAGTTCGATCAGCCCGATGGCGACGAAGAAGTTCGCCAGCCGGTTGGCCGAGAAGGGCTGCGACTGGCTGGACGCTCCGGTTTCCGGCGGTGACGTGGGTGCCCGAAACGCAACGCTCTCCATCATGGTGGGAGGCAGCCCAAGAGGCCTTCGAGCGGGTGAAGCCCATCCTGGAGTTGATGGGCAAGAACATCACCCTGGTCGGCGAGGCCGGCGACGGGCAGACCGCGAAAGTTGCCAATCAGATCATCGTGGCGCTTACAATCGAGGCGGTGGCCGAAGCGCTGCTGTTCGCATCCAAGGCCGGCGCCGATCCGGCGCGGGTGCGTCAGGCGCTGATGGGCGGGTTCGCAAGTTCCAGGATTCTTGAGGTTCATGGCGAGCGGATGGTGACGCGGACCTTCGATCCCGGCTTCCGGATCGAGCTTCACCAGAAGGACCTCAACCTTGCCCTGCAATCGGCAAGGGAATTGCAGGTGAGCCTGCCCAATACCGCCGCCACGCAGGAGCTTTTCAACGCCTGCGCCGCCCATGGCGGAGCACGGTGGGACCATTCGGCAATCGTCAAGGCACTTGAGCTGATGGCGGATCACGAGATCGGTGGTCGCGTCGTCGTATCTCCACCCAAGTCGTAACGCGCGGGTAGCGCAACGAAACAGGGAAGGCAGACAGATGGCAACTCACGGCACGGTTCAAACCGCCGGGCGCAAGCCGCTCTACAAGTCCCTTTTCTTCCAGGTCGTCGTGGCCCTTGTACTGGGCATCGTCATCGGCGCCGTATGGCCGGACTTCGCCCAGGCGCTGAAGCCGCTTGGCGACGGGTTCATCAAGCTGATCAAGATGATCATCGCCCCCATCGTGTTCTGCGTCGTCGTGCTTGGCATCGCGCAAGCCGGCGACCTGAAGAAGGTCGGCCGGGTCGGCATCAAGGCGGTGCTCTACTTCGAGGTCGTCACGACCTTCGCGCTGCTGATCGGCGTGATCCTGGCCTATGCGCTCCAGCCCGGCGTCGGCATGAACATCGATCCCAGCACGCTGGACGCCTCCGCGATGTCGGCCTATGCCGACAGGGCCGGCGAAGTGCGGCACGGCACGGTCGATTTCCTGCTGAAGATCATCCCGACCACGGTCACCGACGCCTTCGCCAAGGGCGATATCCTGCAAGTGCTGCTGTTCGCGCATCCTGTTCGGCGCCGCCTCGTCCTTCCTGGGAGAGCGGGCCGCCCCGGTGGTGACCTTCATCGAGCGGACCTCGCACATCCTGTTCGAGATCATGTTCTTCATCGTCCGGCTGGCACCGTTGGGCGTGCTGGGCGCCATCGCCTTCACGGTCGGCAAATACGGCGTCGGCTCGCTGGCTCAGCTCGGCATGCTGGTGCTGATCTTCTACGCGTCCTGCATCGTCTTCGTGCTGTGCGTGCTTGGCCTGATCCTGCGGGTGGCGGGCTTCAGCATCATCAAGTTCCTGCGCTACATCCGGGAAGAGCTGATGATCGTGCTGGGCACCGCGTCGTCCGACAGCGTGCTGCCGCAGTTGATGCGGAAGCTGGAAGGCCTGGGCGTCGGCAAGTCCACCGTCGGTCTGGTCATCCCCACGGGCTACTCGTTCAATCTCGACGGCTTCTCGATCTACCTGACGCTGGCCGCCGTCTTCATCGCCCAGGCGACCAATACTCCGCTGAGCTTCACCGACCTGATGGTGATCCTGGGGGTGTCTCTCGTGACGTCCAAGGGCGCCCACGGCATCCCCGGCTCGGCCATCGTGATCCTGGCCGCGACCCTGACCGCGATCCCGTCCCTGCCGGTCGTGGGGCTGGTGCTGGTGCTGGCGGTGGACTGGTTCATGGGGATCGGCCGGGCGCTCACCAACATGATCGGCAACGCGGTCGCCACCGTCGTGATCGGCGCCTGGGAGAAGGACATCGACCGGGTGCGGGCCAATCAGGTACTGAACGGCGAAGTCACCGTGACGCTGGACGAGACGGAAGCCGTGCCGGAGCCGGCCGCTACGGTCCGGGCCTGAAACCAACGATAGAAGCGTCTGAGGCATATCATGCGGATCAAGGTCATCAACCCCAACACCACGGCCGGCATGACGGCGAAGATCGGGGAGGCCGCGCGCGCCATCGCGGCCCCCGGCACCGAGATCGTCGCCGTCAACCCCGCCTTCGGCCCGGTCTCGATCGAGAGCCACTATGACGAGGCGGTCAGCGTTCTGGGCGTGCTGGAGGAAGTGCGGAAGGGCGAGGAAGAGGGCTGCGACGGCTATATCATCGCCTGCTTCGGCGACCCCGGACTGCTGGCGGCCCGCGAGATCGCCACCGGCCCGGTGGTCGGCATAGCGGAAGCGGCGATGCACGCCGCCAGCTTCATCAGCACCGGCTTTTCCGTCGTCACGACGCTGAACAGAACCTGCATCATCGCCGAGCATCTGGTCGAGCGCTACGGCATGCACCACGCCTGCCGCAAGGTGCGCGGCACCGACATTCCGGTGCTGGACCTTGAGGAAACCGGCAACGCCGCACTCCACACCATCCTCGACGGAGTGCCGCCGTGCGCGGCCGAGGAAGACCGCTGCGGCGCCATCGTGCTGGGCTGCGCCGGCATGGCCGATCTGGTCGCCACCGTCCAGCGCGAGATCGGCATGCCGGTGATCGACGGCGTCGCCGCGGCGGTCGTCCAGGTCGAAGGGCTGGTGCGCCTTGGGCTGGGGACCAGCAAGCACGGCGATCTCGCATGGCCTTTGCCTAAACCCTACACCGGCAGTCTCAGCTCACTTCGCCGTCGAAGGACCGCAGAACGCGCTCCTGACCGACTGCCGTTCGACCTCTACTACCACGCGACCGAGTGAACGCGTCGGCCGGCAGAACAGCCGGCCGCGAACAGGGAGAACTTACATGGCTGGTGGAATGAAGAGTGGGGAAGTCTATACCCCTCCCTATGCTAGCGATAAGCTCTACAACCACGATCTGGCGCCGCTGAAGGACCGCTTCTGGGGCTGGTATCAGGTCTTCTGCATGTGGATGTCCGACGTCCACAGCGTCGGCGGCTATCTCTTCGCGGCGAGCCTGTTCGCTCTGGGACTGGCCGGCTGGCAGGTGCTTGTCTGCCTGATCGTCGGCATCGTCATCGTGATGTACCTGACCAACTGGGTGGCCCGGCCGGGCGTGGAGCTTGGCGTGCCCTACCCCGTGGTCTGTCGATTGTCGTTCGGCGTCTACGGCGCCAACGTCGCCGCCATCATCCGGGGGCTGATCGCGGTCGCGTGGTACGGCATCCAGACCTATGTCGCGTCCAAGGCGCTGATCGTGGTGGTGCTGAAGTTCTTTCCGGAATACGCGGTCTACGGCCAGATGTACTTCCTGGGCCTGTCGTATCTGGGCTGGTTCGCCTTCCTCACCATGTGGATCTGCCAGTTCCTGGTGTTCTACCGGGGCATGAAGGCGATCACCGTCTTCATCGACTGGGCGGGGCCGGGCGTCTACGTGGTCATGTTCGCGCTGATGGCGTGGATGATCTACAAGGCCGGCTGGAGCAACATCAGCCTGACGCTGGGCGAGGTCAAGTACAGCGGCGGGGAAGCCTTCTGGCAGATGATCGTCGCGATCTCGCTGGTGATATCCTACTTCTCCGGCCCGATGGTCAACTTCAGCGACTTCTCGCGCTTCTCCACCGACATGAAGGCGGTCAAGAAGGGCAACTTCTGGGGCCTGCCGGTCAACTTCCTGGCCTTCTCCATCGTCACCGTCATCACGACCTCCGCCACGCTGCCGGTGTTCGGCGAATACCTGCACGACCCGGTCGAGATCGTGGCCCGCGTGGACAACACCGTCGCCGCCGTGCTGGGAGCCGCGACCTTCATCGTCGCCACCATCGGCATCAACATCGTCGCCAACTTCGTCTCCCCCGCCTTCGACTTCGCCAATGTGTCGCCCAAGCACATCACCTTCATCCGGGGCGGCATGATCGCGGCGGTCGGATCGGTGTTCGTGATGCCCTGGCACCTGTTCAACTCTCCCCTGGTGATCCACTACACGCTGGACACGCTGGGAGCCGCGATCGGCCCGCTCTACGGCATCCTGGTGGCCGATTACTTCATCGTGAAGCACGAGCACCTGTTCGTTGACGACCTCTACAGCGACAAGCCCGACGGCCATTACTGGTACCAGAACGGCTACAACCCGGCCGCCATCAAGGCCCTGATCGCCGGCTTCGTCGTGGCCCTGCTGTTCGTCGTGATCCCGCAGCTCTTCTTCCTGGCAAGCTTCTCCTGGGGCATCGGCGCCGCGGTGGGTGCCACCACCTACGTCAAGCTGATGAAGGGACAGGGCGGTTTGGCCGTGGCCCGCGACGAGCGGGGCCGGCGGAAGATGGCCCTCAATGGCAACGGCGCCGACGCCGCTGCCGACCTGACGACGGACTGAATAGATACAAAAGAAAATGAGGGTTCACCGCCACGGCGGTGAACCCCGGAGGGAAGAACCACCATGATCGACATCAAATCCGCAGGTGACGTCGCCATCGACCGGCTCGACGCCCTTGCCCGCTTCACCGACGAACCGGGGCAACTGACAAGGCTCTACCTCTCGCCGGCCCATAAGGCGGCGGCGCTCCAGGTTCTCGCCTGGATGCGGGAGGCGGGGATGAAAACGCGGATCGACGCCGTGGGTAACGTCGTCGGCCGCTACGAAGGGGTCGAACCCGGCCTGCCGGCACTCCTGCTCGGCTCCCATATCGACACGGTGCGGAACGCCGGAAAGTTTGACGGCAACCTCGGCGTCATCGCCGCCATCTCCGCCGTCGCCTCCCTTCACCGCCGTTTCGAGCGCCTGCCCTTCGCGATCGAGGTGCTGGCGTTCGGCGACGAGGAAGGCGTGCGCTTCCCGGTGACGCTCAACGGCTCGCGCGCCGTGGCGGGGACCTTCGACCCGGCCGCCCTGGAAGCACGCGATGCCGACGGCATCACGCTCCGCGAAGCGCTGGAGCAATTCGGCTGCGATCCCGCCGGTATAGCCGACGTCGCCCGCCGCCCCACCGACGTGCTGGGCTATGTCGAGGTCCATATCGAGCAGGGGCCGGTGCTTGAGGCCGAAGACCTGCCCGTCGGCATCGTCACCGCCATCAACGGCGCGTCCCGCTTCACCATCGAAGTGACCGGCGTCGCCGGCCATGCCGGGACGGTGCCGATGCATCTGCGCCAGGACGCGCTGGCGGCGGCGGCCGAAATGGTGCTGGCGGTCGAGCGGGCGGCCCAGGACACCCCCGGCATCGTGGCGACGGTCGGAAAGCTGGAAGCGCTGCCGGGCGCCGTCAACGTGATCCCCTCGGGCGCCAAGCTGTCGCTCGACCTCCGCAGTTCGAGCGACAGCCTGCGCATCGAATCGGTCGCCCGGCTCAATCAGCAGTTCCACGCGATCGCGGAGCGGCGCGGCGTCAGCGTCCAACTCACCCCCTGCTACGACGAACCCGCCGCCACCTGCGCGCCCTGGCTGGTCGATCAGATGGCGGCATCCGTGGAGCGCTCCGGCATCCGGCCCCTGCGCCTGCCGAGCGGAGCCGGCCATGACGGCCTCGCGATGATCGCCCTGTGCCCCATCGCCATGCTGTTCGTCCGCTGCGAGGGCGGCATCAGCCACAACCCCGCCGAAGCCATCACGGCACCGGATGCCGACACCGCCATCCGCGTCCTGGAAGACTTCCTGCGCCACCTGACACCGCCGCAATAAGCCGGTTCGATCGCTCGGCGAGACGATTTCAATCCGCATGGGTTGAACTGGGCATCACAACGATGAGCCGAGAGAATCAGATGGCCGACCAGCACAAGCAGAGCCCCGAGCACCAGAAAGCCCATGATCTGGCCGAAGAGGCGATCGAGAAGGCGGCTGAGGGCAAGCAGAAGGAAGCCACTCGTCTGGCCGATGAAGCCAAGAAGATCGACCCGAAAATCGGCGATGAAATGGCTCAGGAAGTCGAGGCCGACAAGAAGCAGGCCGAGAAGTACCAGCAGTCATAAAAGCGATGCCCCGCTTCGGCTTCTCCTCTCGTGAGGGAGCCTTGGCGGGGCGGTCGAAGCGCTCGGATGCGGCTACGCCGCCTTAGTTACCGATCGCGTGACCGATCGCCGCTCCGGCCGCCGCACCGCCGATGGTCGCGGCGGTATTGCCCGATCCCTTACCGAACTGGTTGCCGACAGCGGCACCCGCACCGGCCCCAAGGTTTCCGCACAGGCGGATAGAGCCAGCGGCAGCACCACGAGCAACGCCATGGTGGTCCGAATCGGAGCTGGGGTCTCACGCTCCTCCGACCTTAGTTAGCGATCGCAGTGACCGATCGCCGCTCCGGCCGCGGCACCGCCGATGGTCGGCGAGCGGTATTGCCCGATACCCTTACCGAACTGGTGGCCGACGGCGGCACCCGCACCAGCACCCAAGAGTTTCCGCACAGGCGGACAGAGCCAACGGCAGCACCACAAGCAGTCGCCATGGTGGTCTTGCTCAATCGATTGGACATATCTTCCTCCTCTGTCTCTGGCTGTTTGAACAGCTACCCGACTAACAGAGGGCGGCACTCAAAAGTTCGGTCAAATCTATCGCGATAGCCCGGAAGCATGCCGGAGCGGCGAGGAATACCTCAAACAATAGCAGCGACGCCCACCATAGAATTGAACCGCCACCGAATTTGTGCGGGCAGGTGCTGGATGATCGGTGCGCCTAGCGGCAGCGGGATTCCGGCAGACATCGAAAAAGCGCATGTCAGAAAAGCCGCTTCCCGTCGCTGAAGATGCCATTTGCCTCGACGAAATTGTCGTACTCCGCGAATGGCTGGCGATTTTCCTCGCCCTATTGCTTCCGCTGGGCCTCAATCATGGCGTTTTCGAGCGCGAGTTCGAACACTTCTGACAGGTTGATGTCTATGGCCTTCGCTTCGGAAACCAAGCAAGCCTCATCTTTGATTGATACCCACTATCGCGCCCAAAGTTGGGCAACCGATCGAAAATCGGCGATGATATTGTCCGCGTGAATCAACGTCATGCCACGCGTCATGGCCTGGGCGACCAAGACCCGGTCGAAGGGATCGGCGTGCCCCCAATCCAGCGTTCCGGCAACCTCCGCTTCCTGTAATTCTGTTGGCAAGAGGAAGGAACCCGTTTCGCAGCACCGCTTCCGTCGGAGAGCCCGTAAAGCGGAGTTTGCCCTTGGCACTCTTGATTGAGATTTCCCAGACCGAGGCCGCACTCACAAATACTCTGTTGCGAGGGCTGGCAATCGCCATGCGCGCCGCTCCACCGAGTTGAGGATCGCTGGCATCCCACCAGATGAATGCGTGGGTATCGAGCAGCAAATCCATCAATCCCGTCCCTCGAACAAATCGGTTATCGAACGTATCGGGCTCATCGAAATCCGGCGCGACATAGGTTACGCCAAGCGCTCCCGCTGGCTTTCGGGGAGCATCGTTTACCGGAATGGGAACAAGCTTCGCCAATGGTTTGCCATTCTTGGCGATCACGAATTCCTCACCCGCCGCAGCCCGGTCAACCAAGCCTGAAAGGTTCGTCTTTGCCTCATACAAACTGATCTGCGTCACGGCACTCTCCTGACTGATCTTGGGAATATGGTCCAATGGCTGGTTTTGGTCAAGTTGGTCAACCACCCATGGTCCGATCACCGGACAACGTAGCATCCAATTGTGATCCGGACGCCCCGAGCGCTTATCTTCAAAGCTGCACTTTTTCATGAGGCATTGATGTCCGCCGGAAATCCCTTCTTCTCTCCCTGGACGAACGCATTCGGTTTTCCCCCTTTCGACCTGATCAAGCCGGAGCATTTTCCTCCGGCGCTCGACCGCGGCATGGAAGAAGGGCTGGCCGATTTCGAGGCCATCGCCGGCTCGGCCGAAGCCCCGACCTTCGCCAACACGATCGAGGCGATGGAGTCCGCCGGCCGTTTGCTCGACCGGGTGTGCTCGGTGTTCTTCAACCTGAACTCCAGCCACACCAACGAGGAGCTTGAGGCGATCGCCCGCGATTACAGCCCCAAGCTGGCGCAGTACAACGCGAAGATCTCGCTGAACCCCGCTCTGTTCGCCCGCGTCTCGGACCTCTACGCCAAGCGCGATGAGCTGGGCCTGGAAACCGACCAGATGCGCCTGCTGGAGCGCAGCTATCTGGGGTTCGTCCGCAGCGGCGCCGCCTTGGACGAGGACGCCAAGCTCCGCATGGCCGCGATTTCGGAGCGGATGGCGACCCTGACCACGCTGTTCGGCCAGCATGTCCAGGCGGACGAGCAGTCCTGGCAGCTTGTGCTGGAAGAAGCCGATCTCGACGGCCTGCCCGACTATGTCCGCGAAGCGGCGGCACAGGCGGCAAGCGAACGCGGGCTTGAGGGCCGCTATGTCATCACGCTGCTGCGCTCCTCGGTCGAGCCGTTCCTGACCTTCTCGACCAACCGCGACCTGCGCGAGAAAGCCTACAAGGCCTGGACCGGCCGGGGCGCCAACGGCGGCGACACCGACAACCACGACCTGATCCGCGAGATCGTGGCGCTCCGCGCCGAGCAGGCCCGGCTGCTGGGCTATGCGACATACGCCGATTACAAGCTGGACGACACGATGGCGAAGGAGCCGTCCGCCGTCCTCAACCTGCTGCATCAGGTGTGGGAACCCGCCCGCGCCGCAGGCGCTTGCCGAACGCGACCTGATCCAGATCGGAGGCTTCGACGGCGGGCTTCCCCGGCGACATCGCGGCGTGGGACTGGCGCTTCTACGCCGAGCGGGTGCGGAAGGCCCGCTTCGATCTCGACGATGCGGAGATCAAGCCCTACTTCCTGCTGGAAAACATGGTCCGCGCCATGTTCGACACGGCCACCAGGCTGTTCGGCGTGAAGTTCCGCGAGATCTCCGATCTGCCGCTCTACCACCCGGACGCCAAGGTCTACGAGGTCGTGGACGCGGCTACCGACGACCATGTCGGCCTGTTCATCCAGGACAACTTCGCCCGGTCGTCCAAGCGCTCCGGCGCCTGGATGAGCGCCTATCGCTCGTCGGAATTCTTCGCCGAGGCGATCACGCCGATCATCGTCAACAACAGCAACTTCGCCAAGAGCAAGCCGTCGCTGCTGACCTTCAACGACGCCGAGACGCTGTTCCACGAGTTCGGCCACGCGCTCCACGGCCTGCTCAGCAAGGCGCGGTATCCGTCGCAGTCCGGCACCTGTGTCCGCCGCGACTTCGTGGAGTTCCCGTCGCAGGTCTATGAACACTGGCTGGCCGCTCCGGAAACGCTCCGGACATACGCCGTCCATTTCGAAACCGGCGAGCCGATCCCGGAAGAGCTGCTGACCCGCATGCTGGAAGCGCGGAAGTTCGGCCAGGGCTTCAACACGCTGGCCTATACCAGCTCCGCCTTGCTGGACATGGAGATCCATTCCCAGACCAACCCGGACAACCTCGACCCCGAAGCGTTCGAGCGCGATGTGCTGGAGCGGCTCGGCATGCCGGCGGAGGTCGGCATGATGCACCGCCTGCCCCACTTCAAGCACCTGTTCTCGGGCGGCTACGCCGCCGGGTACTATTCCTACATGTGGTCGGAAGTGCTGGACGCCGACGGCTTCGACGCCTTCAAGGAGGCCGGCGACGTGTTCGACCCCGAGCTGTCGAAGCGGCTGAAGGACATCTACGAGGCGGGCGACACCCGCGACCCGATGGAGCTTTACGTCAGCTTCCGGGGCCGGGAGCCGAAGACCGAGGCGCTGCTCAGGCACCGGGGCCTGCTGGCGGCGGAGTAACCGCCACATTACCGGTACGGGCACTCCGTTCCCCTCATGAGCAGCGGCTTTTCGTAAAAATCCGGTATAGTGCGCACCTGATGGAAATGCATCAGGTGCGCTATTTTCTGGCGGTCGCGCGCACGCGCAATTTCACCCGTGCCGCGGAAGAATGCAATGTCAGCCAGCCTTCGCTGACGCGCGCGATCCAGAAGCTGGAAGGGGAACTCGGCGGTCCGCTGTTCCGCCGGGAACACAGCCTGTCGCACCTGACCGACCTGGGCCGGATCATGCTGCCGCATCTGGAGCAGACCTATGGGGCGGCCCAGGCGGCGAAGTCGCTGGCGGAGGGTGTCCGCAAGGGCAGCCTCGCCCCGCTCAGCCTCGGCGTCACGGCATCCTTCGCGGCGGACCATCTGGTCGATCTGCTGGAACGGCTGAACCACTCCCTCAAGGGCTTGAACTGACGCTGGCGTCGGAAGCCCACGCCGATCTGGTCCGGGACATGATGCACGGCGATTTCGACATCGCGATCCTGGAGGAAGCGGCCGACCTGCCCGAGCGCCTGCGAAGCTGGCAGCTTTTCCGCGAGCGCTATCAGGTGCTGTGCAGGACCGACCACCGGTTCGCCCAATTGAACGCGATCGAACCGGCGCTGCTGAACGGCGAGATCTGGATCGACCGCCCCAACTGCCTGTCCAGCCCGCGCTTCCATCAGCTCTGCGCGCTGGCCGAGGTCAAGCCGGTATTCCGCCACCGCGCCACCAGCGAGGCGCATCTTCAGCGCATGGTGCTGGCCGGTCTGGGCTGCGCCCTCAGTCCGGAGAATGTGCCGATAGCCGACGGGCTGACCCTGCGCCCGGTCCATGACCTGGACCTGTCGCGCACGTTGCTGGTGGCGACCGTGATCGGGCGGCGCGTGTCGCCCGCTTCCGACGCCTTCCTGAAAGCGGCGCGCGCCCGCGCGTGGCCGGTGTCGGAGGGGCAAGGCTAGCGGCGATATCTCCCGCAGGACTGCAAGCACCGCCTCCGGCTCCGCGCGGTGGCGGAAATCGACATCCGCCTCGGCGAAGCGGACGATGCCCTGGCGGTCGATCACGTAAGTCGGCGGGAACCGGGATGAACCACGCATCGCTGCCGTAGCGCTTGGACAGATCGAGGCCGAAGTCGAGATAGGCTTTGCGGACCTCGTCCGTGACATGGACGACAAGGCCCATTCGCAGCGCCAGACCGTGATCGACATCGACCAGGATTTCCCCGTCGAGATCGAGTTTCCGCCGGAGCGCCTCCGCCTCGCCGCCGGTTTCGCCGGTAACCGCCATGAAGGACGCGCCAAGGCCGCGGACCGCCGGAGCCGCTTCCGCCCACGCGGTCATCTCGGTCACGCAATAGGGGCACCAGCCGCCCCGGTAGAAGCTGAGCACAAGCGGCCCCCGCTCCAGCAGGTCGACGACGACACATACCGGCCCCGGCTGTCGGGCAGCGCGAACGGGGCCAGGGTGTCGCCGACCTTGGGACTGCCGGATGCGGCGCCGGCCGCGCGCATGGTTTCGACGAACCGGTCGTAACAGGACATCCCAGGCCGGATCGAACGACCGGCGCGTCTCATCCAGCCTTGCCCAAGCGATTTCATGGTTTCAGTCCCAACCCTGATCCCGATCACGGGCATTTGAGCGAACCGGCGGCCAAGCGTGATTGGCCTTTCAGTCCATCGCCGCCCATTGTCATAAGGATAAGCGATATGCCGCTGTCCCAGGAGTAGCCAAGATGAAGTTTCGATCCGCCCTGTCCCGCGCCGCGCTGGCGTTGGGCCTTCTGTGCGCCGGTACGGCCGCCGCCGCGTCCGCCGAGATGGCGGCCAAGACCGAAAGCGTCATCCTTGCCGGCGGGTGCTTCTGGTGCGTCGAGTCCGATTTCGACAAGGTGCCCGGCGTGCTGGAGACGGTCTCCGGCTATGCTGGCGGCACCTTCCCGAACCCGACCTACGAGCGTCATCCCGGCCACCGCGAAGTCGTGCGGGTGACCTACGATCCGGCCAAGGTGACCTTCCCGCAGCTTGTGTCCTACTTCTGGCGGACGATCGATCCGCTGGATGGCGGCGGGCAGTTCTGCGACCGGGGCGAGGCGTATACGACCGCGATCTACGCGCTGTCTCCTGAGCAGGCGGAACAGGCCAACCAGAGCAAGGCGCAGGTCGAAGGCGTGCTCGGCAAGAAGCTGGCGACACCCGTGGTCCAGCTCGACCCGAGAGCTTCACCCAGGCCGAGGGCTACCATCAGAACTACCACACCATCAACAGCATCAAATACTCCTACTACCGCTATCGCTGCGGCCGCGATGCGCGGCTGAAGCAGCTTTGGGGCGACGACGCCGGCAAGTGGCCGCCGCGCGACGGCATGAGCTGATCGGGTCCGGCTATTCCAGCGGCTTCAGATTCCCCAGCAGCGTCGGGATCAACTCGCTGACCGTCGGGTGGATGTGGACGCTGCGCTGGATCACCGTGTAGGGCGCCTTGGCCGCCATGATGTCCAGCAGGCTGTGGACGATCTCGTCGCCCTCGATGCACAGCAGCGCCGCACCCAGGATCAGGTGGGTTTCCCGGTCCACCAGCACCTTCATGAAGCCCTGCGTCTCGCCGCGCTCCTTGGCGCGGCCGACGCGGGTCATGGGCAGGACGCCTTTCAGCGCCGGCCGTCCGCTGGCCCTTACTTCCGCCTCGGTCATGCCGACGCGGCCAAGCGGAGGATCGGTGAACAGCGCATAGGCGGTGATGCGGTCCGACACCCGGCGCTTGTCGTTGTCGAGCAGATTGGCGGCGACGATCTCGAAATCGTTGTAGGAGGTGTGGGTGAAGGCGCCCCGGCCATTGACGTCGCCCATGGCCCAGATCCCGTCGGCGCTGGTCCGCAACTCGTCATCGACCTGGATATAGCCGCGCGCATCGGTCTCGACACCGGCGGCTTCCAGGTTCAGATCCCCCGTATTGGGAAGCCTGCCGACCGCGAGCAGCAGATGGCTGCCATCGACCGTGACGGGACTGCCGCCAACCGTGGCGGTCATCCGCACGCCCTGCCCCCGCCGTTCCACCGCGATGTCCCGGACGTGCCAGGTGAATGTCGATCCCTTCGCGCTTCCAGGATCTCGCGCACGGTATCCGACACCTCCGGGTCCTCGCGGGCGATCAGGCGGTCGGCGTACTCGACGACCGTGACGCGCGAGCCGAAGCGGCGGTACATCTGGGCGAATTCCAGCCCGATATAGCTTCCTCCGGCGACGATCAGGTGGTCCGGCAGCGTATCCAGCGCCATCATCGAGGTGTTGGTGAGGATAGGGAACCTCCGACAGGCCGGGCCAGTCCGGCACGGTCGGACGCCCGCCGGTATTGATGAAGATCCGGGGCGCAGTCAGGCTTTCGCCGCCCACCTCCACCGTATGGGCATCGGTGAAGCGGGCCGATCCCCAGATCAGCGTCAGGTTCTCCGTGCCGCCGATCCAGCTTGCCAGACTGTCGAGCGACGCCTGAACGATCTTGTCCTTCCGCGCCTTCACGGCTTTCATATCGACGCTGACTTCCCCGCCGATCCGCACGCCGTATTCGGCGGCGCGGCGCGCCAGGTGGGCGACGCGGGCGCTGGCGACCAGCGTCTTGGTCGGGATGCAGCCGTCGTTGACGCAGGTGCCGCCCAGATGCTCCCGCTCGATCAGCGCGGTCTTCATGCCGGCCTGGGCCAGCCGGACCGCGAGGGAGGGACCGGCCTGACCGCTCCCGATGATGATGGCGTCGAAGGTCTTCGGCATGTCGCTCACCCTCCCTGTCGTATATCGGTTTTCGAAGATACGGACATCAGACGCGCTCCGCAGATTGAACCCCAGAACGGCGGCAAAGGCGAGGGCCAGTCCGACGCCCGCCACCGAAGCCGGCCAGCCGAACCGGTCGAACGCCTGCCCCAGCACGGCACTGCCCACCAGCCCGCCGGAGAAATACGCGGCCAGATAGACCCCGCTCGCCGCCCCGCGATCCGCAGCCTCCCGGCTGACGAAGCCGGTCGCCGTCGCCTGGGCGAAGAATGTCCCCGCACCCACCAGCACCATGCCGAGCAGCACGGCGCCAAGATCGGAACTCAGCAGCGGAGGCAGCCCCAAGCCCGCCACACCCAGCCCCGTCCAGAGTGCGGGACGCACGCCCCAGCGCCCGACGATGGCGCCCGCCAGCGGAGTCAGGATGATCGATGGCAGGAAAACGAAATAGACGAATCCGACCGACATCATGCCCAGATTCCAGCGGCGGCCGGACCAGCACGAAGTTGACGTAGGTGAAGACGCCGATGAAGGCGAACAGGATGCAGAAGCCGATCCCGAACCCGGACAGCAGCGG
>CAWKET010000012.1:0-119692 GCA_963848585.1 uncultured Alphaproteobacteria bacterium | reverse complement strand
GGTGCCGACCTTTTCGCCGATATAGAGCATCGGCGCCTCGTCCCGCTCGCCCTCGCCGATCACGACCGTGCCGTCGATCGCGAGGCCGTTCAGCGCCTGCCGCATCGCATCGACGGCGGCCTGATCGGCCAGCTTCTCGTCGCCGCGGCCGATCAGCAGCGATGCCGACAGGGCCGCCGCTTCAGTCACGCGCACGACCTCAAGGGCCAGGTTGCGGTCCATTTGACGCGCTTCTTGCTCTACCATCGTTTTCCCCCTGGGGCTCGACCCCATTTCATCCAAGATCTGGTTACTGTCCACAGGCCGGCAGCCGGCCTTGGTTGGATCAGAACTGCTCAATTCGTATCAGGCGCGGCTTTTCCAATACCGCCTCCAACCTCTCCAGCGACTTCAGAGCGCGCTGAATCGACGCCTCGTCGGTGTCGTGGGTCGTGAGGACGACGGGAACAGCTTCGCCCGGCGCGCGACCGCGTTGAAGGAATGCCTCCATCGAGACATTCTCATCGCGGAGCGACGCCGCGACATCTGCTATCACGCCGGGGCGGTCAACCACCATAAGGCGCAGGTAATAAGCACCCCGGCGTTCCTCCGGCGGGGCCGCGTGAATCCGTGCGAGACGATCGGATGGGACGCCGAAAACCGGCGTGATCCGGCCCCGCGCCACATCCAGCAAGGTCGGCGACGACGGCCGACGCGGTCGGCCCGGCCCCGGCGCCACGACCGACGAAAGTCACCTTTTCGACGAAATCGCCGTCCGCCACGACCGCGTTGAACACGCCATCGACCGCCGCGATGGGCGAATCGATCGGGACCATGGCGGGATGGACGCGCTGCTCGACCCCGCCATTGTTGCGCCGGGCGATGCCGAGAAGCTTGATCCTGTAGCCAAGCTCCTTCGCGTATTCGATATCCAGGGCGGAGATGTGCCGGATGCCTTCGACATGGACCGCGCCGAAATCGACCGGGCAGCCGAAGGCGACGGATGTCAGGATCGCCAGCTTGTGGGCCGCATCGACGCCGTCGATGTCGAAGCTGGGATCGGATTCGGCGTAGCCCAGCTTCTGCGCTTCCGCCAGCACGTCGCCGAACTCCCGCCCGCGTCTCCCGCATCTCGGTCAGGATGTAGTTGCAGGTGCCGTTCAGGATGCCGTGGACTTCCTTGATCGCGTTGGCGGCAAAGCCTTCGCGCAGGCCCTTGATGACGGGAATGCCGCCGGCGACCGCCGCTTCCAGGGCCAGACGCGACGCCCTTGCGCTCCGCCAGCGCCGCCAGCTCGTTGCCGTGATGGGCCAGCAGCGCCTTATTGGCGGTGACGACGTGCTTGCCGTTCTCCAGCGCGGTTCCGACCAGATCGCGGGCGACGCCTTCGGAGCCGCCGATCAGTTCGACCACCACATCCACATCGGGATCGGAGGCGAGCGCTACGGCATCCTCGTACCAGCGCACGGCGCTGAGATCGACGCCCCGGTCACGGCCGCGCGTGCGGGCGCTGACCGCCGTGACGATGAGCCGGCGGCCGCAGCGCTTTTCCAGCAACTCGGCGTGGGTTTCCAGCACCTTGAGGACGCCGGCCCCGACCGTGCCGAGCCCGGCGACGGCTATCTTCAGCGGAGTCTTCACGATGCCGCCCGCTGTTTGGAGGCGACCGGCGCGCGGCGCGCGGTGGTTGCCGGCGCGATGCCGGCTTCCTGGAAGAACTGGCGGATGTTGCGGCAGGCCTGCCGGATGCGGTGCTGGTTTTCGACCAGCGCCAGACGGACATGCCCGTCGCCGTACTCGCCGAAGCCGATGCCGGGCGCGACCGCGACCTTGGCTTCCTGAAGCAGCAGCTTGCTGAACTCCAGGCTGCCCAGATGGGCGAACTGCGGCGGGATCGGCGCCCAGGCGAACATGCTGGCGGGCGGGCTTGGGACCTGCCAGCCGGCGGCGGCCAGACCTTCGATCAGCACGTCGCGGCGCGCCTTATAGATGGCGCGGGCCTCGGCGACGCAGTCCTGCGGACCGTTGAGCGCTGCCGCGGCGGCGACCTGGATCGGCGTGAAGGCGCCGTAATCGAGGTAGGATTTGATCCGCGCCAGCGCCGTGATCAGCTTCTTGTTGCCGGTGGCGAAGCCGATGCGCCAGCCGGGCATGGAGTAGGTCTTGCTCATCGACGTGAACTCGACCGCGATCTCCCGCGCTTCCGGGATCTCCAGGATGGAGGGCGGCGGAACGTCGTCGAAATAGATCTCGGAATAGGCCAGATCCGACAGGATGTAGATGCCGTGCTTCAGGCAGAACTCCACGATCGGGCGGTAGAAGTCCAGGTCCACGACCTCGGCCGTCGGGTTGGACGGGTAGTTCAGCACCACCGCCAGCGGCTTGGGCACGCTGTGCTTCACCGCCCGCTCCAGCGATTCCATGAAGCTATGCCCCTGCCCGACCGGCAGATGGCGGATGGAGGCGCCGGCCAGGATGAAGCCGAAGGGATGGATCGGGTAGCTGGGATTGGGCACCAGCATGATGTCGCCGGGGCTGGTGATCGCCTGGGCCAGATTGGCCAGACCTTCCTTCGACCCGATGGTGACGATCGCCTCGCTCTCGGGATCGAGCGTGACGTTGAAGCGCTTCTTGTAATAGGAGCAGATCGCCCGCCGCAGGCCCGGAATGCCGCGCGAGTTGGAATAGCGGTGGGTCTTAGGGTCCTGCACCGCCTCGACCAGCTTATCGACGATGTGCTGGGGAGTCGGCAGATCGGGGTTGCCCATGCCGAAATCGATGATGTCTTCGCCTGCGGCTCGGGCTCGCGCCTTCATGGCGTTCACTTCCGCGAACACGTACGGCGGCAATCTTTTGATTCGGTGGAATTCGCTATCCGTCATGGGTGCCCCAAAACCTGGAGATACAGGCGCTTCTCTCAAATGCGCTTCGCCCACACCGACACGGCGGATATGCCGGATCGGAGCGGGGAGCCAGTATGTACCGCCCCGCCGCTCCGGAATCGAGATTTTTCGGCAGGCGACGGTACCCTAAAGATAAGGATGCGCCGGATTGTCCGGGATCGACCGGGAGAAACGTCACTGAATGATCGGGCGGAGCGCTTGGGATCTGGATGGCGCTGACCGGCGGCGGCACGTCCGTCCCCATGGGCGGAAGCGATGGGCGGCGCCTGCCGGGCCGGAGCCACCGGAGCGCGCGCGTCCAGATCGGCGCCCGCCGCCACATCCTCGCCCCGCTCGATCTTGAGACGGTCCATCAGCGCCTGCCGTTCCGCCGGCTTGCTGAAGGCGGTCGGCCGGGGCGGCACGCTGGCGAGGTTGGGCCATGTCTTGTCTTCATCGGTCGCGCGGCGGATCAGCCCCTGCTCCGCCCCTTCGGGCGGCAGTCCGGCGCCTCCGCCGAGCAGATCCAGGACGGGGCTATTCGCACAACCGCCGACACCCACAGCCACAACCAAAGCGAGCATCGCTTGCCGCATAGTGCGACGGATCAATCCTGCGGCCATCATTCTGGTGCCATTTTATCGTTTTTGTCACCCATAGCCGGCATAGTCTCCCTTAACGGTGGATTTTAGTATCCCCGTGCGTCGATTGGGCGCGGACGAATTCAGACTTCATTCGGTCGCCCACGCATCACGGCGCTGAAAAAATTACGCCGATGTTGTATCAAAGTGCGCAGTCCATCAAGCCCGGCATTCCCGCGTTCGACATATGCGCCAGTACGCCAGGGTCGGAACGCCAGTATCGATAAGTCGCAGAGGACCGAAAACATGGCCGAAACGCAAGGCCCCGACGTGAAGTTTCCTGATCCGGTCGAGTTAAGCCGGGCGATGGCCCGGATCGCCGAGCACAGCCAGCATCTGGTGACTGAATTTCTCGCGCGGCAGGCCACCAACGGCCACGCGAACGCATGTCCGCCGATCCGCTGCATATCGGCAATGCCTTCCTGGAGATGACTACCCGGATCATGGCCGATCCGGTCAAGCTGGTACAGGCGCAGATGTCGCTCTGGCACGACTACATGACCCTGTGGCAGCGCACCACCCGGCGCTTCATGGGTCAGGAGGCCGAACCGGTGATCCTGCCGGCCAAGGACGACCGGCGCTTCAAGGACAGCGCCTGGGACGAGAACACGCTGTTCGACTTCATCAAGCAGTCCTATCTGCTGACCGCCCGCTTCCTGCAGGCGACGCGTGCGCGAGGTCGATGGGCTGGACGACAAGACGGCGAAGAAGGTGGATTTCTATACCCGCCAGTTCGTCGATGCGATGGCGCCGACCAACTTCGTGATGACCAATCCCGAAGTGCTGCGCGCCACCATGGAGAGCGGCGGCGAGAATCTGGTCAAGGGGCTGGAGAACCTGCTGGACGACCTGGAGCGCGGCAAGGGCCAGCTCAGCATCCGGATGACCGATTACGACGCCTTCAAGGTCGGCAAGAACATCGCGTCCACGCCGGGCAAGGTGGTCTACCAGAACGACCTGATGCAGCTGATCCAGTACTCGCCGACGACCGAGCAGGTGCTGCAGCCGGCCGCTGCTGATCGTTCCGCCCTGGATCAACAAGTACTACATCCTCGACCTGCGGGCGAAGAACTCCTTCATCAAGTGGGCGGTGGACCAGGGCCATCACCGTGTTCGTGGTGTCCTGGGTCAACCCGGACGAGGAGCTGGCGGCCAAGAGCTTCGAAGACTACATGGCCGAGGGGACGCTGGCGGCGCTGGACGCGATCGAGCAGGCGACCGGCGAGTCCGAGATCAACGCCATCGGCTATTGCCTGGGCGGCACGCTGCTCGCCTCGCACGCTCGCCTATATGGCGGCCAAGGGCGACGAGCGGATCACCAGCGCCACCTTCTTCACGACGCATGACCGACTTCTCCGAAGCCGGCGAGCTGTCGGTGTTCATCGACGAAGAGCAGCTGCAGATGCTCGAAGAGAAGATGAACGAGAAGGGCTACCTGGAAGGCAGCGACATGGCGACCACGCTTCAACATGCTGCGCGCCAACGACCTGATCTGGTCGTTCGTGGTGAACAACTACCTGCTGGGCAAGGACCCGTTCCCGTTCGACCTGCTGTACTGGAACTCGGATTCGACCCGCATGCCGGCGCGGATGCACAGCTTCTATCTGCGCAACATGTACCAGAAGAACCTGCTGGCGCAGCCGGGCGGGATCACCCTGAAGGGCGCAGCCGATCGACCTGCGGCATGATCAAGACGCCGACCTTCATGCTGTCCACCCGCGAGGACCACATCGCGCCGTGGAAATCGACCTATGCCGCGACGCAGATCTTCAGCGGGCCGATGCGGTTCGTCCTGGCGGCGTCGGGCCATATCGCCGGCGTGGTCAATCCTCCCGCCGCTGAAAAATACTGCTACTGGACCAACACCAAGCTGCCGAAAACCCCGGACGCATGGCTGGAAACCGCCAAGCAGACGCCGGGCTCCTGGTGGCCGGAATGGTCGAAGTGGCTGCAGAAATACGGCGGCGGCAAGGTCGATGCCCGTGTCCCCGGTACCGGCGGGTTGCCGGCGATCGAGGAAGCGCCGGGGTCCTACGTGGCGGTGCGTATTACCTGAGATTGATAGTTTGACCGCTCCTGGTGTGGAAAAGTTGTTCCGCGCCGGGAGGACTGCTTCAGGGCGTCCGGTAGGTTCGCGGCCAGTTCGACGTACTGGGCGGCGGATCTGGGGAAGAACTCCATTTCCTCCGGCGTCACATCCCGCATGCGGCGGGCTGGCGTGCCGGCCCAAAGCTCCCCGCGCTTCACCCGTTTGCCGGGAGTCACCAGCGCACCGGCAGCGACCATGGCGCCGGATTCCACATAGGCGCCGTCCATCAGGCATGATTTCATGCCGATGAAGCAGCCGCTTTCCAGGGTGCAGGCGTGCAGCAGGGCCATGTGGCCGATGGTGATGTCGTCGCCGATGAAGGTCCCCTGCCCCCGCGACGCCACATGGATGACGACGCCATCCTGAATATTGGTCCGGGCACCGATCCGAACGATATTGACGTCGCCCCGCACGACCGTTCCGAACCAGATGCTGGAATCCGGGCCGATTTCCACATCGCCGATGATGACGGCGGTGTCCGCGATGAAGGCGCTTTCATGGATGATGGGCGATTTGCCATGGTGCGGCATAATCAAAGCGGTCATGGTCTTCCCCGGCTGATGGCTCGGACTTAACGCCATGAGGCGGGCCTGATAGAATGAGAGCACGTTTTGACCGCGTCTCCAGGATATTCCCTCGATGAGCAACTTCCGGCCGATCGACCGCCAGACCGGGTTCCTTCTGCCGCCGTCCGTTGATGAGTGGCTGCCGGAGAAGCATCTGGCCCGCTTCGTGGTGGAGGTGATCGACGGTCTGGATCTGAGGGTGATGACGGGCAGCTACCGCGGCTCGGGATCGGCGTCCTATCCCCCGTCGCTGCTGCTGGGCATCCTGGTCTATGGCTACGCGACCGGCGTGTTCTCGAGCCGCAAGCTGGAGCGGGCGACCTACAATTCGGTAGCCTTCCGCTTCATCGCGGCGAACCAGCATCCCGATCACGACACGATCGCCGCATTCCGGCGGCGCTTTCTCAAGGAGATCGAGAGGCTGTTCGTGCAGGTGCTGGCGGTGGCGCGCGAGATGGGCGTGCTCAAGCTGGGCACGGTGGCGCTCGATGGCACGAAGATCCACGCCAACGCCAGCCGCCACAGCGCGCTGTCCTATGAGCATGCCGGCAAGATCGAGGCGCAGTTGAAGGCCGAAGTGGCCGAGTTGCTGGCCAAGGCCGAGGCGGCGGATCGGGCCGACCTCCCCGACGGCCTGTCGATCCCCGATGAACTCGCGCGCCGCGAGGAGCAGCTCGCCAAGCTGGCCGAGGCGCGCGCCAAGATCGAGGCGCGCGCCCGCGAACGCTTCGAGCGCGAGCGGGCCGAGCACCTCGCCAAGCTCCGGCGCGCGACGCATCAGTTCCCCGGCTGAAGGCTATGTGTCGCGTTCACTTGATCAAGGACGCGACACATAGCCTTCATACGGCGAACTGACCAGCGTGGCTGCTACCGCTTACCTGTAGTTCACCTTATAAACTTGGGACATCTGGCTCAACGCCGCCTTGCGGATGTTGGCATCCTTGCTCATCAGAGCAGACGTCGGGTCCATCGACGTAGACTGCGTCTGGGTCGATGAGCCGCCGCCCTGAAGTTGCGCCCGCAGGGCGTCCAGTTGCGAGTTGTCGCCGTTGCGGTAAGCCCGGAGCGCGTCCGTCGTCTGCTGAACCTTGGAGAGAGCGCTACGGGCTTTCGAGAGGGCTGCGGACCCGGCATCGGTCGCACTGGCGGAGGACGCTTCGCCCTGGTGGGAATAGCTGCCCTTGGCCAAACCCTTGGCCGTTTCCGCCGTGGTCAGACCGGCCGACTTGCCCTGGTAATCGAGAACCGTGGTATCCGCCGAGGACACCTTCTTGTCGCGCACGAGGCCGACTTCGACTCCGAGGCCACGGATACTGGTGGCTGACCCGACATTCTGCTCGACAGTGCTCATGCGGATCTCGATGCCGGTCACATCCTTGGATGCAGCCGCCTTTTCGATCTGCGGGGCCAGCGTCTTCAGCGACTCTTCCGTCGCCTTGGCCCGCTGATCCTTGTCCTTGTAGATCCCGCCCAAGGCTTGATCGAGCTTGCCACGCAACTGATCGCGCACGGTATCGGCTGTCCGGGGCGTACCGGCCGCGAATTCCAACTTGACGGCACCAGAGCGCGTCCGCCGCGCGCTGCGTCGGCGCGGTGCTGGTGGATGTCGATGCGGCAGTCGATGTTGACGAGGTCGCGGCCGTCGTAGCGGTCTTGGCCGTACTGGTCGTCTGAAACATCGACTGGAAACTGGTGATCGCCACCATGGCAGGAACTCCCTTCTGGAGCAAAGCCCCCACCGGCGCACCAATCAGAGGGTGTTGAGTTGAAGTTTATCGATCTACAGCTCGGTTGTGCATACATGTATGTGTGCAGCAAACGTGGTCGTACATTGTCGGGTAGAAGCTCATTGAAGAAAATGGAAGACATGATACATGAATAAGGCGTGGTCTCTCGGTCAGCACATCCGAGCAAAACATGTAAATCATGGCAGCGTGATCAAGAGATCTCGGCTTCATAGTATTAGCTGGCCACATATTCACCCAAAACGGGTTAAAAGCTTGTGCTAAGTGAATGATAAATTCAACTCAACACCCTCTGATACGCTTTCCGCATGAATAGTCTGACGCCAAATGCTTTAGGCAAGTTTGCAGCGCTTTCTAATTATGATGCGGCCACCATTCGAAGAGGGTATGTGCTCTGATCTGATCCGGATCGTCGGCGAGGATACGGCAACGCTCGGCAAGAACCTCATCGAGTTCCTCCAGGGTCTCGAAGTATTCATTGACGATGGGCTCGTTCGTCAAAGGCCATAAGCGTTCGGCGGGCTGGATTTGTGGCGAGTACGGTGGCAGGAACATCAGTTCAACGCCTTCCGGAACCTCCAGATCCTTGGCGACATGCCAGCCCGCGCCGTCGAGCACCAGGATGACGTGCTTGTCGGGGCCGGCGCCGACCTCGGCGGCGAACGACGCCAGGAGCGCGCTGAACAGGGCGGTGTTGACGCCGTCGGCGATGAACCACACGACCTCGCCCGTGGCGGGTCGGACGAAGCCGTACAGATAAAGCCACTGGTAGCGGTGATGGCCGCTGGCGGTCGGACGGCAGCCGCGTGGCGCCCAGACCTTGCGCAGGATCGGTTTCAGGCCGAGGCGGTGTTCATCGAACGCCCAGACTTCGACCGGAACCGCCGTTTCGGAGCCTTGGAGCTCGCTGACGCGGGCCTGGAGCTTTTTTTAAACCGCGCCTGCTCGTACAGGCTCGCCTTGGGATTGGCCGGCCGCGGCACCTGCCGCGTCAGGTCCAGGCGACGCAGGTATTCGACACCGCGCTGCGGCGACACGGTGCGACCGATCCGCCCGGTGATCCAGCGCGCCACCTTGCGCCCGGTCCACAGCCCGCCGTCGGGCGGCGGCTCGCTGACCACGTCGCGCAACTCCTCCAACTGGGCCGGTCAAGCAGCGGGGCGGCACCGGGATTGTCCAGGCGGCCGTCGCCCAGCCCCGCGAGGCCGTGGTCGTTGTAGCGCCACAGGATCTTGCTGACCCAGGTCGGTGTATAGCCCGTGACCTCCGCCACGAACTTCGCCGAACGCCCCTGGCTCAGAAGCCAGATGATGTGAAGGTGACCGCGTTCAATGCCGTCGTCCGCGGCCTTGTAGCGGCGCTCCAGCTCCTCGGTCGAGTGATGCGGAGCGACAAAGATCCTGCCTGACATGCCGATGATGTGGCGACGATGCGGGGCGGTGTCATCCTTCAATCGATTTCTCAGGCACTTTTCAGCAAATCACTCCGACCAAAGCCTCTATGCGGAAAGCGTATCAGCCGAACGGAGGATGTCTACCCCGAAAGATTACCACAGTCCGCTCCTGAGAGAACAACTAAACATTGCGCGTGCCTTTCCACTTTCAGCCGGGCTATTTCCGGACCCGTTGCCCCGAAGCCGACAGCACGTATTGCCCTGCGGGGGTCCGGTCCATCAATTGCCGGCCGGCCACCGCCTGAACGTTATCGATCGGGGTGCCATTGGTTTGAGCCACCTGATTGTAGCGCCGCATCCGCTGGGCATTGATCTCATCAACCATCGCGCGGACATCAGTGGAAACCGTACCGGTAACGAAACCAACGAGGCCGTCCGGACGCTCGCCGATCAAACCCGACCGCTTCGCCGCTTCCAGCGACGCCTGAGCATGGGAGGGCGCGGGTGTGGCGAGGCCGATCCCAAGCGCCAAAGCCAGAACCATCAGCCAGCGTATCATTTCCCGGTACCTCCCCCGGCAATTCCGAACAGTTCGGGGTCTTCGGCGAAGACCTTTTCCAGGTCGCGCTCCACCTTGATCCGAACTTCCTGTTCGATCTTGATGTTCAGGTTGATCTCGATCGGCTTGTCAGGCGCCTCGATCTTCACGGTCGGGCTGCATCCGGCGAGTAGCGGGACCAGCACCGGGAATCAGCGCATCCCATGGTGATCCCCAAGATGCGCGACGCCGCGCGGTGATGATATCCATCATTTATTCTGGTCCTGGAACTCCATCATCCGCTCTTGCACGGTCGAGGGTATCCTGTAGGTGGCGAGGCCGCGCCGGAGGATCGTATCGAGCGCGCCGCCGACGTTTAGATTAAGGGCGACGGGATAGCCATCGTAGAATGACGGGTTGGAGCCGCGGATGGCGAAGGAAAGCGTCATCTCGCCGCCGGCCTGACCATCGACCGAGAGGACGAGGCTGTCATACCGGAAGTCGGTCAGCGCCTTGAGCAGCATATCGGTGCTGCTGCCTGGATCACCGGCGAGGAAGGCGGGCGGATCGTCCGGGTCGTAGCGCAGGCTGCCGGGGCCGGTCGTCTCCAGTCGGCCCTCTTCAACGGAAATCGCGTCGGGCGAGATATGGACCGGCAGGCTGCCGCTAAGATTTCCCGAAGCGGAGAGGCCGTCGATCGCGGCGAGGGAGAGGAGTTGGCGGAGATCGACGTCTTCCGCCTCCAGCACGATGGTCTGGTCGGCAGCACTCATTCCGGCTTCGAAAGGAGCCGCTCTCAGGGTGCCGCCAGCCCAATTCCATTCCGCTTTCGTAACATATAGCCTGTCGCCCTGGACGCCGAACTGGATTTCGCCGTCCGTCAGCGGCACACCGGCATCCATCAAGCCGATGGAGATGGTCTGTCCAGCCGGAAGACGAAGGGGCGATAGCCTGTCCGCCGTCAGCACCGCGTTGATACCGCTCGCGGTGACAGCCCCGCATCCATGGCCACATCCTTCAGCAGGATTTCAGCCTTGCCCGGATCGGCGCCTTTGCCCCAACCGATCCCAGCTTTGACGCCGAGGGTGCCGGTAAGCTGGCCGATCCACTGATGCGTTATGGGAAACAGCGTCGTGAACTCGGCCGCTTCGGGTCCGAAGAGGGTCGGCTTCATCCTGATACCGGCCTGTCCCGCTCCGGTCGGCATATCGTGGCGTCCCTGAAGCGTCATGGACGCCATTCCGGAGCGATCCGCCAGTTCGCATCGAAATCGATCTCCCCGCCGAGAGATCCAGTTGGCGCTGCCGGTCAGTTTCAGCGGTGCGAAGAAGGCAGGATCGCGGTCGTGGCGGATCGTTGCGATAGCGTAATCAGCGTTCAAAGCGCCATCCAGACCGATAGCCGCTTCGACGGTCGCCTCATTCAGGTTTCCGGTGACTTTCAGATCCGGCGTTTCAACGTTTATTGGAACACTCCGGGCCTGAAATGCCGCTCGCCAGCCCTCGGCAGCGTCGAAAACCAGGAAGTCATGGTCCGGAGCGGGTTTCAGGCACAGCGACTCGGGTCGGGTCAGCGTGGCGTTGCCCAGCACTATCCGCTTCGCCGTCAGCGTCACGCAGTCATCGGGCACGAAACGCCAGCGCCAGCCCTCCAGCGGTTCCACGGAGCCTGTCGTTTTCAAGGTGGCTTCCGGCGCGGTCAACACCTTCCGGCATCAGGCCGGCGATCGGCAGATCGAGGTCGAGCCGCGCCGATATGCCTTCCACGACCCCATAGCGCAGATCGATCAGCCCGATCCTGCGCCCGTCCCGTACCCGCTCGCTGATCTCGACCGTGGTGCCGCTCAGCCCGAAATGGACGACATCGACGACTGCGGACGGCAGTAAGGATTCGCGGACCAGCCGCGTTCCCTGCCACTCGATCACGGCCGGCAAGCTCGCCACGCCGGCAGCACTTATGCCCGCCGCTATCAAAAGACCCCAAACCCAGCGGCGCGCCATCGTTCTTCCACCTCCTTCTCAAGGATAGCCGTTGCGGAGCCTACCCTTCCACCCCCTCGTGGCAGAAAAAGGACATTACGGAATGTTCGTTTGCGAAAATACGCGACTGACATTATGTTCGTATTCGAACATATCATGGCTCGGAGGTGGCGATGTCCGCGGAGGATGGAACGGTGGATCTGCTGGTGATCGGCGGCGGCATCAATGGCGCCGGGATCGCGCGCGATGCGGCCGGCCGGGGGCTTTCCGTCATCCTGTGCGAACAGGCCGATCTTGCCAGCGGCACGTCGTCCTCCAGCAGCAAGCTGATCCATGGCGGGTTGCGGTATCTGGAACAGTACGAGTTCCGGCTGGTGCGGGAAGCGCTGGCCGAGCGCGAGGTGCTGCTGCGCAACGCGCCGCATATCATCTGGCCGATGCGATTCGTGCTGCCGCACAACAAGCTGCTCCGTCCGGCCTGGATGATCCGGCTGGGGCTTTTCCTTTACGATCATATCGGCGGCAAGCGCAGCCTGCCCGGCACCAAGAGCCTGAACTTCCGGACCGACCGGGTCGAAGGGGCGCCGCTCAAGCCGGAACTCGCGCGTGGTTTCGCCTATTCCGACTGCTGGGTGGAGGATTTCGCGCCTTGTCGTGCTGAACGCCATGGACGCGCGGGCGCGCGGGGCTGAAATCCTGCTGCGGACCCGCTGCGTCGAAGCCCGGCGCGAAGGCGGCCAGTGGATCGCGAAGCTGAAGGACCTTGCCACCGGCACCGAACGAGTCGTCAAGGCGCGTATTCTCGTCAATGCCGCCGGCCCCTGGGTCGAACGGGTGCTGCACGGCGTCGCCGGGCAGTCCGGCTCCGCCCATATGCGGCTGGTCAAGGGCAGCCATATCGTCGTTCCGCGCCTGTTCGAGGGCGACCACGCCTATATCCTGCAGAACACCGACCGGCGCGTGATCTTCGCGATTCCCTACGAGCATCGCTTCACGCTGATCGGGACGACCGACATACCGTTCGAGGGCGACGCGTCCGACGTCAAGATCACGCCGGAGGAAACGGCCTATCTGTGCGATGCGGTGAACCGGTATTTCGCCAAACAGATCGGGCCGGCGGACGTCGTCCGCAGCTATTCCGGCGTCCGGCCGCTCTATGACGACGACAGCTCGGCCAATCCATCGACGGTGACCCGCGACTATGTCTTCGACCTTGCGGGATCGCCGGGCGAAGCGCCGCTGCTGTCGATCTATGGCGGCAAGATCACGACTTACCGCCGGCTTGCCGAACACGCCATGGACAAGCTGACGCCCTTCATTCCCGACCTGCGGCCGTCCTGGACGGCCGACGCCGCACTGCCCGGCGGCGACATGGCCAGCCATCGGTTCGAGCCTTTCGCGGCGGCTTTCAAGACCCGCCACCCTGGCTGCCCGAGGATGTCGCCCAGCGGCTTTGCCGGCTCTATGGCACCATGGCGGAGCGGATCGTCGGGACCGCCACCAAGCTGGCCGACATGGGAATCGATTTCGGCGGCGGGCTTTATGAGCGGGAGGTCGACTGGCTGGTTCGGGAGGAATGGGCGAACACCGCCGACGATATCCTGTGGCGCCGGACCAAGCTTGGCCTTCACGTCCCGGCCGAAGGGGCGGTGCGGCTGGCGGAATGGCTGGCCGGTTCCCGCACACTGGCGCGGGCGAGCTGACCCTCGCATCGGAAAGCTCGGCGGAAAGATAGCGCCCGCCCGTTCGCCCGCGCTTTAATCCCGTCACCGCTTCCACTATGGTCGCCGCTTCACCGACCTGCTGTATGGAAGCAACGATGCGTTGGTTGAAGACTTTGATCATGGCGACCCTGATGGGCGCTTTTCTCTGGAGTGGGGAGGCCTTTGCCTTGGATCCTGAAAACACCCTGTATCTCGACCTGAAAGACGGCCGAGTCGTGATCGAGCTGAAGCCCGATCTGGCCCCCAATCACGTAGCACGGATCAAGGAACTGACCCGCCAGGGCTTCTACGATGGTCTCGTGTTCCACCGCGTGATCGACGGCTTCATGGCTCAGACCGGCGACCCGCAGGGTACCGGCATGGGCGGTTCCGGCCAGAAGCTGAAGGCCGAGTTCTCCAACTACAAGCACATCCGCGGCACGACCTCCATGGCGCGCGCGCAGGACCCGAACAGCGCGGACAGCCAGTTCTACATCATGTTCGCGCCGGCTCCGCACCTTGACCGCCAGTACACCGTATGGGGTCAGGTCGTCGAAGGCATGGAATTCGTCGACATGATCAAGAAGGGTTCGCCGTCCCGCAATGGTTCGGTGACCGATCCCGACCGCATCATCAAGATGCAGGTCGCCGCGGACGCCAAGTAAGGCCCTTTCGCATCTGATCGATCTGATCTGCCGCGCCCTCTCCCGTCCATACGGGAGAGGGCGCTTTTCATTAAAATCCCCGATTAAGTCAGTCCGCTCCGGTCAGGCCAATTGATTTGGCCGATGGGCCATGGCATCGTTTCACTGCGGCAATTCGAAGCACCGCTGTTTTGCCGCATCGTCTGGTGGCCCGGACGAAGTCTCAAGGCGGCTCATAATAAATGCCCAGGTACAAGCCGGGCCAACAAGAATGAACCTTTGGGGAGGCGAAACTCAATGATTCCCATGAAGCATGCCCTGGCCGGCCTGGGCGCCGTGCTCGCCATGACTGTCGCCACCAGCGCCATGGCGCAAAAAACCGTCGTCGGGGTAAGCTGGTCGAACTTCCAGGAAGAGCGCTGGAAGACCGACGAGGCCGCGATCAAGGCCCGTCTGACCGAATTGGGCGCCGATTATATCAGCGCCGATGCCCAAAGCTCGCCTTCCAAGCAGCTTGCCGATGTGGAAAGCCTGATTTCCCGCGGCGCCACCGCCCTGATCGTGCTGGCCCAGGACAACAACGCCATCATGCCCGCCATCGCCAAGGCGACCGCCGAGGGCATTCCGGTCGTCGGATACGACCGCCTGATCGAGGCGCCCGGCGTCTTCTACCTGACTTTCGACAACAAGGAGGTCGGCCGCATCCAGGCGCGCCAGATCCTCAAGGTTCAGCCCAAGGGCAACTACGTCTTCATCAAGGGAAGCGCCGCCGACCCGAACGCCGATTTCCTGCATGCCGGACAGCTTGAGGTGCTGAAGCCTTCGATCGACAAGGGCGACATCAAGGTGGTCGGCGAGCAGTACACCGACGGCTGGCTGCCCGAGAACGCCCAGCGGAACATGGAGCAGATCCTGACCGCCAACAACAACAAGGTCGATGCGGTCGTCGCCTCCAACGACGGCACCGCCGGCGGCGCCATCGCGGCGCTTTCGGCCCAGGGGCTCCAGGGGATTCCCGTCTCCGGCCAGGATGCGGATCAGGCCGCCCTCAACCGCGTCGCGCGCGGTCTTCAGACCGTCAGCGTCTGGAAGGACGCGCGGGAACTGGGCAAGAACGCGGCGGATATCGCGGTCGAGATGGCCAAGGGGACGGAACCCGCGAAGATCAAAGGCGTCACCAAGTGGAACGAGGGACCCAAGCACGTTCGCGCTGGACGCCATCTTCCTGACCCCGATCCCGATCACCCAGGACAACCTGAACCTTGTGATCGATGCCGGCTGGGTGAAGAAGGACGTGGTCTGCCAGGGCGTGGACAAGGCCAAGGGTCCGAAGGCCTGCCAGTAAGCAGATCGGTGAGTTGACTGGAAAGTCCGGGCCGGCATCGCCGATGCCGGCCCGGACTTCCCGCCGGAGGGTACCCGACAATGACGACTGCCGTTGAAACGCCGGGCGCTACGCGGCCCCAGGGCGCCCGGAACCTGATTTCCGCTCTTGAGATCGACACAAGGCTGCTTGCGATGGCGGCGGCGCTGGTGGTGATCTGGGTGGGGCTGGACCTTCTGACCGGCGGCATCTTCCTGACCGCGCGCAACCTCTGGAACCTGTCGGTCCAGACCAGCGTGGTCGGGATCATGGCGACCGGCATGGTGCTGGTGATCGTGGCCCGCCATATCGACCTGTCGGTCGGCTCCGTCCTGGGGTTCGTCGGCATGGTGATGGCGGTGCTTCAGGTCGAAGTCCTGCCGATCGGCACGTCCTGGAACTGGCTGCTTTCGCTGATCCTCGGCCTTGCCATGGGTGCCGCGATCGGCGCTTTCCAGGGATGGTGGGTGGCCTATCGCGCCGTCCCCGCCTTCATCGTGACGCTGGGCGGACTTGCTGATCTTCCGGGGTCTGGCGTGGTGGATAACGGAAGGGCGCACCGTCGCTCCGATGGACCCGAACTTCCAGCTTCTGGGCGGCGGGCTGGATGGCTCGATCGGCGCGTTCTGGAGCTGGGTGGTGGGGGCGCTGTTCATCGCCGCCGTCGTGGTCAAGACGATCCGGACGCGCCAGCGCCGCAACCGCTACAACTTCCCGGTCCGCCCGCTGTGGGCGGAGGCGCTGATCCTGGTGGTTTCGGTCGGGGTGATCGTCGGCTTCATCCAGGTGATGAACTCGTACTATCGTCCGCGCACGCAGATCCCGCAGGGTATCCCGATCCCGGTGCTGATCCTGATCGTCGTCGCGGTCGGCATGTCGGCGCTGACCAAGGTGACCAAGTTCGGCCGCTATGTCTTCGCCATCGGCGGCAATCCGGAGGCGGCGGAGCTTGGCGGCATCAATGTCCGCAAGGTCACCGTGCTGATCTTCGTGATGATGGGCTTGCTGGCGGGCATCGCCGGAGCGATCCAGACCGCGCGCCTGAACGCCGGCCTGAATTCAACCGGCTCGCTGCTGGAGCTTTCGGTCATCGCGGCGGCCGTGATCGGCGGGACTTCGCTGTCGGGCGGCGTCGGGACTATCGCGGGCGCCATCCTGGGCGCGCTGATCATGCAGAGCCTGCAAAGCGGCATGATCCTGCTGAACATCTCGACCCCGATGCAGCCGGTCGTGATCGGGCTTGTGCTGATATCGGCGGTCTGGCTGGATACCGTCTATCAGCGGCGGCGGCGCTGATCACCGGTGCCGGGCTTCGCCACGCATGGGCGAAGCCCGGCACAGGCGTTCGGGTTCAGAAGAAATAGTCCGATGAGCCTGAGGAGAGCGACGGGTCCGGAGTGCCCAGGAGTTCTACGAACTCCTTTTCAAACAACTGCAGCGCTCCGTTGCAGGCCTTTGCCGGCGGAGGGCGCCTCTTCAAGGCCTTTTTCCATGTATCTCTGCGCGTCCTGGAGCACCCTCGGGACGTCGTCAAACTCAACGGGGTCCGAGGGATCGAGCGCCGCTTCAAGCTGGCCCAGAAGTCCAAGCTGCGCCAGTTCCGCCGTGAGAGCGAAAATGGTCATGCCTCCATAGATTGTCGCCTCCGCGTCGCCTGTAAGGGGAGTCTCGGTGATATCGTCGACCACGAGCAGTCCGTCATCGGTTTCCTTCAGGCCGGGAATGTTGCCTTTCTCCGAGCCGACGATGCCGTTGATCAATGCCGCATGGGGAATTACCAACTCCGCCGGCTTCAGGCCATGTTTCATCGCCTCTTCAATCGCGATGTCATGCAGCATGAAAAGAGTGTCAAGCTCATCAACCGGCTCCGCATCAACCGGGTCGCCCAGGCCTGAGATTTGCGGTCCACCGTATTCACCATAGGCCGGGATTAAAATGCCCTGCCTCCCTTGCCTCCCCCATCCGGGTCGGAACCGAATTTGGGATTGAAGGTGATTGTCTTGCTCCAGTCGATTGTCACGTTCTTTTCCAGTCCATACTCGATGATATTAAGCAGTCTGACGGTAACGCCGGACTTGATTTTTGATACTCTTGGTCAGGGATTACGCCTTTGCTCTCGCGTCAGGCCTTTTACCTTGAAGTAGGTTGGCATTGTCAGCCAGCGCCAGCGATAATGCTGTGATCTACCAGAAATTGCGATTCTTTATCGGGGGTATGTCAGAAAGTCTGGAGCCGGATGGGTGAACCCTCTTTTCTCGATCCCGCCATAAAGATTGGCGTGGTGATCAAGCCGTAACGGGGCCTAAACTCACTGCTGCGGGCGGATAATCCGTCTTGCCAACAAAATATGAAACCGGGGAGGAGAAAGATGTCAGCAGGCAATCCGTCCAATGGCGTTCCGCTGGTGGAAATGCGGGACATTTCCATTCAGTTCGGCGGCGTCAAGGCGGTCGATAATGTCACCGTCGATCTGTACCCCGGCGAAGTGGTCGGATTGCTGGGTCACAACGGCGCCGGCAAATCGACCCTGATCAAGATCCTGTCAGGGGCCTATCAGGCGAATTCCGGCGATATTCTGATCAATGGCGAAAAGGTGGAAATCCGCAGCCCGCGCGACGCCAAGGCGCTGGGGATCGAGACCATCTACCAGACGCTGGCGCTGGCCGACAATATCGACGCGCCGGGCAACCTGTTCCTTGGCCGCGAGTTGATGACGCCTTACGGGACGCTGGATGACGACGCCATGGAGCGCGCGACCCGCGATGTCATGGGCAGGCTCAACCCCAATTTCCGCAAGATCAAGGAGCCGGTGAAGAACCTTTCCGGCGGTCAGCGGCAGTCGGTCGCGATCGCCCGCGCCCTCCACTTCAACGCCAAGATCCTGATCATGGATGAGCCGACGGCGGCGCTGGGTCCCCAGGAAACCCGTCAGGTCGCCGAATTGATCAAGCAGTTGAAGAAGGAAGGCATCGGCATCTTCCTGATCAGCCACGACCTGCACGACGTTTTCGACCTGTCCGACCGGGTCAGCGTCATGAAGAACGGCAAGCTGGTCGGCACCTGCAATACCTCCGACGTGACCAAGGACGAGGTTCTGGGCATGATCATCCTGGGCAAGCTGCCGGGCGAGCAGAGCCGTCAGGAACTGGAAAGCATGCATTGACGGGATAATCGTCAAGGGATCCCTGAACGATCCCTCAAGCCCTTTTTGCTATTCCCTCAAGCGGCACGCCCATATCGTTATCGACTTGCCGCCTGTGGAGGTCGGCGATGCCAACTCGCTGCTCGATGGGGGAAGTTCACGCATGAATGGTCAGTATCAATCCGCCAGCATTTATACCGCCTTCCACAATGCACGTACCCTGTGTCACGAGATCGGGTCGGAAATCATTTATGACGATCCGGCTTTCGAGGTCGCGATGGGAATGGCCTATTGGCTGGATCAGCTTCTATCCGATTGGGCAGCGAAGAACGTTCCATCCCAGTAAGCCGGCCTGGCGCATGCCCTAGCCTCTGACTATTTCCTTATCTTTCAATCGAACCTAACCCTATCACCGGACCATCGACTCGTCTTATAGTGCCCGCCGCAAGTCTAATTTGCAGCGGGAGGGAAGTCGTCGGGTGATGGGCCAGGGCATGACACGGTGTTTTGCCGGCAGGGAGCCGTCCACCCTTTCCTTATCCGCTGCGACTTACCACATCATCAGAAGCGCAACCGGACGCCGGCAACATCGTCGTCACGGACTGGAGACAAGCATATGGGTTCGTTCAGCCTTTTCCACTGGATCATCGTCCTTGCAGCCGTCGTGCTGCTGTTCGGCACCAAGCGCATTCCCCAGGCGATGGGCGATATCGCCCGTGGGATGAAGCAGTTCCGCAACGGCCTGCGCGAGGAGGACACACCGGAGGTGCAGGCGGCGCCGACCGTCAAGCCGGCTGAACTGCCGCGCGATACCGTTCACCGCGCCTGACGCGCTCGCCGCCGCGTGGCAGCGCGCGGCGGCTGGACGGGATCTTGAAGCGACAGGACCCGCCGGGCGGCGCCATCAGCGCCGCCCGGTATGTCTGTTTGTATTCACGCAACCTTAAGACCTGCGTGTCTATCTGCATCAGGTACACCCAACCCGACTGAACCGGCTTGGAAGGCCTGTCGCTGAAGCCCGGACAAGAAAAATGAACCTGAAGTCCGTCGCCATGGCCACCGGCCTGGTTCTGACCTTTGCAGCCGGCGCCTGGCTCAGCACGATCATGCTGGCTCCTCCGCAACGGCCGAACCGGGTGGCGGTTCAGGAGCAACCGCCGGCCCCAAGCCCTCAGCCCCCGATGACACGGCTGCCGCAAAGCTTGCCGGAACGGTTGCCGGACACGGCGGCGTCGGACTCCATCCTGCCGCCGCTTCCGCCATTGCCCCCGGCACCCGCCGCGACGCCCCCGGCGCCGGCGCCTGTCGCCGAAGCGCCTGTGCCCAAGCCGCCCGCACGTCCCGCACCGGAACCGCCACCGCCGGCCGAACAGGCGGCCGCTCAGCCACCGGAACCTCCACCGCCCGCCACCGCCGAAGCTCCCCCGCCGCACCATTGGTTGAAGCGCCGCCGGAACCGCAGCCCGCTGCCCGTGGTGGAGGCGGCACCGGAACCGCCGGCGCTCGGCAATCCCATTGGTGCCAGCCTGTGGAGACGACTCCGGAAGCGGACATCGATCCCGGCATCGCGGCTCTCAGCGATCTGGTCACGCGCGCTCCCTCAAGCCCCTCAGCGCCCCCACCGTCTTCGCCGCCGCACCGTGCCGCCGCGCCCGACCCACTCCAGTTCGCACCACCGCCTTCGCCGTCCAAAGCCGCCTCGCGCTCCGCCCGTCCCGGCGGCGTCATCAGCGGCACAGCCGGCCGGCCCTTACTTCACGATCCAGGTCGGCAGCTTCCAGGACCCGGCCAATGCGGCCAGTCTTGTGCGGAGTTCTCGGGGTCAAGGGCTGGGAAGCCTTCGTCGTGGATTGGGCCAACGGCACCGGCCAGATCTGGAAGGTTGTCCGGGTAGGGCGTTACCAGACCGAAGCACAGGCGGTAAGCGCATCGGCCGAACTTACGAGTGCGGCAAATCTTCGCGGTAATGTCATAAAGGTCCGATAAATCATAATTTTCTTGTGGTTTCTGTTGATCGAGGCGCGCGGCGGCAGGTACATTCCATTCCATCGGTGTAGAGCACAATTAAAAATAAACAACCCTCTACCGGGAGGGTTGGACGCCGGAGGAAGCCTGCCCTATGACCCAGTCCATTCTGGTTGCTGACGACGAACCGAGCATCCTGTTATCGTTGCAGTTCCTGTTGCAGAAAGCCGGGTACGAGGTTCGCCTCGCCCATAACGGCGAGGAAGTGATTCAAGCGGTCGAGCAATCCACCCCGGATCTGCTCCTGCTCGACGCCATGATGCCGCAACGCGACGGCTACGATGTCTGCCAGACCATCCGCGCCGATCCGCGCTGGACGGCTCTGCCGATCATCATGCTGACGGCCAAAAGCCGGGACGTCGAGCGGCAGAAGGGGATGGCGCTGGGCGCCACCGATTATGTCACCAAACCTTTTTCGACCCGCGATCTGGTCGCGACCGTGCGCAAGCACCTGACCGTTTCCTGACGCCGGAAGCGGAGTAAAGACAACATGGACGCACGCCGCAAGCTGGGCTCGCTGTTCTTATCGGTCGGCGGCGTCGCCGCCCTTGCGGTCGCATCGCTGGCCGTGGCGCTGAACAACGCCGGCATCGCCGGCAATCCGCTGATCACATACGCCGTCCTCGCGGTCGCGATCGTAGCCGTCGCCGTCTTCGCCCTCTGGCAACTCGTCGACCGCTCCGCTGCTGCGCGGCCTGAACGCGCTGGCCGGTGAAGCCCGCGTGATCGCCCACGGCACCGAGAGCGCCCGCGTGCCGCTCGACCGCTATGCCGCCCTCACCCCCCTGCCCCAGGCGATCAACGAGCTGGGAGAGAAGCTGGCGCTGGCGAAGTCGGATATCGACCGCGCGGTCGCCTCCTCCACCGCCGAGGTCGAGGAGCAGAAAAGCCGCCTTTCAACCCTGCTGCGCGACCTGCATGAAGGCGTGCTGGTCTGCAATCAGCATCATCAGATCCTGCTCTACAATCAGGCGGCGCTGACCCTGCTGCACCTGACCGGTGAGTTGGGCATCGGGCGCAGCCTGCTTCAGGTGATCACCAAGGCGCCCGTCCTGCACACGCTGGAACGGCTCGACCCTGCGCGTCAAGGAAGGCCGGCACCTCACCCACCCGCACGGCACGGCGGCCCAGTTCGTCGGGGCGACGACCGATGGCCGCTATCTGCTGGAAGGCCAGATGAGCCTGATCCTTCAGGAGGATGACGGCATCAACGGCTATGTCGTCACCTTCGAGGATGTCACGGCCGAACTGGCCGTGCTCGGCAAGCGCGACGCCGTGCTGCGCGCGGCGACCGAAGGCTTCCGCCAGCCGATCGCCAACCTGCGCGCCGCGGTCGAGACGCTGACCGACAATCCCGATCTGGATCAGGATTCGCGCCAAGCCTTCGAGCAGGTGATCCTGGACGAGTGCGGCGGCCTTTCCCAGCGGCTGGAACGCATCACCGACGATTACCGCAGCATCATCACCGGCGCCTGGCCGATGAACGATATCCACAGCGGCAACCTGATCAATCTGGTGATCACCCGGACGAACGCCAGCGGCGGGCCGAAGGTGACCCTGACGGGGCTGCCGCAATGGCTGCATGCCGACAGCTACAGCCTTGTGGTGATGCTCGACCATCTGGTTCAGCGGCTGGGCGAAGTCACCGGCGTCAAGAACTTCGACATGTCGGCCGAGGCCGGCAGCCCCTGGGTCTATGTCGATATCTCGTGGGAAGGCTCGCCGGTCGCATCGTCGGTGATCGACAGCTGGATGGACCAGCCTTTGCCGGACGCGCTTGGCGGCCTGACGGTCAGCGACGTGCTCCAGCACCACCGCAGCGAGCTGTGGTGCGAGACCACCCGGCCGGGTCATGCCCGCATGCGCGTGCCGGTGCCGCCGTCCGAGCAGCTTCATGGCCATACCGACCACGTCGCCCCTTCCGCCCGCCCGGATTTCTTCGACTTCTCCCTGCTGCACCAGCCGATCGCCACGGCGGAACTCGGCCGGACGCCGCTGGACCGGCTCAGCTTCGTCGTCTTCGATACCGAGACGACCGGGCTGCGTCCGTCCGATGGCGACGAGATCATCCAGATCGCCGGCGTCCGCATCGTCAACGGGCGCATCCTGACGGGCGAGACCTTCAGCCAGCTTGTCGATCCCGGCCGTCCGATCCCGCCGGAAGTCGATCCAGTTCCACGGCGTCACCGACGACATGGTGCGGGACAAGCCCAAGGCCTCCGTCGTGCTGCCGCTGTTCCACTCCTTCGTCACCGGGTCGGTGCTGGTCGCCCACAATGCGGCCTTCGACCTGAAGTTCCTGAAGATGAAGGAGAAGGTCAGCGGCGTTAAGTTCGACAACCCCGTGCTCGACACCATGCTGCTGTCGCGCCAGCTTCAGGGCGAGAACGCCGACCATACGCTGGACGGCATCGCCAAGCGGCTGGGCATTCAGGTGGTCGATCGCCATACCGCCCTTGGCGACAGCCTGCTGACGGCGGCGATCTTCCTGCGCTTCGTCGATATGCTGCGCGACCAGGGTTTCGTCACGCTGGATGACGCGATCCGCAGCGCCAACATCCTGGTCGAGCTTCACGCGCGGGAACGGGCGTTTTGACCGGGCGGCGCGACAGACCGCCTCGCGGCGACCGTCTGATCGCGCTGTTCCTGCTCGCCCTCGTGCTGTTCAACCCGCCGCTGCTTCAGGCCTTCGGCGCTCCGGGTTTTCTGTTCGGCTGGCCGGCGCTGCTGCTCTACATCTTCGGCGTCTGGCTGGCGGTCATCGCCTTGCTGGCCCTGGCGGTCGAGCGTCAGCCGCGGGACGAGCGGCAGTCTGACGAAGGAAACGGCTGATGCCCGCATCCCTTGTCGCCGCCGCATCCTTCGCCTACCTGTTCCTGCTGTTCGCCATCGCCTGGGGAGCCGACCGGCTGGCGGACCGGGGGCGGAGCGTGATCGCGACGCCGTACGTCTATGCGCTGTCGCTGGGCGTCTTCTGCACCACCTGGACCTTCTACGGCAGCGTCGGCCGGGCATCGACGCTGGGCATCGGCTTTCTTCCGGTATATCTCGGGCCGACGCTGGTCATGACGCTGGGCTACGTGGTGATCGCGAAGATCCTGCGGATCGCCAAGAGGCAGCGCAGCACATCGATCGCCGACTTCATCGCGGCGCGCTACGGCAAGAGCCATCTGCTCGGCGGGCTGGTCGCCGCCATCGCGGTATTCGGCGTGACGCCCTACATAGCGCTTCAATTGAAGGCGGTATCGATCAGCTTCGACCTGCTGGCCGGCACCGACCCGACCGGGCTGGGAACAGGGCCGCACGCCGCGATCCTGGAGGACAAGGCGTTCTACGTGGCCCTGCTGATGGCGGCCTTCGCCATCGTGTTCGGCACGCGGAACATCGATGCCGCCGAGCACCACCAGGGCATGGTCGCCGCCGTCGCGTTCGAGAGCGTGGTCAAGCTGCTGTCGTTCCTGGCGGTGGGAATCATGGTGGTCTGGGGCATCCATGACGGCTTCACCGACCTGTTCGCCCGAACGGCGGAGCATCCGGAGATCGCCCGGCTGCTGACCGCCGAGCCGGCGCTGGGCGACGGAAGCTGGATCACCGTCACGCTGCTGTCCATGGCGGCTATCATCTGCCTGCCGCGCCAGTTCCAGATGATGATCGTGGAGAATGTCCGGGAGGCGCATCTGCGCCGGGCGCTTTGGCTGTTCCCGCTCTACATGCTGCTGATCAACCTGTTCGTGCTGCCGGTCGCGGCGGCCGGTCTGATGCACTTCCAGGCCGGCACGGTCGACCCCGATATGTTCGTCCTGGCCCTGCCGCTGTCGCAGGGCTGGAAGGCGCTGGCGCTGTTCGCCTTCCTAGGCGGGCTGTCGGCGGCCACCAGCATGATCATCGTCGAGACGGTGGCGCTCAGCACCATGGTGTCGAACGATCTGGTGATCCCGGCGCTGCTGCGCCTCAACCTGCTCAAACTGGACCGCCACCCCGATCTTACCCGGCTGCTGCTGGCGATCCGGCGCACCGCCATCCTGACGATCCTGCTGATGGGCTACGGGTATTTCCGGTTCGCCGGCAGCGCCTATGCGCTGGGCGCCATCGGCCTGATCTCCTTCGCCGCCGTCGCCCAGTTCGCGCCGGCCTTGATCGGCGGCATCTTCTGGAACGGCGGGACGCGGCGCGGCGCCATCACCGGGCTGGTCGCCGGGATAGCGGCCTGGACCTACACGCTCCTGCTGCCGTCCTTCGCCCGCTCGGGCTGGCTCGACCCCGGCTTCCTGTCCGATGGTCCCGGCGGCGTGGCTCTGCTGCGGCCCTATGCGCTGTTCGGCCTGGAAGGGCTGGACCCGCTGTCGCACGCGCTGTTCTGGAGCATGGTGCTGAACGTCGGGCTCTACGTCGCGGTGTCGCTGTTCGACCGGCCCAGCGTCGGCGAGCGGGTCCAGGCCAATGCCTTCGTCGATGTCTTCCGCACGACGGAGCGCGCGACGGCGGCCTCCTCCTCCTGGCGCGGCAGCACGACGGTCGGCGAGTTGATCGCATTGGTCGGCCGCTTCCTGGGACCGCAGCGGGCGGAGCAGGCTTTCGCCGGGCTGGCGCGCGGCGGCAATGTCGATCTGCGGCGCGACCGTCAGGCCAGCGCCGAGCTTGTGCGCTTCGGCGAGCGGCTGATGGCGGGCGCCATCGGCGCCGCTTCGGCGCGGGTGGCGCTGGCCTCCGCCGTCAAGGGCGGCGAGGTCACCATGCCGGAACTGCTGCGCATGCTGGATGAAACCAGTCAGGTGCTGGAATACAGCCGCCAGCTTGAGCAGAAATCGGCGGAGCTTGAACGGACCTCAGCGGCCTTGCGGGCGGCCAACGAAAAGCTGCTGGAGCTGGACCGGCTGAAGGACGACTTCCTGTCCACCGTCACGCATGAGTTGCGGACACCGCTGACCTCCATCCGCGCCTTCGCGGAGATCCTGCACGACAACCCCGATATCGAGCCGGATCAGGCGCGGGAATTCCTTCACCTGATCATCAAGGAGAGCGAGCGCCTGACCCGCCTGATCAATCAGGTGCTCGACATGGCGAAGATCGAGGCCGGGGAGATCGACTGGAATATCGAGCCGGTCGATCTGGGAGAAATCGTGCATGAGGCAACCGCGACCACCGCTCAGGTGTTCAAGGACAAGGGGATCGCGCTGGAAGTGCTGATCCCGGAGACGGTGCCGCCCGTCCGGGGCGATCATGACAGGCTTACACAGGTCGCGATGAACCTTCTGTCCAACGCGGCCAAGTTCACTCCCGGCGGTACCGGCCGCGTCGTGGTCAGCGTCGAGCACTGTCGATGAGGGCGTGCGGGTCGCCGTCAGCGACAATGGACCGGGGATATCGCCCAAGGATGCGGAGATCGTTTTCGACAAGTTCCGTCAGGTCGGCAACACCATGACGGACAAGCCGCAGGGAACCGGCCTGGGGCTTGCCATCTGCAAGCGCATCGTGGAGCATCTGGGCGGCAGGATCTGGGTCGAGACTTCACCCGGTCACGGCGCCACTTTCGCCTTCGTCATTCCGGCAATGGCCACCATATCCACTCCCGCGGATCTCACCGCAACTACTTCCATGACGGCCACAGCCGACGATTGACGGATACGAATAAAGCGTGTCGATACTGCTTATCGGTTTTCTAGCCAGCCTCGCGGCGGGCTCCGCCACCGGCCTTGGAGCCGTGCCCCTTCTGCTGGTGCGCAGCGTTTCCAAGCGGGTGCAGAACGCCCTGCTGGGCTTCGCCGCCGGGGTCATGCTGGCGGCATCCTTCTTCTCCCTGATCCTGCCGGCGCTTGAAACCGGCGCCGGGCCGGCCGTGGTCGGTGCCGGCATCCTGCTGGGGGCGACCTGCCTCTGGGGGCTGGATCTGCTGATCCCGCACGAGCATTTCGTCAAGGGCCGCCAGGGTCCGCAGGCCGACAGCCTGCGCCGGATCTGGCTGTTCGTCATCGCCATCACGCTGCACAACATCCCGGAAGGGCTGGCGGTCGGCGTCGGCTTCGGCACCGGCAATACCGCGACGGGTTTCCCGCTGGCCTTCGGCATCGGGCTTCAGAACATGCCGGAGGGACTGGCGGTCGCGGTCGCCCTCTATGGCGTCGGCTACAGCCGCGCCAAGGCGGTGGGCATAGCGCTGGCAACCGGTCTGGTGGAGCCGCTGGGGGCCTTGGCCGGCGTCATCGCCGTTCGCTGGCGGCACCGCTGCTGCCCTGGGGACTGGCATTCGCCGCCGGCGCCATGATCTTCGTCGTCAGCAACGAGATCATTCCGGAAACCCATCGCTCCGGGCTGGAGAAGGCGGCCAGCGTCGGCCTGATGCTGGGGTTCGTCATCATGCTGTACCTGGACGTCTCTCTAAGGTGAAGGTCTGACGGGTAACGATCCGGCTCCAGCGGTGTTTCTCTATCATGGACTTGATGGGAGAGACACCGATGGCCGACAACGATATCCCCGCTACCGACACACCCAAGACCCCGCGCATTCCCGCGTCCGCCTTCCCGCGAGGAGTTGGAGGAAATCAGCGAGGCGCAGTCCATGATCACCGACGACTGGACCGGCGAGGGCGGCAAGCCCGATACCAAGGACCGCCCAGACAAGGACCGCAGACCGCGAACGATGATCAGAAGCGGTAACGGCGGCCGCCGGCTGGCGGCCATCGATGAAGGACCGGAAGACGGTCCTCTCGTCATCCTGCTTCACGGCTTTCCGGAATTCTCATACGCGTGGCGCAATCAGGTCGGGCCGCTGGCCGATGACGGCTGGCGCGTGCTTGTCCCGGACCAGATCGGCTACAACCTCAGCGACAAGCCCGCAGGCTTGGACAGCTACGATATCGATGCGCTCGCCGACGATGTGCTGCGGCTGGCGGAAGCCGCCGGCCATCGGACTTTCTCGCTGGTCGGCCACGACTGGGGCGGCATGGTCGCGTGGTGGCTGGCGCTCCGCGATCCCGACCGTATCGAGCGGCTGGTGATCCTCAACGCGCCGCACCCCAGCACCATGGGCCGCTATGCGATCGCCCATCCAACGCAGATGCTGCGGAGCTGGTACATCCTGTTCTTCCAGATCCCCGGTCTGCCGGAAGCCTTGCTGCGCGTCGGCGGGTACCGCATGGCCCGGCAAATCCTGACCCGCTCCAGCCGGGGGGATGCTTTCAGCAAGCACGATCTGGACCATTACCGCGATGCGTGGTCACGCCCCGGCGCCCTGACCGCGATGATCAACTGGTATCGGGCACTCCGCAAACGCCGCGAACCCGACACCGAGCGGGTGCCGATGCCGACATTGATCCTGTGGGGAGAGCGCGATGTGGCGCTGGAGTTCCCGCTCGCCGTCGCGGCGTTGCGCCGGTGCGACCAGGGCCGGCTGTTCCGTTTCCCCAATGCCACCCACTGGCTGCAGCACGAGGAACCACGGGATGTCAATCGCCTGCTCCTGGCGTTCCTGTCATCGGCCCCGCTCTAAGGACTTTCGCAACCAGCCTTCGATGCCTAAGCTGCGGCCCAAACGAGAGGGACCGGAGGAAACACAATGACCGAGAAGCTCAACGAGCATGTCCGCGGCGTCTATATCATCGCCGCGACGCCGTTCGAGGACGATGGCACGCTGGATCTGGCCAGCACCGACCGGATGGTGGATTTCTACCTGGAATCCGGCGTCAACGGCATGACGATCCTGGGCATCATGGGCGAGGCGCCCAAGCTGACCCCGGATGAGCAGCAGAGCTTCATGAAACGGGTCTTCGCCCGGACCGGCGGCAAGATCCCGGTCATCGTCGGCGTCAGCAATCCCGGCACCAACAACCTCGCGGCCTTCGCCCATCAGGCCATGGAGGCAGGGGCGGCCGGCGTCATGATCGCTCCGCTCGGCGGCCTGAAGACCGAGGAGCAGGTGATCAACTACTTCGCGGAAACGCTCCGCATCCTCGGCCCCGACGTGCCGGTGGTGTTCCAGGACTATCCCCAGGTGACGGGAGTTCCCGTATCGGTCCCGACGCTGCGCCGGGTGTTCGACGATCATCCGCAGATCGTGATGCTGAAGCACGAGGAAGCGCCCGGACTGCGGAAACTCAGCCAGATCCGCGCATGGCCGGACCAGGGCGGCCGGCGCATCAGCATTCTGGTCGGAAACGGCGGTCTGCACCTGCCGCAGGAACTGCGGCGCGGCGCCGATGGCGCCATGACCGGGTTCGCCTATCCGGAGATGCTGGTGGAGGTCTGCCGCCGCTTCTTCGACGGCGATGCGGAGGGTGCGGAAGACCTGTTCGACATCTACCTGCCGGTGGTGCGGCACGAGCAGCAGGCCGGCATCGGCCTTGCCATCCGCAAGGAGATCCTGCGCCGGCGCGGCGTCATCGCGTCGGCGACGGTGCGGGCGCCGGGACCGAAGCTGAACCGCGACGACCATGTCGAGCTGGACAGCCTGATGGCCCGGCTGGACGCCCGTTTGCGGCGGTAGCCTGACTAGGCCGAATCGCGTTCGGCCTTGCGCTCGCAGTTGGGCGAAGGCCGAACGCCGATCGTCAGCGGTGAACCGTCAGTGGTGGTGATGGCCGTGGCCGTGGTCGCAACGGCCCTGGGCGTGCTTGTCCTCGCAGGACAGACCGTCGGAAACCGGGACGAGGCTGATCCAGGAATTCAGGCTCGTCGGGTCGAAGCCGACGGCGCGCTTGTCGCCGACCTGGATCAGCGGACGCCGGATCAGTTCGGGATCGGCGATCATCGCCGTCAGGGCCGCAGCCTCGTCCAGTTCGGCCGGAACGATGGCCTTGCTGCGGACGGCGGGGGCGAAGCGGTTGAACCAATCCTCGACCGGACGGTCTTCGAACCAGGGGCGCAGGGTTTCCGGAGTCCAGGGCTCGGACAGCAGGTCGCGGGCATCGACGGTGTGGCCGGCCGCTTCGAGCTGGGTCTTCTGCTTGGTGTTGGCGGGATCGTTAGGCTTTTGAAAGAACAGCACTTCGGCCATGGGGCGGGTCTCCGGATATGAATTTCGAAGCGTTATTTTGCACTGCAAAATCACCGCATGACCCCCGGACCATGCGTCGCACCTCAGCAAGCGCCGCATAATGGGTGACTTGATGTCGCAGAAGCATACAAGTGCAACTCAGACGCCTGAGTGCGACGGTCCGACTGATTGACAAGCATAAGAAATCTCATGATTTTACGAATGAAGGATAATTTTTAGGCATCCGTTCTGGAGAAGTGACTTTGAGCACCCTTGGCGAATTGGAAGCGCAAATTGCGCGCGACCTCTCTCTGACTGATTATCCGGCCCGTTCCTGGGTCCCTGCCGCGCCGATACCAGGACCAGCCGGTGCTGGATGTCCTGATCGTCGGCGCCGGCCAGGGCGGTCTGGCCGTGACCTTCCACCTGCTGCGCGAGCGGGTCAGCAACATCATGCTGATCGACCAGCGCAAGGAAGGTGAAGAAGGTCCCTGGACCAACTTCGCCCGCATGCTGACCCTGCGGACACCCAAATACCTGACCGGCCCGGATCTGGGAATTCCAAGCCTGACGCCGCGCGCGTGGTATGAGGCGAAACACGGCGCCGACGCCTGGGACAGCCTGGACAAGATCCCGCGCGAAACTTGGCATGAATATATCGGCTGGTACCGCTCGGTGCTCAAGCTGCCGGTGCGGAACGAGGTGCGGCTTACCAGAATCGTCCCGGTCGAAGACCTGTTCCAGGTCACGCTCAAGCCGACGAATGGCGGTGCGGAAGAGATCCATTATGCCCGCAAGGTGGTGCTGGCGACCGGAACGGAGGGCAGCGGGCGCTGGTCGATACCCCCGCTGATCGAGGAGAACCTGCCGCGCGACCGCTATGCCCACACGGCGCAACGGATCGATTTCAACGAGTTGGCGGGCAAGAAGATAGGCGTGCTGGGGGCCGGCGCTTCGGCCTTCGACAATGCCGCCACGGCGCTTGAACATGGCGCCGCCGAAGTATCCCTGTTCGCCCGGCGTCAGGCGATCCCGGCGATCAATCCATTCCGCTGGATGGAGTTCACCGGCTTCCTGCATCATTTCGCCGATCTGGACGACGCCCAGCGCTGGGAAGCGATGGTCAAGGTGTATTCCTTCAACCAGCCGCCGCCGCGCGATACGCTGGACCGGGTGCGCCGTTTCGAGAATTTCCGCCTGCATCTGGCGTCCCCCTGGGTCGATGCGGGGATCGAAGGCGACAAGGTCTGGGCGAAGACGCCCGACCACCGCCACGAGTTCGACTTCGTGCTCGTCTGCACCGGCACCGAGGTCGATCTGGCGCGGCGGCCGGAGCTTGCGGGGTTCAGCCAGCACATAGCGCTCTGGCGCGACCGCTACACGCCGCCGCCGGAGCTGGAGCACCCGAAGCTGACGGCGCACCCGTATCTGGGCGCCGCCTTCCAGTTCATCGAAAAGGAGCCGGGGACGGCGCCGTTCCTGAAGAACCTGCACAACTTCACCTTCGGCGCCACGCCCTCCATGGGGCTGTCGGGAGCGTCGATCAGCGGAATGAAGTTCGGGGTGCCCCGGCTGGTGCAGGGCATCACCCGCGATCTCTTCCGCGCCGACGCGGCGATCCATCAGGCGAGCCTCGCCGCCTATGACGTGCGGGAACTGGCGGACGATCCCTGGGCGGCGTGAAGCCGCGGTTCGGGGTCAGTGCTCGATGAGCGTCATGGCTTCAGGCGTTGGCGAGAATCACCAGCGCCTCGGCCAGCACGCGGGCGCCGGACGCCAAGTCTTCGGGCTTGGCGTTCTCCGCCTCGTTGTGGCTGATCCCCTTTTCGCAGGGGACGAAGATCATGCCGCTGGGGCAGACGTCCTGAAGGAACTTGGCGTCGTGCAGCGCGCCCGATGCCAAGGTCCAGGGTGCGGACGCCGACAAGGTCGGCGGCTTTCCGCAGGGCGTCGATCACTTTCGCGTCGAAGTCGGCCGGCAGGCTGTGGAAGGTTTCCGTGATCGTGACGCCGCAGGGGCCGGCATGGGCGCGGCAGACGGCATCGACCTGATCGCCCAGCCGCTTCAGGGTGGATGCCTCCGGGTGGCGGAAATCGATGGTGAAGAAGACGCGGCCGGGGATCGTGTTGGGCGATCCGGGCGATACCTCGAACCGGCCGACGGTGAAGCGGACCCGGTCCTCCTCGTCGAACATCAGGCGCTCCAGCGCCGCGACCATGGCGATGGCGGCCGACAGCGCGTCGCGGCGGTAGCGGCGCGGCGTGGTTCCGGCATGGGCCTCGTCGCCCTGCACCTCGATCGCGAACCAGCGCGAGCCCTGGATGCCCGTCACGATGCCGACCGGCACGCCGGCTTCCTCCAGCTTCGGCCCCTGCTCGATATGGCATTCCAGGAACGCGGCGATCGGGAAGCCGAGCGGGCGAACCGGCATGCCGCGTTCGGTGGACAGCACGGCGGCCAGCGCGTCGCGCGCGGTGATGCCGTCGCGGTCAACCGCGTCCAGGTGCTTTTCCAACGGGACGGCGCCCGTGAAGGCGGAGGAACCGGAGCAGCCGGGCTGAAAGCGCGAGCCTTCCTCGTTGGTCCAGGACACGACTTCGATCGGGCGGCGGGTGACGATACCGGCCTCGTCGATCGCCTGAAGCGCCTCGAAAGCGGCCAGCACGCCGAAGGCGCCGTCGAACTTGCCGCCGGTCGGCTGGGTGTCCAGATGGGAGCCGGCGACGACGGGGGGAAGGGTTTCGTCGGTACCCGGACGGTGGACGAACAGGTTGCCGATGGGATCGGTTTCGACGGAAAACCCCAGTTCCTCCGCCCAGCGGGCCAGAAGGCTGCGCGCCTGGGCGTCGCCCTGGGACAAGGCCGGACGATTGACGCCGCCATCCGGCAGGGCGCCGATCTGCGCCATGGCCATATGGCGCTTCCAGAGGCGCCCCTGATCGATGGGAATGAGGGTGGTCATGGTGAAGAGGCCTTGAATTCAGTGCTGGGTCGGTGACTGCTGATCGTTGGAAGCCTGAGCCTGCCTGCGTTCGGCGGCGCGGGCAAGCTGAGACGGCGTGTCGGGCGCATTCATGATCCGCGCCGCCATCAGGGCGGTGTGGCCGGTCGCGTCGCGCCGGTCGATATCGGCGCCGCGTTCCAGCAGCAGATCGACGATTTCCGTGCGGTTGAACATGGCGGCCGTCATCAGCGCGGTCCTGCCGCCGTCCACGCCGCCATCCACATCGGCGCCGCTGTCGAGCAGGATATTGATGACCTCGATGTCGCCCTTGAAGGCGGCGGCGGCGAGCGGAGTCTGGCCGCGGTCATTCGCCAGTTCGGCATCGGCGCCGTGTTCCAGCAGCAGCTTCACCACATCGGGGTGGCCGTTATAGGCGGCGATCATCAGCAGGCTGTCGCCCTTCTCGTTGCGCAGGTTGGGCGGCAGTCCCCGGACGAGATATTCGCGGAATTCCTCGGCCTGCCCTCCCCTGACCAGCTGGAAGACCTGCTGGAGAAATGCCAGCGTTTCCTCGTCGATTTTCGGTTGCTGGTTCTGCATGGGGGTTCTCCTTGGTCTGCCTGGCGCTTACAAGAACAAACCAGATGGAACTTCGGCAGCACCGTTGCGAACGACGAAGCGGCGCTTAGCGGGCGGCGGCGCGCAGGGCCTCCAGCAGCTTCAACTGCGGTTCGGGCGTCAGTTCGACGCCGTGGGCTTCACCGAACGAGGCGATGGCGGTGCGGGTCTTCGGCCCCATCAACCCGTCCGCCGGTCCGGGATCGTAGCCGGCGGCCTTCAGCAGCGTCTGCGCCTCCCGCATCTCGCCACGGGTCAGATTGCGGGTGAGGTCGGGTCTAAGCGGGTTGGGCGGCAGCGATCGGGAGGCCGGTGCGCGGCGCCGGAGCGGGTGCCGGAACAGCGGCCGGTTTCGGCGCGGGTGCCGCGATCTACCGGTCTGGGCGGCTTGACGATGCTCGGGTTGTTCAGCGCCGCCATGTAGAACAGGCCGAACAGCGAGGCGGAGAGCAGGCCGATCACAAGGGCCGGTGCGGTGGCGATGCGAGGCATCCCGTTTCCCATGCCAGGAAAATGAAAGCGGGCAAGTCCGATTGCCATATGCACACCCGTGCCGCCGGTGACGTGGAAGTGGTATGAACTTATCAGCTTCCCGCCAGCGATTTGAAGGGAATCTCGCGCCACTGACCCGGTTCCAGTCCATCCAGCGTCCAATCGCCGACGGCGTGGCGGATCAGCCTCAGGGTGGGCAAGCCGACGGCGGCGGTCATCCGGCGCACCTGACGGTTCCGGCCCTCCCGCAGCGTCAATTCCACCCACGAGGTCGGGATGCTGGCGCGGTAGCGGATCGGCGGATCGCGCGGCCAGAGCCCCGCCGGCTCCTCGATCAGGCGGGCGCCCGCAGGAAGCGTCGGACCGTCGTTGAGGGTGACGCCACGGCGCAGCGCTTCCAGCGCGTCGTCGGTCGGAATGCCCTCCACCTGCGCCCAATAGGTCTTCGGCTGCTTGTGCTTGGGGTCCGCGATCCGCGAGATCAGCCGGCCGTCGTCGGTCAGCACCAGCAGCCCTTCGCTGTCGCGGTCGAGCCGGCCGGCGACATAGACCTCCGGGATCTTGATGAAGTCGGCCAGCGTCGCCCGGCCGTGCTCCCGGTCGGTGAACTGGGACAGCACGTCATAGGGCTTGTTGAACAGGATGAGGCGGCCGGGGCTTGCCGCCTTCCGTCCGATCTTCGGCTCTTCCCGTGGGCCAGCCTTCCGCGCGCCCTGCTTCCCCGCCGGCCTCAGATGTGGCAAGAGGCCATGCCCCGGCGTTCCAGGTATCGCTGGTGATAGTCCTCGGCACGCCAGAAGGTGGTGGCCGGCGATATCTCCGTCACGATCAGCCGGGTGAAACGCCCGGATGCCTGCGCCTTCGCCAGTGACAAGCGGGCGGTCTCTTCCTGCTCCGCCGAATGGGTGAAGATCGCCGAGCGGTACTGGCTGCCGACATCCGGTCCCTGACGGCCCGGCGTGGTCGGATCGTGGATCTGCCAGAATACGTCGAGCAATTGCTCGAACGAGACGCGGGCCGGGTCGAATGTCACTTCGACCACTTCCGCGTGGCCGGTCTCGTCGCTGCAGACGTCGTCGTAGGTGGGGCTCTCCTTCGACCCGCCCAGATAGCCCACGGCGGTTTCCGCCACGCCATCGACATGGCGGAACGCCGCTTCGACGCCCCAAAAACAGCCGGCTCCGAATGTCGCCTTTTCCATATCCGCCTCCCGTCGGGTGTCGCGCATTCTCCGCGCCTGCCCGGTTATGTCGCGCCACCCGACGGAGATTTCCAGCTTTACCTTGTACCCGCTAGCGCAGGTTGAGGTTCAGGAAATCGACGGTGCGCCGATTGGCCAGCTCCGCCGCTTGCGCCTCCGCTCCGGTAGCACCGGGACGGGCGAAGCCATGACCGACGTCAGGATATGTGTGAAACGACATGCCTGCAACGGGGCAGAGACGTTCCTTGATCCGTTCACGCGTTTCCGCCGGAATGAAGGGGTCCTTTTCTCCGATATGCATCATGAAGGGCCGGGAAAGCTTGACGCATTCCCTCAGATGCTGCTCGATCCGGGTGCCGTAATAGGCGACATTCGCCTGGGTATCGCCCCGGCAGCCCATCAGCCACGCAAGGCGGCCGCCCATGCAGTAGCCGACCGTGGCGACGCGTCCGTTGCATTGCTCCATCTCGCGCAGATGCAGCACGGCGGCTTTGATATCGTCGAGCATCTGGTCGTCGGTCAGTTGCGCCATGCGGCGGCGGCCTTCCTCCAAGGCCTGTTCGCTGCCGGGTTCAAGTTCCTCCGCATTGCCTTGCCGCCACGTCAGATCGGGGCAGATCGTCAGGAAGCCCGCTTCGGCGAAGCGGTCGGCGGTGGCCCGCATCGATTTGTTGAGGCCGAAGATCTCATGGATCAGCACCACGCCGCCGGCGCGCGGCTGATCGTCGGGTGTCGCCAGATACGCCGGCATGCGCTCACCATGAACCTCAACTTCTATATCCGGCATTCGTCTTCTCCCTGCATCTACGGCCCTCGTACATTCGGGAAACCGCTCGTTTACCAAATCGATGGTACATGGCGTTTGGGCGCGTGGGGAGACTCCCGAACGCCATAGCCAACTAAAGGTGGCCCGAGGATGAGACGTGGATTGGCGGCGCTGCTGATCGCCGCCGGGTTGACGGTCGGGGCCACCGTACCTGCGATGGCACAGCCGGAATGGGGCAAGGCGACGGCTCCGGCGCCGGGGCCGGTACGGATATTCGGATCATATACCAATGGCTGCATCGCGGGAGCCCGATCCCTGCCGCCGGAGGGACCGGGGCATCAGGTGGTGCGCATGTCGCGCAACCGGTATTTCGGCCATCCGGAAACTATCGACTATCTGCTGAACTTCGGCCGGCGGGTGGCGGGAGCCAACCTTGGCATCGCACTGATCGGCGACATGTCGCAGCCGCGCGGCGGTCCTATGGCCTTCGGCCATGCCAGTCACGAGATCGGGCTGGACGCCGATGTCTGGTTCCGCCTGAACCTGCCGCCCCTGCCCCGCATCGCCCGCGAAAATCTGGACCTGCCGAGCATGGTCGATCCGGTGACGCATCGGGTGGACCCGAAACGCTTCACCGACAATCAGGCGGAAATGGTCCGCTTCGCGGCGATGGACCCGCGCGTCGCGCGCATCTTCGTCAATCCCGCGATCAAGCTGGCGCTGTGCGAGCGCCCCTGGATCGACCGGTCATGGCTTCGGCTGGTCCGGCCCTGGCACGGCCATGACGCCCATTTCCATATCCGGCTGAACTGCCCGGCCGGCCAGCCGGAATGCGTTCCCCAGGACCCGCCGCCTCCCGGCGATGGCTGCGGCGAGGATCTGGCGGCTGGCTGAGGAAGCCGGTACCCGCACCTCAACCGCCCCGCAAGGAGCCGGTGAGGCCGACGCCGTCGACGCCGGCAATGCCGGCCGCTTGCCCGGCGGTTCTGCGGATGCCGCCGCACCAGGCAGTGCGATGACTGAAAATGCCGCAACGTGCCATTATTTAATCGTTAAATTTCCATAAACAATTAGCTTGCGCACTTTTCGATCTCTCGCTTAATATCGTTATCGATAATGATATTGGGTGGAGCGGGGATGACGCGGCTCAGCGAGCAATCGGCTTTGCAATTCACCAGGGCGCGCAAAGGAAGCGTGCTTTACGACGACCTGCGCGGCCAGATCGTGAAAGGCACCCTGAAGCCGGGCGAGCCGATGCTGGAGATCACGGTCGCCCGCGACTACGGATGCAGCCAGGGGACGGTTCGGGAGGCGCTGATGCGGCTCCAGGAGGACGGCCTTGTGGTTCGCAGCGGCTATCGCGGCACGACGGTTTCGACCACCAGCCCGGCTGAAGCGCGCGAGATGCAGTTCCTCCGCCTGCATCTGGAAACCCAGGGCATCGGCCGGGCGGCCTCCTTTGTCGATGACGGGCTGATCGACCGTTTGTGCTCGATCGTGGTCGAGATGGAGCAGGCGGCGAATGCCGGCGACGAATACGCGCTGACCGAACTCGACTGCGAATTTCACCTTGCGATCTTCGAACGGGCGGGCCTGCCGGCTCTGGACGCGATCCTGAGCCGCTGCCTGCTCCATCTGCACCGGGTAACCCTGGCGGAACCGGGCCGCACCCGTCCCCTGCTGATTTCCGCCCGCCGCCACTGGGACGTGATCGAGGCGCTCCGCACCCGTGACCCCGGCACGGCGGTCGCAGGCGATCACCCATCACATCAACACCGTTCTTGAAACCGGCATTGCCGGTGAGGAGGGCTGATGGCCTTGCTCCAGGCCGAAGTGACGAATCGATCTTGGATGACCCGCGAACCGAGCAGCAAAGCGAAACCGGTCGCGGAAATCAGGAACCTCCAGGTCGGTTTCCGCACCGACGAGGGCAGCTTCAATGTCCTGGATGGCGTCTCCTTCACGGTGCGGAGCGGCCGCACCCTTTGTCTGGTCGGAGAATCCGGCTGCGGCAAGAGCGTCACCGCCCTGTCGATCATGGGGCTTCTCGCCCCCACCGGCGCATGTCGGACGCGGCGAAATCCTTCTGGACGGCACCGATATCCTGAAGCTGGACCGCAAGGGCCTTGAACGAGCGGCGCGGCGACCGGATGGCGATGATCTTTCAGGAGCCGATGACCTCGCTGAACCCGGTTTCACGATCGGCGACCAGATTATCGAAGGCATCCTGCGCCACCGTTCGATCAGCCGGGCCGATGCCCACGAGCGCGCGGTCGAGATGCTGAAGAAGGTCGCGCATCCCGGCCGCCCGAGCAGCGCATGGACGACTATCCGCACCAGCTTTCCGGCGGCATGCGCCAGCGGGTGATGATCGCGATGGCGCTTGCCAACGATCCCCGCCTGCTGATCGCGGACGAGCCGACCACCGCGCTGGACGTGACCATCCAGGCGCAGATCCTGGACCTGATCCGCGACGCTTCAGGACGAAACCGGCACGGCGGTGCTGCTGATCACCCATGACCTGGGCGTGGTGGCGGAAGTCGGCGACGACGTGGCCGTGATGTATGCGGGCCGGATCGTCGAGCAGGCCGCCGTCGCCGATCTGTTCGCCGACCCGCAGCATCCCTACACGCTGGGGCTGCTCAGCTCGATCCCGCGCCTGGATGCGGATCTCGGGCCGCTGCCGACCATTCGCGGCTCGGTGCCGGCCCCGGCCGAGATGCCGGCGGGCTGCCGCTTTTCCACCCGCTGCCCCTTCGCCGACGAGCATTGCCGGGCCGAGGAGCCGCCGCTGGCCGACATCGCGGCCGGGCACAAGGTCGCCTGCTGGAAAGCGCCGCTTGAAGAGAACGCCGCCTGAGAAGGACCCGCCAGCCATGGCGCCAGTCGAAAACGCATGCCCCAGCCAACATCCTCGAAGTGGATGGGCTGAAGAAATACTTCCCGACATCCAAGGCGCTGCTCCCCGGCGGAGGCCGGACCGTCAAGGCGGTGGACGGCGTCAGCTTCAACGTGGTCACGGGCGAAACGCTCGCCATCGTGGGAGAGAGCGGGTGCGGCAAGTCCACCCTGGCGCGGCTGATCCTGCGCCTGACCGACCTGACGGACGGGACGGTCAAGTTCCACGGGCAGGACATCGCCAAGCTGCCGGAGCGGCAGATGCGCCCGTTGCGGGCGCGTATGCAGATGATCTTCCAGGACCCCTTCGCCTCCCTCAATCCACGGATGAGCGTCGCGCGATATCCTGACCGAGCCGATGATCGTCCATAAGCTGGGCAACCGGCGGGAGCGCCGCGAGCGGATGCACGAGTTGCTGGGGCTGGTGGGATTGTCGCCCCGGCATGCGGACCGCTACCCGCACGAATTCAGCGGCGGGCAGCGGCAGCGGATCGGGATTGCGCGGGCGCTGGCCGCCGGGCCGGAACTGGTGATCGGGGACGAGCCGGTGTCGGCGCTGGACGTTTCGGTTCAGGCGCAGGTGATCAACCTGCTGGAGGACCTGAAGCGGCGGCTGGGGCTGACGCTGGTCATCATCTCCCACGATCTCGCCGTCGTGCGGCACATGTCCGACCGGGTCGGCGTGATGTATCTGGGCAAGATGGTGGAGTTGGCGCCAACGGCTGAACTGTTCGCCAAGCCGCGCCATCCCTACACGCGGGCGCTGATGTCGGCGGTGCCCCTGCCCGATCCGTCCGCGCGGTCGAACCGGCAGATCCTGGAAGGCGACGTGCCGAGCCCGCTCAACCCGCCGTCGGGCTGCCGCTTCCACACCCGCTGCCCCTATGTCCGCGAGCGCTGCCGTGTGGAAGAGCCGCTGCTGGAGGCCGGTGCGGCCTGCCACTTCTGGCGGGAGATCGAGGCTTTGCCAGGGCCGGACCAGACGGTCAAGCCGATCAGTGCGGCCTATCAGCGACGGCGCGCGCTCTACATGGAGCGGCGCGCGGGGCAGGACGAGGCGGTCGCAAGCTGAGAGGCCTACGAACACGAATAAAACAGGGAGCTTCTGATAAAATGAACATCAGCAATTGGAAAGCCGGCCTGTTGGCTGCCGGCATCGCGGCGCTTGCCGCGACGGGCGCTTCGGCGCAGACGCTTCGGATCGGGTTGGCGGAAGATCCGGATATGCTCGACCCCGCCATGGCGAAGTCGTTCGTCGGGCGCATCGTCTTTACCGGGTTGTGCGACAAGCTGGTCGATCTGGCGCCTGATTTGAAAATCATACCGCAGCTTGCGACCGAATGGTCGTGGTCCGACGGCAACAAGGTGCTGACCATGAAGCTGCGCCAGGGCGTGGTCTTCCATGATGGCGAGCCGTTCAACGCCGAAGCGGTCAAGTTCAACCTTGAACGCTCGCTCAACCAGCCCGGCTCCGCCCGGCGCAGCGAGATCGTCTCGGTCAAGTCGGTCGATGTGGTCGATCCCTATACCGTGCGCCTGAACCTGTCGGAGCCCTCGGCGCCGCTGCTGGCCGCCTTGTCCGACCGGGCCGGCATGATGATTTCGCCCAAGGCCGCCCAGGCGGCGGGGGACAATTTCGCCCGCGCTCCCGTCTGCTCCGGCCCCTACAAGTTCGTCGAGCGGATCGCCCAGGACCGCATCGTGCTGGAGAAGTTCGACAAGCACTGGAACGCGGCGGCCTTCCCGATGCAGCGGGTCGTCTATCTGCCGATCCCGGATACCACGGTGCGGCTGGCGAACCTCCAGTCCGGTGGGCTGGAGATCATCGAGCGGGCGGCTCCCGCCGATCTGCCGACCGTGCGCTCCGACAGTTCGCTGAAGCTGGAGCAGGCGACCAGCCTCGGCTACCAGGGCATCACGCTCAATATGGGGAACGGACCCAGGGCGGACAACGTGCTCGCCAAGGACCCGAAGGTGCGGGAAGCGTTCGAACTGGCGCTCGACCGCAACATCATCAATCAGGTGGGTTTCGAGGGCGAGCATGCCGTCGGCAATCAGCCGGTGGCGCCGAACAACCCGTTCTACGCCAACAAGATTCCGGTGCCGGAGCGCGACCTTGAGCGGGCTAAGAAGCTGATGGATGAGGCCGGTCACGGCCAGGTCAAAGTCGAGTTGATGACGCCGAACAGCCCCGATCAGCTTCGGGTGGCCGAGGTGATCCAGGCATTGGCCGGAGAGGCCGGGTTCGACGTTTCGGTCAATGCGACCGAGTTCGCGACCGGGCTGGACCGCCAGACCCGAGGTGATTTCCAGGCGTTCCTGATCGGCTGGAGCGGCCGGGCGGACCCCGATGGCAACACCCATAACTTCATCTCGTGCAAGGGTGGGCTGAACGACGGCAAGTACTGCAATCCCGAAGTGGACGCTCACCTGAACGCCGCCCGGACCACGACCGACGTCGAAGCCCGCAAGGCCGAGTACCAAAAGGCGGCGGAAATCTATCTGGCCGACCGGCAGCGGATCTACCTCTACCATCAGAACTGGTTCTGGGCGCTGTCGTCCAAGGTCAAGGGCTTCAAGCCGCATCCCGACGGGATGATCCGCCTGGAAGGCGTGTCCGTCTCCAAGTAAGCGCCCGTTTATCCGTAGATAGAAGGACCGCCCCCATGTTGGCCTTTATGGCGAGGCGCCTTGCCGTCAGCATCCCGACCCTGCTGCTGATCTCGCTGCTGGTCTTCTCGCTTCAGCTTCTGCTTCCCGGCGACCCGGCGCTCGCCATCGCCGGGGAGGAGCGGACGCCCGAAGTGCTGGCGTTCATCCGCGAGAAATACCACCTGAACGACCCGATCGTGGTCCAGTACTGGTACTGGCTGACCGGCGTGCTGTCGGGCGACATGGGGATCTCCATCCGCAGCCAGATGCCGGTGACGGAGCTGATCCTGACCAAGCTGCCGGTGACGCTTCAGCTTGGCATCATGGCGATGATCATCGCACTGGCGATCGGCATCCCGGCCGGGATCGTCTCGGCGGTCCGCAAGGGCAGCGGCTGGGATGTCGGCGCCAATGTGGTGGCGCTGTCCGGCATCTCCATCCCCAATTTCTGGCTGGGCATCATGCTGATCATGCTGGTGTCGGTGCAGTGGGGATTGCTGCCGGCTTCGGGTTACACCAGTCCGCTGGAAGACCCGTCCGCAACATCCAGACCATGATCATGCCGGCCTTCGTGCTGGGCACCGGCATCGCCGCGATCATGATGCGGCATACCCGAAGCGCCATGCTGTCTTCCCTGCAAGCCGACTACGTCAGGACGGCCCGCGCCAAGGGCTTGTCGGAACGGGTGGTCGTGCTGCGCCACGCGCTCCGCAACGCGCTGATCCCGGTGGTGACGCTCGGCACTCTGCAACTGGGGGAGTTGCTGTCCGGTGCGGTGCTGACGGAGCAGATCTTCACCATTCCGGGCTTCGGCAAGCTGATCGTCGATGCCGTGTTCAACCGTGACTATGCCGTCGTGCAGGGGGTTGTGCTGTTCACCGGCACGGCCTTCATCCTGATGAACCTGCTGGCGGACATGCTGTATTTCCTGCTTAACCCCCGGCTTCGCGCCTGAGGGAGGGTGCCATCATGAGCATATCCAACGCCGTCGCGACAGCACCCGCCGCACGCACCGGCTGGTCCCAGTCGAGGGTCTGGCGCCGGCTGCGGCGCAACCCGACCGCTCTGGCGGGTGGCGTGATCGTCCTGCTGTTCCTCGTCGTGGCGATAGCGGCGCCGCTGCTGGCGCCTTATGAGCCGAACGTGTCGAGTTGGCTGACGGTGCGGAAGCCGCCCACCGCCGCGCACTGGATGGGCACCGACGATGTCGGGCGGGATGTCATGTCGCGGCTGATCCATGGCAGCCGGGCCTCGCTGTCGGCGGGCATCATCTCCGTCGCCATCGCCTTGCTGATCGGCGTGCCGCTGGGCGTTCTGGCCGGGTTCTACGGCGGCTGGCTGGATGCCGTGATCTCGCGCGTCACCGAAGCGGTGCTGGCCTGCCCGTTCCTGATCCTCGCCATCGCGCTTGCCGCCTTCCTCGGCCCCAGCCTGACGAATGCGATGATCGCCATCGGCATTTCGGCGGCCCCGATCTTCGTGCGGCTGGCGCGCGGTCAGGTTTTGTCGGTCAAGACGGAGGACTACGTGCAGGGCGCGCGGGCGGTCGGTTGTTCCGACGCCCGGATCATCCGGCGCTATATCCTGCCCAACATCTTCCCGCCGCTGCTGGTGCAATCGACCCTGACCATCGCCACCGCGATCATCGCGGAGGCCAGCCTGTCGTTCCTCGGTCTGGGCCAGCAGCCGCCCGACCCGAGTTGGGGCAGCATGCTGAACACCGCCAAGAACTTCATCACACAGGCGCCCTGGATGGCGATCTGGCCGGGCGTCGCGATCTTCGTCGTCGTGTTCGGCTTCAACATCCTGGGCGACGGGCTGCGCGACGCGCTCGATCCGCGCGACAGCCGCTGATACAAGAATAATCTGAAAGGGACCCGCTCACCATGTTCACCACCCGTCCGGAAATCCAAGGCACCTTCGGCGCCGTCACCTCGACCCACTGGCTGGCGTCCGCCGCCGGCATGGCCGTGCTGGAAAAAGGCGGCAACGCCTTCGACGCGGCGGTGGCGGCCGGCTTCGTGCTTCAGGTGGTCGAGCCGCACCTGAACGGCCCGGCCGGCGAAGTGCCGATCCTGATCTACAACGCACGGGAAGACCGGGTGCGGGTGATCTGCGGCCAGGGCACCGCACCGGAAGCCGCATCCATCCAGGCCTATCGCGATCAGGGGCTGTCGCTGATCCCCGGCACCGGCCTGCTGGCCGCCGTGGTTCCCGGAGCCTTCGACGCGTGGCTGACCATGCTGCGCGACCACGGCACGATGGAACTGGCCGATGTGCTGGAACCGGCGATCTACTACGCCAGCGGCGGGCATCCGATGCTGGCGCGGGTGGCGCAGACGATCGAGACGGTCAGCGAAATGTTCAAGGAGGACTGGCCGACCTCGGCGGCGCTTTGGCTTCAGGACGGGTCGGTGCCCAAGGCGGGCGCGCTGTTCCGCAACCCGCAGCTTGCCGAAACCTATGGCCGGATCGTCAGGGAGGCTCAAGGGGCGGCCACCAGAGAAGCCCGGATCGACAAGGCGCGCGACCTGTTCTACCGGGGCTTCGTCGCCGAGGCGATCGACCGCTTCTGCCGCACCAACGAGGTCATGGACGTATCGGGCCGGCGTCATCGCGGGCTTCTGACCGGCCAGGACATGGCGGGCTGGAAAGCGACCTACGAGGAGCCGCTGACCTATGATTACCGCAACTACACCGTCTGCAAGACCGGCCCATGGGGTCAGGGTCCCGTCTTCCTCCAGCAACTGGCGTTGCTCAAGGGCTTCGACCTTGACGCGATGGACCCGAACGGCCCGGATTTCGTCCATACCGTCATCGAATGCATGAAGCTGGCCTTCGCCGACCGCGAAGCCTATTACGGCGACCCCGATTTCGTGGACGTGCCGATGGAAGCCCTGCTGTCGGACGCCTACAACGACGAGCGCCGCAAGCTGGTGGGCGACAAGGCCTCGCTGGAACTTCGCCCCGGCCGCATCCCCGGCTACGAGGGTCAGGCCGACCGGGCGGTGCCGCGCGCCGCCGGCGGGGCCGGCGGGGCCGACCAGGGTGCCGGGGCCGGTGAGCCGACCATGGCTCATCTGGCGGAGGAGAAAGGCGAGAAGCGGGGCGATACCTGCCATATCGATGTGATCGACCGCTGGGGCAACATGGTCTCGGCGACGCCCAGCGGCGGCTGGCTGCAAAGCTCTCCCATCATTCCGGAACTGGGTTTCTGCCTGACCAGCCGCGCCCAGATGTTCTGGCTGGAGGAAGGCCTGCCGGCCAGTCTGGCGCCGCGCAAGCGTCCCCGCACCACGCTGACGCCGTCGATGGCGCTCCGCGATGGCAAGCCGTACATGGCGTTCGGCACGCCGGGCGGCGACCAGCAGGACCAGTGGCAGCCGATCTTCTTCCTGCGCCATGTCCATTACGGGCTGAATTTGCAGGAAACGATCGACCATCCGCTGTTCCACACGGAGCATTTCCCCGGCTCCTTCTACCCGCGCGCCAGCCGTCCGGGCAGCCTTGCGGTGGAAGCGAACCTGCCATCCGCGACCATTGAGCAACTGCAGCAAAAAGGGCATAACGTCGAAGTGATGCCGGAATGGTCCATTGGCCGTTTATGCGCAGCATCCCGTGAAGATGGCGTGATCAAGGCTGCGGCGACTCCGCGCCTGATGCAGGCATATGCGATCGGGAGGTAAGTAAAAACCGTTCCTTCTTCCGGCCGTTCCTCCCCACGGCGAGGGGGAACACCGGAAGAAGGCGACAATCCTGATGGTATTCAATTGACCCCGGCACTGACTCAACTCGCCGTCATGGCGGCCGTACTGCTGGGTGTGGGACTTTTCGGCGGTGTGCTGGCGGGGCTGCTCGGCGTCGGCGGCGGCATCGTGATCGTGCCGGTGCTTTACCACCTGCTCGATCTGCTGGACGTGGACAGCGATGTGGCGATGAAGCTGGCGGTGGGGACATCGCTGGCGACCATCATCCCGACCTCCATCGTGTCGATGCGCTCGCACCTGCGGAAAGACGCGGTGGACGTGGCGCTGCTGAAAAGCTGGGGTCCGGCGATCGCGATCGGCGTGGTGATCGGGGCCGTCCTGATCGGCATCGTCGAGGGCGAAGTGATGATCGGCGTCTTCGCCGTCACCGCCGCCGCCGTCGCCATCCACATGGCCTTCGCGCCGGAAGGCCTGCGGCTGGCGGAGCATCTGCCGCGCGGAGTGCCGAGGTTCGGCATCGGGATGGTGATCGGGGTCATTTCGACCATGATGGGGATCGGCGGCGGCACGCTGACGGTGCCGACCCTGGTGCTGTGCAACTACCCGATCCGCCGCGCGGTCGGCACGGCGTCGGCCATCGGCCTGATCATCGCCTTCCCCGGCACCATCGGCGCCATCATCGGCGGCTGGGGTTCGGATGAGTTGCCGCCCTGGTCGCTGGGCAATGTCAGCCTGATAGCCTTGGTGATCCTGGCCCCGGCGACGATGCTGGCGGCGCCCTGGGGGGCGAAGCTGGCCCATAGCATCAAGACCCGCAACCTGCGGCGCGCCTTCGCGCTCTTCCTTGGGATCACGTCGGTCCGGATGTTCATCGACCTGCTGACCTGACGACCCACCTGATGGCCTAATTTTGTCACAGCCTTAAATTCGCTCGCGCAATCCTTCGTCAACCCCCGGCGGTGCAGGCTTCGGCTTCCATGCCGAAGCTCCAGCCGAAGGATTGACCGTGCAAGCCTCCCTGCCCTCCACCACGCCGGACGGTCTGTCGCTGGCCGATGTCGCGCGCCTGATGGACCAGCCGTCGGTCGCCAACCGCATCGATACCGCCGAGAAGGTGGCCGAGCAGATCCGCGCGGGAAAACTGACCGGGCCGGCCGAGGAGATGGCTCTCGATATCCTGATGCGTTTCGCCAGGGATGCGGAGGCCGCCGTGCGTCAGGCTGTCGCCTGGCAGTTCCGCAACACCGACCGCCTGCCGGACGCCCTGGCGGTCCGTCTGGCCGAGGACGTGGCGGAGGTCGCCGCCCCCGTGCTGAGCTACCATGCGGGGTTCGAGGATGCCTTCCTGACGTCCGTCATCGGCACGGGCGATCAGCTCAAGATGGCGGCCATCGCCGTTCGCCGGGCGATATCCACGATCGTCTCGGACGCGCTGATCGACGCCGGCGACGTGGCGGTCATGACCTGCCTGCTGGCGAATTCCGGCGCCGAGATCACGCCCGACGGCCTTGGGCCGCATCGTCGACCGCCATGGCGATACGCAATCGGTGGCGACCATGGTGGCGGGGCATCCGATGCTGCCGGCTCCGGTTGCCTGGAAGCTGCTGGGACGGGTATCGGCCGCGATCATGCGCGATCTGGCGAAGCGCTATAAAATCCCCGATCTGGCGCTTGAGCGCTGCATCACCCGGGGCCGCGAGGCGGCCATGATGACCATGGTCCGGCCGATGCTGGCGGACGGCGCGCATCTGCGGGGCTTTCTGGAGCAGATGCATTGGCAGAAGCAGCTTACCACCGACCTGCTGTTCCGCATGCTGTGCGCCGGCGACCTGGAAGCCTTCATCACCGGCATGGCGGTCCGCTGCGGCATCACCCGTGAAGCGGCGGCCGATGATGGTGATGGATGAGCGGCCGGTCGGCCTGAACGCGGCGTTCGATCAGGCGGGCATGAAGGCGTGGCTGATCGAGCCTTTCCGGATCGCGCTGTCGGTGGCGCGCCGCTGGTCGCGGCCCATGATCGCGGCCAAACGCCGCGACTATCAGCTTGAGGTTCTGGCGCGCGTCTTCGAGCAATGCGCCGACACCGAGGAGCGCGATGTCAGCGACCTGATTCTTCAGGTCTTCGACCTGCGCGCCGACCGGACGGTCACGGAAGCCCGCGACCGGCTGAACCTGCCGGCACCCCGTCTCTCCTAACCCTTCGGAGAGGATTACCACCGCCTTTCCGTTCCTTCGATATGGGGCGTTGAGTTAAACAACGGCCCCATGAACAGCGCACGACAGCAAGCGCTCTCCGCCAGGCGGATGATGACGAGCGGCATAGACACCTCATCGAGAGCGGCCGATCCGATCCAGGACGCCGTCTATAACCGCGTGCTGATGGCGGCCATGGCCGGCCGCCGGACGATGGTCGTGTCCGATTACACCGGCGGCAACGGAGCGGTGACCGGCCGCCGGATGGCGGACTACATGTCGTCGTCGGGCGGAATGGCTTTGACGGCCACCGGGTACAGGAACGCCACGCTTGAGGATCTGCTGTCCGAGGCGGCGGCCGGTCTTGGCCTCAAGCGTTCGGGCGACCTTGAGGAACTGGCGCTTTCGCTTGAGCGGGCGCTGGACGCGGCAGGCTCCGGCCTGCTCGTCATCTTCGACGCCCATCTGCTGTCGGCGCCGGTCATCGGCGATCTGTTCGAGCTGTCGGGGAGCGATACCGACAGCGGGCTTTACATGCAGATCCTGCTGACCGGCGGGCCGGGGCTGGACGCGCAGTTCGACAAGCCGGGGCTTGCCAATGCCGCCCGCCAGGTTGCGTCGTCCCGCTGGCGGATCGAGAACGAGGCGCCGCCGGTCGAGGAAGAGCAGCCGGCACCCAGGCCCACCATGGCTGCCGCTATACGGCGGGAACCGGCGCCGGCGGCAATTCCGCAACCGGCATTCACCCGCCAGCGGGTTCAGCGCCGCGAAGAGGATCCGGCTCCGGAACCGGCTTTTGAGCCGCCTCCGCTCCGCAAGGCTCCCAAAGCCAGAGCCTACGCCGTGCAGCCTGACGCCGCATCAGGAATCCCGCGAGCCCGCCCGGTCGTCGCGGCGGGTTTACTGGGTGCTCGCTCTTGGCATTCTCTTCGCCTTCGCGGCGGGGTTCGTGACGAACGCGCTTTGGCCCTTCGCCCCCAAAAGCGCCACCGAGTTGCTGAAGGGGGACGGCCAGTCCGCCCTGACGGCCAACCTGCCAAGCACGCCCCCTCGCCCGGCTACCGATGGAGCCGCAGGTTCAGCCGGAGCCTGACCCCGCTCCTTCAGCACCCGCGCCGCAAACACCGGCCGCGGCGGCACCGCCGCCGGCACCCGCCACGCAGCCCGCTCCGCGAGCGGCACCTCCGGCGGCGGCCCTGCCGCCGGAATGGAACCAGCCGGTGGAACGCCCCCGGCCATCCAACACGAGAAACGCCCCGCGCCGGCAGCGGCGCCGCCGGCTGAACGCCCGGTCGTGGCGGCCCCGACGCCGTTGACGCCGCAGCCGCAGCAGGCCCAGATGCCGCCGCCTCAGGCGGCGCAGCAGCCCGCCAAAGCGGCGGCACCGGCGGATGTCTGCCGTGAGGGATCGGGTGCGCCCAAGCCGCCGCAGAATTCGCTCTCGGGCATCGCCGAAGGCTTCATGACCGATCTGCGGAGTCTGGGACGCTGCCTGAACAGTCTGGCGCGGTAGAAGGACGGGCTCCGGCTGGAGCCCGTCAGCAGCCTTCACCGGCCCCGGAATACCGGCTTCCGCTTTTCCATGAAGGCGGTCCGGCCTTCGGTGTAGTCCTCGCTCGCGAAGCAGGCTTTCATGAGGTCTTCGCACCGCTCGTAATCCGGCTCGCCCGACGGCTTATCCAGTTCCTCGATCATCAGCTTGGCGGAGCGGACGGTCAGCGGCGCGTTCTCGGCGATGGATGCGCAGATCTCACCGACCACGGCTTCCAGATCGGCATCGGCCGTCATCCGGTTGATCAGCCCCATCCGCAACGCCTCCGGCCCCTGGAAGCGGCGGGCGGTGAAGAAGATTTCCTTGGCGAAGGCGGGTCCCACCAGATCGCGCAGGCGCTTGACGCCGTCGAAGCGGTAGCCGACCCCAAGCCGCGCCGCCGGAATGGCGAAGGTGGAGCCCTCGGTCGCGATCCGCAGATCGCAGCTGACCGCGAGGCCGAGCCCGCCGCCGATGCAGTAGCCCCGGATCATGGCGATGGTCGGCTTGGGGATGATCTGAAGGCTGCGCATGGTGGAGGTCGCCAGATCCTCGTAGGCGGCAACCGCTTCCGCCGATGACCTGTGCTTCTCGAACTCGGAGATGTCGGCGCCGGAGATGAAGGCGCGATCCCCCGCCCCGCGCAGCACGATGACCTTGACCTCGTCGTCGGCCTCGAAAGCGGAAAGCGCCTGCGGCAGGGCTTGCCACATCTCCATGTTCATCGCGTTGTGGCGCTCTGGGTTGGAGAAGGTGATCCAGCCGACCGGCCCCTGCCGTTCAGCGATCAAGCGATCCGTCATGCGTTTTCCCCTTCGAAGTCAGCCGGTGAAGTCAGCGGCTCCGGCAGGCTCTGGCATGTTGTTAAGCCGCTTCCAGTGCCGCCCGCAAGCCTGTCAGGTCAAACGACACCCAATCTGACGATCGCGTAGGCGAAATCGGCGGCGAAATCCTCTCCCTTCCGGACGACAAGGATCTTCTCGTTCAGGCGGTTCAGGCGGTTTCGCACCGGCTCCGCGTCGAGCTTGGAGGCGACGACGACAAGGGGGATATGCTGCGTCATCTCGGCGGCGTGAATCATGCGGGCCACATCCACGCCATCCAGGATATCGATGATGTTGCTGATCAGGATCAGGTCGGGACGGGTCCGGATAGCGCTTTCGATGCCCTGGAAGGAACTGGACAATGCAACCAGACGGAAGCCGCCCGCCCGGATCTCGGGCTCCATCAGGCGCAACTGGATATTGCGCGGTCCGATGAACAGCACCGTCTTCTGCCCCTGCGCCCGCAGAAGATTCTGCGTGGGGTGGAAATCCGGCAGCGACTTGAGGATACGCCGGCCTTCCTCGTTCCCCGGATCACGGCGGGCCTCCACGATGGCGCCGATGGCGTGGAGGTGTTCCAGCATGCCGTCGACGGCGGTTTCGCTGAAATTCCCAGTCGCGATGATGTAATCTTCAAGATGGTGAGAAATCAAAGCGATCGTGGGAAAGCCGAAACTGGCCGCCGATCCCTTGATGCTATGGACGTTGCGCAGTAATTCGAATGAATCCGGCTTGACATCCAGATTCTGTAGAAAACGATACAACCATCTGCTCGATACTGCCGAGCCGTTCCACTACATCATCAATAAAGAATGGCAGAAGTTCGGCAACCAGATCAGAATCTATATCCTGCTCGCTCGTCATCTGTTGCCTCGGGATGGAACATCGCAGCCCCCACATTCTCCTAGGTGGTGTCGTAGTCTTGCTCAACAGAGGCAATCATGTAGAGCAAGATGATCGACGGACCAAAGCGTGGGTTCATGCAATTTCAGGATGTCAGGAGTTTTCTCGACAGTGTTCTTTCTGAAGATATCCATGCGAAGCGGGTCGATTCTCTTGCCAATGCCGCGCTCGGGGTGATGACAGGCGCCTCGCTAGCCGTCGCGATGATTGGCAGGTCTTTGGCCCAGGCCCGCGGCCTTTTGACCAAGCACGCCGTCAAGCAGGTCGACCGGCTGCTGAGCAATCCCGGGATCGAGGCGTGGGACATCTTCGCCACCTGGGTCCCGGAGATGGTCGGGTCGCGTACCGACATCGTGGTGGCGATGGACTGGACCGACTATGACGCCGACGGGCAGGCCACCCTGGCGCTCAAGCTGGTGACCCGGCACGGCCGGGCAACGCCGCTGGTCTGGCTCAGCGTTCACAAGGACGAGCTGACCGACGCACGCAACGCCTACGAGGACGCCGCCCTGCGCCGGCTGGCCGAGGTGCTGCCCGCCGGCGTCAAATGTACCATCCTGGCCGACCGCGGCTTCGCCGACACCAAGCTGTTCGGCTTCCTCGCCGAGCTGGACTTGGGCTACGTCATCCGGCTCAAGGGCAATACCAAGGTCAGCGCAGCCGACGGGACGACCCGGCCGGCGGCCGGGTGGGTTGGCCAGGACGGCCGCGCGCGCAAGTTGCGTGATGCCGCGGTCACCGAGGCGCAGTGCCCGGTCGGCGCGGCCGTGTGCGTGCACGCCAAGGGCATGAAGGAGCCCTGGTGTCTGGTGGCGAGCGACGCTGTCGCGTCGTCCCGGCAGATCATCGACCTCTACGCGAAGAGGTGGAACGTGGAGCCCAGCTTCCGTGATACCAAGGATCTGCGCTTCGGCATGGGCCTCTCGGCAGTCCGGATCGGTGACCCGCAACGGCGCGACCGGCTGCTGCTGCTCAACGCCTTTGCCATCGTCCTGCTCACCCTGCTCGGCGCCGCCGGCGAGAGCCTCGGCATGAGTACCTCAAGTCCAATACCGTCAAGACCCGCTCCCATTCCCTGTTCCGCCAAGGCTGTATGCTCTACGACCTGATCCCCAACATGCCCGAGCACAGGCTCACGCCCCTCATCAACCGATACGCCGAGATCCTACAGCAATCGCGTGTGATCACGCCAACATACAAGTTACCGGCCAGATTGCATCATCGTCCGAGAGGTGTAAAAAAATGCCGCACCAGCCGCCTATCTTTGATTTTGGTTAATCAATTCTTACTCAATGTTAGGATTATTAGTGCTGGAACTATTCAGGTCCAATTTCCTTCGCTCGTTCCCTCCGGCAAAACGAGTTCCTGGCAATCCGCCCCGCGCCGTTTTGAGATGCGGCGGTTTTCGGGTATAGGAGGAGACACGATATCCGGGGCGGAGCGTCGAGCCGCGACGGAGCAGAGGAGAGGTGATGAAAGTCAGCATCGACATGGGGTCGACGCAGAACGGTGGACCGGCGACGCTCAATCTGGAAGAGCTGCTGGCGACCCGCTTGCTGGTGCAGGGAAATTCCGGTTCCGGCAAGTCGCACCTGCTGCGCCGGCTGGTCGAGCAAAGCGCTTCCTGGGTCCAGCAGGCGATCCTTGATCCCGAAGGCGATTTCGTGACGCTGGCCGAGAAGTTCGGCCATGTGGTGGTCGACGCCTCCGCCCATTCCGAAGGAGCGCTTCAGCGAATCGCGGCGCGTGTGCGGGAGCACCGGGTTTCGGTCGTCGTCAACCTGGAAGGGCTGGACGTCGAGCTTCAGATGCGCCACGCCGCCGCTTTCCTGGGCGGGCTGTTCGATGCCGACCGCGACTTCTGGTACCCGATGCTGGTGGTGGTGGACGAGGCCCAGATGTTCGCCCCCGCAGCCGCCGGCGAGGTTTCGGACGAGGCGCGCAAGGTGTCGCTCGGCGCCATGACCAACCTGATGTGCCGGGGCCGCAAGCGCGGCCTTGCCGGCGTCATCGCCACCCAGCGGCTGGCGAAGCTGGCGAAGAACGTGGCGGCGGAAGCCTCCAACTTCCTGATGGGCCGCACCTTCCTCGACATCGACATGGCGCGTGCCGCCGACCTGCTGGGCATGGAGCGGCGTCAGGCGGAGATGTTCCGCGATCTGGAGCGCGGCCATTTCATAGCGCTGGGCCCGGCGCTGTCGCGCCGTCCGCTGCCGCTTCGCATCGGGACCGTGGAAACCACGGGACGGACCGGAAGCCCGAAGCTCACGCCCGTTGCCGACGACACCGCCGGAGGACGCCCGCGACCTGATCCTGGCGCCCGGCGAGCCGGAGCCGCCGACCCGCCCGAGCGTGCGCAAGCCGATGCCCGCCCCGCCGCAGAACATGGACATCCTGTTCCAACTGGCGCAGTCGCGCCCCGTTCTGAGCGCTCCGCCCGAGGAAGCCGAGGAACAGGGGCCGGAGATCGACCGCGAACCGTTGCTGGACGATATCCTGCGGAAGATCCTGGCGGATTCGGAAGCGGCGTTCCGCTCGGTCGCGGTGCTGTATCAGGACTTCCTGGTCCGCTGCCGCATCCACAAGGTGCCGGGAGCGCCGCTGGATCTGGCGGCCTTCAAGCGCCGTCTTTCCGCCGCCAGGGCCGGGGTGCGCAACGAGACCGCCGACGGGCCGGAATGGGAACAGGCGACCGTCCTGGCGGCCGACCTGCCGGAGGATATCCAGGGCGTCTTCCTGCTGATCGCCCGCGCCGCGATCGAGCGGGCGCCCTGCCCGTCCGACGCCGAACTGGCCCGCGCCGTCGGCAGCCGCTCTCCCGGCCGCGCGCGCCGCCTGCTGAGCTACATGGACCAGCGCGGCTTCGTCGTCACCCGCAACGACCGGCGCGGCAACCGCATCATAGCGCTTCCGGGCCTGGGATGGGAAACGGCCCCCGGCGACCCCAACGCCGCCGACAATTCATCGGCGGCGCAGGGCGGCGATCTGTTCGACGTGGCCTGAGGCGCAGCCGCCTTCCACCGTTACAGCGTCGGCGGGTAGAGCGGCGTCAACGCCTTTTCGCGGCGGTAGGCGCGCCAGAAATCGGGCAAGCTCTGGCCCCGGTGCCCGCGATCCCGGTTGGCGCGGCCGATGGCGAACAGCAGGCGGTACTGCTCCATCAGGTCACGGCGCGCTTGCGCGAGCGAGGTCGAGCGGTCCCAGACATGGGTCATCTCCGCCCCGGCGCCGTTCACCTCCAGGATGGTGAAGTCCTCTCCGGCCTGAAGCCGCTCGATATCGGCGAAGCGGATATCGAAGCGGCCGAACCAGAACTCCGGGCATCGAGCGGGCGATGGCGTCGAAGCGGGCGGTCATCGCCGGCGTGACCAGATGGGTGCCGTCGCGGAAGATGCTGCCCCGGCTGTGGCTGCCGGCGAAGGCCAGCCGGATCGGCTCCCCCGCCTCCGGGACGTCGTCCAGCCGGGCTGCATGGCGCGGCAGGTAGAGGTGCGGCACGCGGCCGGCGCGAGGGTCGGCCAGGATCAGTTCCCGCAGCGTCGAGCGGCCGTCGCCATAGACATAGGGGAAGTATTTGAGCGTCAGGGAGACGATCCGCCCCTTGCGCTTCGCCCGGCATGCGCACATAGAAGACGCCGGCTTCGGCTTCGTAGGCGACATAGCGTTGCAGGATCAGCCGCGCCCCGGCGGGAAACGCCTTCCAGATACGCTGCCAGTTGCCCCAAGTCGCGCACCAGACGCACCCCGGCGCCCCGGCATCCCAGGTCCGGCTTGGCGACCACGGGGAAGCCGAGGCCGGCGCGGTCATGCGCCGCTTCCGCCGCCAAAGCTTCACGCGATCACGTCGTCAGGGCTGGACCGGGCGGTCGATCGCGATGAAGGGAGCGACATGGTCGGGAGCCGATGCTGCAGGCGAGGTCGAGGATCGCCGATTTGCGACTCGCCGGAGAAGCCGCCGCCGGGGAAAGATGGGTTGGCGGCGGTCGGCAGGGTGATGCCGCGATAGCGGATCATCAGCCACAGCGCATAGAGCGCTATCGGCCAGTAGAACCGACGCATCGACCAGAACTCGAAATCGCTGAGCTGGTCCCCCGATGTATCCAGCGGCGGCATTCCGGCATGCGGTACCGGCCATGCCCGGTTTTCCGGCGCGGAGGGAATGGGACCGGAGCTTCGGCGAGCATGGTCATCGATGCATACTCCCGTATCGACGAAGATCCTTGCGGAAAGTCGCCGCGCAGCAGGCGCGGCGCCGACGATGGCAAGGACGGCGAGGGGCAGCACGGCCAGGATGACGGCGCTCGCCGGGATCAAGGCCCAGTGACGCGTTCAAGCGCGTCGCCGAGCGTTTGCCCCAAACGCCGTCGCCAGCCAGAAGAGACCCGCCGTCCAGACGGTGACTGCCGCGTCAGACCAGAGCGGCGAATCTTGGGAAGGACACTCCCAGCAGCCCGGCCGTCCGTATAGGTCGCGAACCGCAGGCCCGGAACGACGCGGGCGACCAGCACGGCGGCGGTCAGACGTTTTTCGAGCGCCAAGCGTGCGCGCTCGGAACGGGGCGTCGTCCAGGCGGCGGCCGAGTGCCGGGATGCCGGACCGCCAGACGTCCCATTCCGTAAAGGCCGATATCGCCCAGCGCTATGCCTCCGCTACCGCCGCGAAAGCTGCTTCCCAGCCGATCGTGCCGTTGAGGGCCAGCGCTACGCCGGCTGCTATCGCGACATCTTCCAGCAGGAAGGTGATGAGGACCAGCGACGGCAGGAGCAGCCAGGGCTCGGTCGACGAATGCCACGAGCATCGAGAGGCCGCCCAGCCAGTCGGCGACATCGGCATCATTGCCTGTCAGCATTGTCATTTCTCCGCGCGCGCGATGGCGTCGCGCACTGCGGCGTCGCGTCCCAGGGCAGGAAATGATCCGCCCCTTCCAGCACGATGGTTTCGACATGGCAGGCGCCGGTGAGGTTGGCCGCCGCGTAGGCGGTGTTCGAGAAGGGCACCAGATCGTCCTTGGTGCCATGGACGATCAGGACCGGGCAGCGGATCAGCGGCAGTTCGGCGCGCAGCGCTTCAAGCTGCGGCTTCAGGTCGAGCAGTTCGGCATTGGCGTTGCGGATCATGCGCGGCAGGAATCGCCCGGACGGGAGCCCAGTCGCCGACCCGCTGAAGCGGATGCACCATCTTCCAGCGCCGGGTCGAGCGATGCCGCCAGCAGGATCAGACGCTCGCACCCGTTCCGGATGCCGTGCTGCGGCCAGTGCCGCGATCGGCCCTCCCAGCGAATGGCCGAGCAGGATGGAAGGCCGGTCGGCCGGCAGCAGTGCCGCGACCGCATCGGCCTGACGGTCCAGGGTGGTCATCGCTCCTTCGGACCGCTGTCGCCGAAGCCGGGCGGTCGAGCGCCACGACTTCGAAGCCCGGCGGCGGATCGGCCAGGAAGTCGGCCCAGCCGACAGCCGAACCCGGAGTTCCGTGGATCAGGATCAGCCGGGGCGCCGTCGGTATCTCCGGCCGCCAGATAGCTGATCGTGATCGGCTCCGCACCGTTCGAGCCGCCGTTCAGCGTCAGGGTGCGCCGCAGCGGCGCCATCGCCTCCGCCGGCGTTGCCGGACCCGGTATATCGCAGGCCATCATGCCGAAAGGCGGCGACGATCATTCCGGCGGCGCGGATCAGGGTTTTGCAGCTCACGCGCATATTCCCGTCCGGGCGGCCAGAACGCCGCTCGGTCCAGCCTCCGGCTGTCCTGATGAAGATGCTGGAAACCACGTCTGCTGCGCCGTGCTGCCGCCAAGCAGGAACATGCGCGGCAAGCACGGGGCCAAGCGTGGCCGCCGCTTCCACGAACCGGCCTCGCGCATGGGCCACAAGGGCGCGGGCGGCGGGAACGGCGACTTCGCTCCAGACCGGGCGGCTGGGCGACGGGCCGGTCTTCCGCATAGGCTCTCCATCGCCGCCAGCATGTCCGCGACCGCCTCGTCCTCGCCGGCCCGCGCCAGGGCGTAGAGGTAGTGGAGGTCGAGAAAGGCGTTCTGCCGGTCATGGATACGCGGGCGGACATGGGCCGCGACATCGATCCACCGTCCGCCGACATCGACGCCGCGCAGTTCCAGCCGGGACAGCAGGGACACGGCGTTGACCTGATCCTGGACATAGGTCTTGCGGACACCCCAGACCCGTTCGTCGAACAGCGCCAGCGATGCCGCGGCATCGTCCATGTCCAGCCGGAACAAGGCGGCGTGCCACCAGTTGTGGGTGTACATGAAGCTGGAGCAGCGGTCCCAGGTGCCGGACAGCGGAGCCAGGAACGCCAAGCCCGCGCACCGGATCGCCGCGAGCTTCCAGCACATGGGCGACCGCGTGCTGCGCCCAGGGATCATCCCGGTTCATTTCGACCGCGCGGCGGCCCGCATCCTCGGCGGCGTCGAGTGCTCCGGCCTGTTCCAGCGCGAAAGCCAGCATGCCCCAGGTGTAGCTATGCTCCCGCCCGTGCGGCAAGGCGGCTTCGGCAAGTTCCCGCATCCCCGCCCTGTCGCCCCGGTTGAGCTGATGGATCTGCGCCAGCTTCAGGTTCAGCAGGTCGCGCGGCCAGTGGAGGGCGATACGGCGATGCAGATCGAGCGCCCGTTCCGGCGTCTCCCGCTCCCCAGGCGTCGAGCGCCGCCACGATCAGGCGCTTCCCGTTCGGAAGCGCCACGGGCCAGGGCACGGGCACGCGCCAGGAACGGAGCGGCCTTCTCCAATCCCTTCGGCCGTCTGAAGGAAGAGATACAGCGCTCCGGCATAGGCCTGGAGCAGAGCACAGTCCGGGTCGGCTTCCGCCGCCGCGAGCAGTGCGCCGGCCTCCTTGCCGTGGCTGAGGACTTCCCACAGTGAAGCGGTCCATCGCCTCGACGGTGGCGGGCATCGCCGTCGTCACAGGGTAGTCCGAAGCGGTCGTGCCGCGTCGGCATTATCTCAGCTCCTTTTCAAGCCGACGCTGGAGCGGCCAAACGGCAGGAGCGCCCGAAGGGTGGAGCGGCGAAGCGTCAGGATGCCAGCCGAGGCGATCCAGACCCCGCAGGCCAGCGCGAAAAGCTGGCCGCCGTCCAGGCTGCCGTCCGTGTTGACCACCTGCACGCCCAGCGGCGTGAACAGATGGAAGAATATGGCGCCGCTGATGACACCCAGCGCCAGCAGCGCCCCGGCACCCTGGAGGAACACCCGGCCCATGAAAAGCCCGGCCAGCAGCAGCAACGACGCCACGAGTTCGGCCGAGCCGACGACGTACTGGCTGAATGGCCCTTCCGGCGCGAAGAGACCGGCGAAGCCCAAGCTGGCGGCCCAGGCGTCCAGGGTGCCGAAGATGTACCGCGTCTCCGGGCTGTCGGTGAACTTGAAGAACAGCGACTGGATGAAGACGAAAGCGACGTAAAGGGACAGGGCTGCCTGCAAGGAACCGGCGTTTTCGGTCGGTCATCGCGGGATCTTCCCTTCACTTGCCCAGGACGGTGGGCCAGTTGCGGTCGGCGCTGGCGACAAAGCCGGGGATGTCCTTTTCCCAGCGTCCGCTGGACCTCTTCGTCGTAGTTCAGGTACAGCTTGCCGCCCACGATCTTCCAGCGCTGCGGATCTCCCGACGCCGTGTAGCCCTGCGCTACGGCCCAAGCGCAGTAGCCGCCATATTGCGGAGCGTATTTCTCCGGCGAGGCGATGAAGAGATCGCGGTTCTCAGCGGAGGCGAAGCGCCATTCGGCATCCATCCAGCGCGTCTGGTATTCCTTCTTTCCCTCGACCGGCTGGCCTTTGGTGAAGTAGGCGACGGGATCATAACCGCCGACCGCGAGGCTGCTGAAGAAACCCGTGTAGATCTGCGGCTTCCTTCGCCGATGCCGGCATCGCGATCGATCCCGATGCCCGCTAAGACCGCCAGCCCGATGATCAACGGGCGCGCCAGTCCGTGAAGCACCAATCTGTTAAACATCGTGAACCTACTTCCAAGTTCTGGATACCGCATCACGATGTCCCGAAACGATGATCTTGTGAGAATTCACTTCGGCTCACTAAAGCGTGATCTTGTTCACATGATCGTGATTATTGGGTTACTTATTCGTGAATGGGCTTAATTGTTCATAATGGTTTTGTTTGAAACAGATTCTTGATCTCTCATCAAACGCATCCCCTGCCGGAATATGTTTTGCCGAGGAAGAGACCGTTTTCCATAAGCTGCTGGCGGCGTACTACATCGGTAAAAAAGAACCGTTGGGCACTGCGGAGTTGAAGGGCATCGGAACGGTCGATATATGGCGGCTTGCCGGCAGTCCAATGGTGTAACTGTTGAAATGGAGAAGCCGTGCTCGAATCACGCCTTGATGCCGTGATCGATCAGGCGATCGGGGAAGAGCGCATCGTCGGCACGGTCGTCCTGGTGGCCGAAGACGGCCAGGTCGTTTACCGCCGCGCCGCCGGCTTCGCCGACCGGGAGGAAGGGGTGCCGTGTTCGGGAAGATACCGTCTTCCGCTTCGCCTCCCTGACGAAGCCGATCGTTTCCGTCGCGGCGCTGGCGCTGATGGAGCGGGGCCGGTTGCGGCTCGACAGCCCTGTGACGGACTGGATTCCGTGGTTCCGGCCCGAAGCTTGGCGATGGCACGGAACCCGTCATCACGGTGCGCCACCTGATGACGCATACCGCCGGTTTGACTTACGGCTTCATGGAACTGCCGGACAGCCAGTTTCACCAGGCCGGCGTCTCGGATGGGCTCGACCAGCCGGGTCTGTCGATGGAGGAGAACCTGCGCCGGATCGCCTCCGTCCCGCTCAACCACACTCCCGGCAGGCGCTGGAACTATTCCGTCGCCACGGATGTGCTGGGCGAGGTGATCGCCCGATGCGCCGGCATGACGCTGCCGGTTGTGGTGGAGCGGCTTGTCACCGGCCCCTTGGGCATGCGGGATACGAGTTTCACGGCTGCGGAGGGCGTGCCGCTCGCCAAAGCCTATGCCGATGGCGATCCCCGGCCGGTCCCGATGGGAGAGCCGCACCGCATCCTGTTCGGACGCAGCGGCATCCTTTATTCACCCGCCCGCGCGTTCGACGAGACTTCGTTTCCATCGGGCGGCGGCGGCATGGTCGGCACGGCGCCCGACTTCCTGGCTTTCCTTGAGGCTCTGCGCATGGGCGGAGCGCCGCTCCTGAAGCCGGAGAGCGTCGAGGCGCTGACCACCAACGCGATTGACGATCTCAGGGTCAATGCCGTGGGGCCGGGCTGGGGCTTCGGGCTGGGTGTGGCGGTGCTGAAGGACCCCGTACTGGCGGAGTCGCCCGAATCCGCAGGCACGTGGAGGTGGGGCGGCGCCTATGGTCACTCCTGGTTCGTCGATCCCGCAAGGCGCCTGTCCGTCGTGGCGCTGACCAACACCGCCGTCGCCGGCATGAACGGCCCCTACCCGGATGCCATCCGCGATGCCGTTTATGGCGTCCGGCGGTAATCACCCATCCAGATGCGCCGGGGAAACCAGCCCGTAGCGGTTGATCTTGCGGTGGAGCGTCGAGCGGCTGATGTGCAATTCCTCCGCCGCGTGGGTCACGCACCACTGATGCCGCCGCAGAACCGACAGCAGGATGCCCGCCTCCCCGGCGGGTAGCGTCTCGTGCCGGTGCGGCGCTTCGGCGGGCTTGGTCACTTCCGGCGGCAGATCGGTGAGCCGGATGACGCCGTCCTCCGACAGGGCGCGGGCGACGCGCATCACGTTCTGAAGCTGGCGGATATTGCCCGGCCAGCGGCAGGCGAGCAGAGCCGCGAGCGCCGGCGGGTCGATCCTGGCGGGGGCGCAGAATCCCCGGATCAGGTCCGCCTTGTCGGCGCGGTCGCGGAGCGGCGGCAGCGTCAGCGACAGGTTGTTGAGGCGGTAATACAGGTCCTCGCGGAACCGGCCTTCGGCGACCAGTTGCTGAAGGTCCTGATGGGTGGCGCAGATGACATCCAGATCGACCGCGATCGGCCGGTCATGGCCGAGCGGCAGGATTTCCCGCTCCGCCAGCACGCGCAGCAGCCGGGTCTGAGCCATCAGCGGCATGTCGCCGATCTCGTCCAGGAACAGGGTTCCGCCGTCCGCCAGTTGCACCTTGCCCCGCACGCCGCCCCGCCGGGCACCCGTGAACGCGCCATCGACATAGCCGAACAGCTCGCTCTCGATCAGCGTTTCGGGGATCGCGGCGCAGTTGATGCCGACGAAGGGCCGTGCTGCGCGCGGGCCGGCGTGGTGGATGGCCTGGGCGACCGCTTCCTTGCCGGTCCCCGTCTCCCCCAGGATCATGATGCCGATGCCCTTGCCCAGCACGCGGCGTACGCGCTGGACATTCGCCATCATGTTTGGGTCCCCACCCGCCAGCCGGTCGAGGTCGAGCGGCCCGGAAGGCGCTTCAGGCTTGGCCTGCGGTGTCACCGCCTGCTGCCGTGGCCGGTCGGTGGAAGCACGCAGCGCCCGCCCCGCCGGTGGCCGGAGCGTCGCGTACCATGTTCCTCCCGTGGCAAGGCAGCGCAACGCCTGCGGCACTCCCGTCCGCTGATGTCCGATCAGGGCGTCGAGCGTCAGGCCGAACAGATCGTAGAGGCTCCTGCCGATCAGCGGACTGCCGTCGCCGGTCAGGTCGGCGCGAAGGGCGGTCTGGTTGGCGCCCAGGATGGTGCCGCCGCCATCGACCGCCAGCAGCCCGTCGATCACCAGATCGGCCAGTTCCCGCCCGGCGCTGAGCCCGACGATCCAGTTGCGCCGGGAGCGCGCCAGGAAATAGCCGTCCTCCATCAGCCGGGCCGAGCGCTTGACCAGTTCCAGGGCAAGCATCTGGCTGCGGCGATCCGCCGGTGCCGACATGTTGGAAACGTCGAGCACGCCCAGCAACGCGCCGGCCGGATCGAAGATGGGGGCCACGGTGCAGGTCAGCCCCGTATGGAGGGCACGGAAATGCTCCTGACGGTGGACGATCAGCGGCTCGCGGGTGGCGATGCAGGTGCCGACGCCATTGGTGCCTTCCTGCGCCTCCGCCCAGACCGAACCGAGATACAGCCCGGCCTGCTTCAGTTCCTGCTCGAAGCTGGCTTGGCCGAGATAATCGACGGCGACGCCGTTGGCATCGGTCAGGATCACGACATAGTCCGACCCCGCGACCTGCGCATAAAGCCGCCGGATTTCGGCGGTGGCGATGCCGATGAACTCTTCCATGGGTTCAAGGAACCCGCCGAGTTCGGTCCGTGTCAGCACCACCGGGCGGCCCGGACGGGCGGGGTCCAGCCGGTGGCTGTTCAGACAGCGCGCCCAGGATCGCCGTATCAGGTCGGGCGGCTGGGTATCGTGGTCGCTGGCGGACCGGCCCCTCCCGTTACGCTGGCGACGATAAGATCGACGTGCTCCCGCTCTGGCGCATGGAGACGGACCATTGCCTTCCTCCCATCATGCCGACCCGTTTTTCACGTTGAATCAGCGTTGGATCGCCGTTATGGTGTGAGTGTAGCATCGGTCCGCCTCTGGCGTAATCACCGCACCTCGGTCAGCGCATGGTTAAAAAGTCGGATATGAGACGGTTGACCTCCCCCGCCTTCTCCATATGGACCATGTGCCCGGCGCCGCCGAGGACGTGGCGATGCCCTCCGGGTATGACGGAGGCATGCGCTGATGGAATGATCCGGTCTTCCGCGCCCCAGATCGCCTGAACCGGAACCTTGATCCGGTCCAGCCGGCCGGTAAACACATGGGCTTTGCCGCCCGCCCGCGAAGGCCGTATCTGCGATGGCGCGGAGCGCCTGCCCCACCCCGTCGAGCCGCTTATACTTTAGCAATTCCTCGATCATGTCGCGGCTGACAAGCGACGGGTCGGCGAACAGCATCTCCAGGACCGGCTTGAACTCCTTGCGCCGGTCGGCGGCTATGAAGCCTTCGATATAGTCGGTGTTGATTTCCTCGCCAAGGCCGGCCGAGCAGACCAGGGTGACGGAAACGACGCGTGCCGGTTCCTCAGACGCCAGATGCAGGGCCACCGCTCCGCCCATGGAATGGCCGGCGAGATGGGCACGCTGGATGCCGGTCGCGTTCAGGAAGTCGCGGACAGCCTCGGCCAGTTCCGGGATACCGCCCTGGACGCCCTGCTTGGTCGATCCGCCATGCCCAGGCAGGTCGAGCGCATAGACGGTGCGGTCTTCCGCCAGGGCCGGCTGATTGAACTGCCAGTTGTTCAGGTCGCCGCCGAAGCCGTGGATCAGGACGAGAGGGGCTTCCCCCTCGCCTCCCCTGCCCTCGCCCATCACCAGATAGCGAAGCCGCCGCCCGCCGGCATCGGCGAATTGCGGCTCCGGTCCGGCGGCATCGGCGGCTTCCGCCGCCTCCACCGCGAACTCCTCCTGAAAGCGGGCGATGAAGGCATCGATCTCCGTCTCCGGGACGGACCTGTCGGCGACCACGCCGAGCAGCGCCCCGACAGGAACGGTCTGCCCGGCTTCCACCGTCCGGCGCCGCAGGTTGCCGGACGCCGGAGATTCGTAGACGTTGGTGATCTTGGTCGTCTCGATTTCCAGGATCTCGTCACCTTCGCGGAGGTCCGCGCCGTCTTCGACCAGCCATGACGTGACGGCGCCCTCGGTCATCGCCAAGCCCCATTTGGGCATGGTCAGGGCCTTGATCTCATTACTCATTCATCAGTCCTCACTGGAACAGCCGCCAGGCCTTCAGGCCATCACCTGACGGACCGCGTCGGCGATCTTCTCCGGCGTCGGGATGTAGGCATCTTCCAACTGCGGCGCGAAGGGCACCGGCGTATGCGGCGGGGTGACCATGCGGATCGGCGCCTTCAGCGCCCTGAAGGCCTTCTGCGCCACCAGGCCGAGATATCGGCCGCCATGCCGCAGCGCGGGTTGGCCTCGTCCACCACCACCAGCCTGCCCGTGTCCTCGACGCTTCGATCACCGTGTCCATGTCGAGGGGAGAGGTCGTGCGCGGTCGATGACCTCGCATTCGATGCCTTCCTTCTGCAGCACGTCGGCGGCCTCGTTGGCGCATCCGACGGTCTGGCCATAGGTGACGATGGTGGCGTCGTCGCCTTCGCGCATCAGATTGGCCTCGCCAAACGGGATCGCGTAGGATTCCTCCGGCACTTCCTCGATCTCATCGTACAGGTTCTTGTGCTCCAGGAAGATCACCGGGTCGTTGTCGCGGATCGACTGGATCAGCAGCCCTTGGCCTCATAGGCATTGGACGGGCAGCACGACCTTCAGGCCCGGTATGTGCGTGAAGATCGGGTGAGCATCTGGCTGTGCTGGCCGGCCGCCCGGAAGCCCGCCCCGTACATCGCGCGGATCACCACCGGTGTCTCGGCCTTGCCGCCGAACATGTAGCGGAACTTTGCCGCCTGGTTGTAAATCTGGTCGAGGCAGACGCCCATGAAGTCGACGAACATCAGTTCGGCCATCGGCCGCAGCCCGGTTGCCGCCGCCCATGGCGGCGCCGATATAGGCGCTTTCGGTGAGCGGCGTATCCAGCAGCCGGTCGCGGCCGAATTCCGGCATCAGCCCCTTGGTGACGCCGAGCACGCCGCCCCAGGCGTCGGCCTCGCCGGGGGCCCCGATGCCGCCGACATTGTCCTCGCCCATCACGATGACGGTGGGGTCGCGCCGCATCTCCTGGTCCAGCGCTTCGTTGATCGCCTGACGGTCAGACTTCTTCGACATGATGGCGGCCTCCCCTCAATACGAGACATAGACGTCGGTCAGCAGGCGCTCCGGCGTCGGCGGAGGAGCCGCTTTCGACAGAACGACCGACTGGTCGATCAGGCTCTTGACCTCGCTTTCGATCTCATCGAGTTGGCCCGGCTCAAGGAGGCCGGCCTCGGTCACGCGGCGGCGGAAGAACTGCAGTGGATCGCGTTCGCGCCGGGCGACTTCGATCTCCCCCGCTTGCCGGTAGGTCATCGCGTCGCCTTCGAAATGGCCGAAATAGCGAATCAGCCGGACATGGAGCAGGCTGGGACCGCCGCCGCCCCGCGCCCGCTCGACCGCCTCGCCGGCCGCCTGATGGATCGCGAAGAAGTCGTTGCCGTCCAGCTCATAGGCCGGCATGCCGAAGGCCGCCGCCCGCTTGGACTGATCGCCGGCCACCGCCCAGTCGCTGGCGGTCGACTTCGGCATAGCCGTTGTCCTCGACCACGAAGATCGCGGGCAGGTTCCAGACCTTGGCGAGATTGTAGCTTTCCAGGGTCGTGCCCTGGTTCGATGCGCCATCGCCGACGAAGGCGACGGCGACTCCGCCGGTCTTCAGGGTCTTGGCGGTCAGTGCGGCGCCGCAGATCAGCGGCGGCCCGCCGCCGACGATGCCGTTGGCGCCCATCATGCCCTTGGACAGGTCGGCGATGTGCATCGAGCCGCCCTTGCCGCCGCACAGACCTTCGCCCCGGCCGAAGATCTCCGCCATCATGCCGTTGACGTCGCAGCCCTTGGCGATGCAGTGGCCGTGGCCGCGGTGGGTGCTGGCGATGTTGTCGCGGTCGTCCAGATGGATGCAGACGCCGACGGCGGATGCTTCCTCACCGGCGTAGAGATGGACAAATCCGGGAATGCCGCCTTCGGAAAACTCGCTATGCACACGCTCCTCGAACTCGCGGATCGTGCACATGGTGCGGTAGCTTTGCAGAAGCTCTTCGCGATTGAGCTGCATCGTTGCTTCCTCCCATCGGTTCCTAGCCCTTGTTGTTCGGGCTCCGATGGGAAGAACAGCAACCGCCGTGCCATCAGCCTAAATGACTGATATCATCGAGGCTTTCAGGAAAGGCGGACGGCCGGTGCGACAGTTGGTGCGACATCGGCGCTACAGGTGTCGCAGACTTAAGATGCGGATTTCTTCATTGTCCATTGCTGGGCGAATTCCAGCATGGCGAGGCGGTGCTCTTCAAGGAAATGCACCTGAAGGTTCACCAGGTCGATTGGCGAGCGTATGGCGGCGAACTGTTCCATGAACTGGGCATTGATCTGCACGGAACGGTACAGATAGCTGTTGATGCCGCTCAGCGTCGGAATGACACCCTGCGCCCCTGTCGCAGCCTTCATGGCGACCTGGAAGTTATGCGCCGCTTCGCCGGCAATCGCTTCCGCCTCATGGATCACCTGTTCGGCGAGGGTGGCCAGTTGCTCCACGCCTTCGTCGATGTCTCTTCCAGCTCCTCCGGCTCCGGTTCCGGCGTGGGTTCCGGCACCGGCTCGTCGGCGACCGCAGCCACGGGCTCGGGTCCGGGCGGGCTCCGGCATTTGCGACGGGAGCTGCTTCAAGCACCGGTTTGGGCTTCGCGCCGCTTCGACCGCTTCACTCACCGAAGGGGCTGCCTCTGCCGCCGCCTGTACGGTGGCGAGCTCGGCGGGAGCCTTCAGGGAGCTGATTTCGGCCGTGCCCGCCGATTTCGCCCTGGTTGGAGTGGAAGTCTTATTCGGGATCTTTGACGCAACCATCGCTCTGTCCACTCCAACAGATTTGTATCGAACGCATGGTGCGATAACTTTTGCTGCTATGCAACATCGATGGTCGTCGAAACTCAGACATATCGCCGCAACCCCGGAAACAGTTTCGGTGGAGCGGTATGCGGGCCGGTTCCATCACTCATCTTAAGATAGCGGGAACCGGCCCGTCTTCGCTCAAACCCTGCGACGGCCGGCGACCGCGTTGTAGACCCACAGGACGACGATGGCGCCGATGACGGCGACGATCAGGCTCCAGATGTTGAAGCCGGTAACTCCCCTTCCGCCAACCGCGCTGAACAGAATGCCGCCGACGAAGGCGCCGACGATGCCGAGCACGAGATTGGTTACAAGGCCTGAACTGCTGCCCTGCATGACCTTGCTCGCGATCCAGCCGGCGAGGAGCCCAAGGATGATCCAGGCAATGATTGACATGTTTCCCCCTGTTTTATTGACTAACCGATCAGAAAACACCGCGAGCCCCGTTTTGGTGCCATAAACATCACATACCCTTCAAGTTCAGGCCATTTCAGATGTCGGCGTCGGAAAGCAGCAGTTCGGTGATCCAGCCCGGCGCGATGCGGGTGAGGTCGCGGGCTGAAGCACCGGCCTCCCCCTCCTCCAGGGCGCTTGAGCGCTCAAGGAAAGCATCCAGCGCCGAGGCGATACGGCCATCATCACCCGGAACGCGGTACCGGCCGGGATCGCCGCCGAACGGATCGCTGAATGAGATCGGGCCAAGGACGACGCGGGCCGAGTGGAAGACGAACCGCGCATTCTCGCCAGCCGCCCGTTGGTGCCCCGCCGCGAAGATCGCCGTGCAGGCCGAAGCGCAGAGATTGTAGCCGGGAACCACGGTGCTGACCGCGCCATGGTCCAGCACGGCCTGACGCACCCTGTCGGCGGCGCGGGCGTAGCCGCCAGGGCTGTCGAGCACCAGCCTGACCTGTGTGCCCCGATGAGCCTCCAGAAACGCCACGACCTCCCGCCCGGTCCGATGCGTCAACCCGCCGGAGATGAACAGATCGGTGCTCCGGGCCCCCACCGCCGCGTCGCGCACGCCGCCGAGCGCGTCGGCAAACCGGTCGGCGAGCGGGATGAACGCCAGGATAGCCAGCACGATCATCAGACGGAAAATGCCGCCGGGGCCTCGAAACTATTTCTAAGACTGCCGTTCATGTCCGGTGAACCTTGTTTTTCCGCACTGTTCCGGGCCATGGATAAGCAGCTATCCGACTAAGGAGACATTGAATGAGATACGCTCTTGAAGACCACCGCGTCATCACCGAAGGCGACGACTGGTGGATTGCGCCCAACGCGGTCGCCATCGGCGACGTCATCCTGAAGCGCAACGCGAGCGTCTGGTGGGGCGCCGTGCTGCGGGGCGACAACGAGCCGATCACCGTCGGTGAGAACTCCAACATCCAGGACGGCTCGGTGCTTCACACCGACCCCGGATTTCCGCTGCTGATCGGCCGCAACGTCACGGTCGGGCATATGGTGATGCTGCATGGCTGCACGATCGGTGACGGCACGCTGGTGGGAATCGGAAGCGTCATCATGAACGGCGCGAAGATCGGCAAGAACTGTCTGATCGGCGCCCGTGCCCTGATCACCGAGGGAAAGGAGATCCCCGATAACTCCATGGTGATGGGATCACCCGGCAAGGTGATTCGCGAGCTGACGCCCGGAACAGATCGCCGGGATGCAGCAGGGAGCGGACCGGTACGTCGAGAACTGGAAGCGCTACAAACAACATCTCGTTGCAGAAAGTTGATCTGACCTTCGAATTGATGTTGCGCCGCACGATCCCGCGCAACTGCTTGGATTGCTACTGGGATTGTGCGTTGCGTGATGCGCCTTCCGATTGCATCCATGGGCTTGTGTGAAAAATTGTTCGATTGCCTTGTTGAATGTGGCAAGTCCGACTGTTGGCGATCCGAGCTGTTTGGACTTCCCACTATCAGAACCTTCAGCACCGCGGGATCACCCCCTAAACATGAATGGCAGAGCAGTCCCCAGCATCATCGCCCGCCGCCTGAAGGAGGCGGCCGCCCAAGCGAAAACAACACACAATATCGGAACATCGAACACGATAATTCGAGCCATGGGAGGACGCAGAATGTGGCCCCAAGTCTATGATCCATTCGGCAGCATGGTACTGTCCACGCTGGTCGCGGCGATCCCGATCGTCGTCCTGTTGGGAGCCATCGGCCTTTTCCACATGAAGGCCCACTATGCCGCCGGCCTTGGCCTCGTCGCCTCGCTGGCGGTCGCCATCATCGGCTTCGGCATGCCGGTCGGCATGGCGGGCATGTCGGCGGTCTATGGCGCCGCTTACGGCATGCTGCCGATCGGCTGGATCATCCTGAACGTCATCTTTCTCTATCAGCTGACGAATGAGAAAGGCGAGTTCACGATCCTGCAGGACAGCATCGCCTCGATCACCCGCGACCGCCGGCTGCAACTTCTTCTGATCGCCTTCTGCTTCGGCGCCTTCTTCGAAGGAGCGGCCGGCTTCGGCACGCCGGTGGCGGTGACCGGCGCCATGCTGATCGGCCTGGGCTTCTCGCCGCTCGCGGCGTCGGGACTGTCGCTGATCGCCAACACCGCGCCGGTCGCCTATGGCGCGCTCGGCACCCCGATCATAGCACTGTCCGCCGTTACCGGCCTGGATCTGCTGCAGCTCAGCGGCATGATCGGGCGCCAGCTTCCCTTCTTCTCCGTGATCGTGCCGTTCTGGCTGATCTGGGCCTTCGTCGGCTTCCGCGGCATGATGAGCATCTGGCCGGCCCTGCTGGTCGCCGGTCGTCGCCTTTGCCGTGCCGCAGTTCCTGGTATCGAACTTCCACGGCCCCTGGCTGGTCGACGTCGTCGCGGCGATCGTCTCCATGGCGGCCCTGACGCTGTTCCTGCGGGGCTGGAGCCCGAAGGAACTTTGGCTGTCGACGACCCGCGACAACTCCATGCACGCCGCGCAGGCGGTCGGGGCGCAGGTCGTCCATGACAGCGAGCACGAGCGCCGCGCCGCCCATGTACACACCGGGCCAGGTCATCAAGGCCTGGATGCCCTGGATCATCCTGAGCGTCTTCGTCTTCCTGTGGGGCGTGCCCCAGATCAAGACCTTCCTGGACAGCATCTGGATCCTCAAGATCCCGGTCGAAGGGCTGCACAACCTCGTCCAGAAGGTGCCGCCGGTCGTGGCGGCGCCCGCGGCCGAGGCGGCGGTCTACAGTCTGAACCTGCTGTCGGCCACGGGCACCGGCATCCTCCTGGCGGCGATCGTCAGCGGCTTCGTGCTGGGCTACTCGCCGCTCGGCCTGATCCGGATGTACTTCAAGACCTTCTACCTGATCCGCTTCTCGCTGCTGACCATCGCCGGCATGCTGGCGCTGGGCTATGTGACCAAGTACTCCGGCACCGACGCGACGATGGGCCTCGCCTTCGCGCAGACCGGCTGGCTGTACCCGTTCTTCGGCACGATGCTGGGCTGGCTGGGCGTGGCGCTGACCGGCTCCGATACGTCGTCGAACGTGCTGTTCGGCGGGCTGCAGAAGATCACGGCGGAGCAGTTGGGGCTCAACCCGGTGCTGATGGCGTCGGCCAACAGCTCGGGCGGCGTCATGGGCAAGATGATCGACGCGCAGAGCATCGTCGTCGCCTCCACCGCCACCCGCTGGTACGGCCACGAGGGAGACATCCTGCGCTATGTCTTCTTCCACAGCCTGGCGCTGGCCGTGCTGGTCGGCTTGCTGATCATGGCGCAGGCCTATGTCTGGCCGTTCACGGCCCTCGTCTACTGACCGTCTGGTGCTGATCGTCATGCCGCCACTGGGGACTTCCACCGGTTTTCTCCCGGCGGCGGCATTTTATAGATTATACGCGAGGCATGACTGAATAGACCAATGAACCCGACGACACGATCGCCGACCGGGTCAGCCGGAGGTCAGGCCGTCGCCTGCTCGCTGACCGCAAGGCGCAGTGGAGCCACGGCGGCGGCTGTCGCGGTTTCGATCGGCCCGATAAGGGCGCGCGGCCGCAAGTTCGCCGCCGTGGCATGTCTCCAGCAAGGTCTGGCAGACAGCCTGCAACGTCACCGCACCGACATTGCTCGACGAACCTTTCAGGGTATGGGCCTCCTTGCCCGCCGACGATCAGATCGCCGGCGGCAAGCGCCGCGCAGATGGCCTGGACCGATTGGCCGCTCGCCTCGATGAAAAGTTCCACCAGTTCGGCGACGGTATCCCAGCCCATCGCGTCGGCAAGATCGGCCAGCCGCTCGACCTCGATACGCCCGGCATCGGCATCCGCCTTCTCGGCGGACTGGGAAGTCCAGTGCTCCAGCTTCTCGTTGACCTGCTTGCGGTTGATCGGCTTGGTCACGAAGTCGATCATGCCGCAGTCGCGCCATTCGTCCCCCTGAAGCAGATCGGCGTCCGCCGTCATGGCGATGACCGGCGTGGCGCCCGACGGAGTCGGCAGCGCCCGGATCGCGCGGGTGGCGGCGAAGCCGTCCATCTCCGGCATCTGGATGTCCATCAGGATCGCGTCATAGGGCCGCCGCTTCGCCGCCTCGACCGCTTCGGTACCGTTGACGGCGGTATCGATGTCCCGCCCTTCCTCCTTCAGCAGTCCGGCGAGAATGCGGCGGCTGATCGGATCGTCCTCGACCACCAGGATCGCGCTCCTGTGGTCCGGCTTCGGCTCCGGCACCGGCTCGGGCGGGTTCCGGCTGCGGCACGGGTTCGGCGGAGCTCCGGCGGAGGCGGCCAGTTCGACCCCGCCGCTGCGCCGGGCCGACCAGTAGCCGATGGCGTTGGCGAGCTTGCGGCGGTCGACCGGCTTGGCGATGTAGTCGTCCATGCCGGCAGCCAGACACTTCTGCGGATCGCCTTCCATCGCGTTGGCGGTCATGGCGATGATCGGCACGTCGGCCCGGCCGCCGTTCAGGCGCCGGATCGCGGCGGTCGCCTCGAAACCGTCCATCTCCGGCATCTGGACGTCCATCAGGATGAGGTCGTAGGGAAGATTGCAGATCGCCTCGACCGCTTCGCGGCCGTTGGCCGCGATATCGACGCGGTGGCCGAGCTTGGTGATCAGGCCGGTGGCGACCTGCTGGTTGACCTGATTATCCTCGGCCACCAGGATGCGCAGCCGGCGGGCGGGCATGGCCGGCTCCGCCGGGGCGCTGGGAACGGCGGGCCGGTCCTCGACCGCCCCGCCGAGCATTTCCGCCAGACGGGTCAGCAGCGTCGTGTGGCGCAGCGGCTTGTGAAGGAAGCCGTCGACCTCGACGCCGACCAGTTCGTCCTTGAGGCTGCCGACGCCCGACGACGAGCAGAGCAGGATCTTCAGGCCGCGCAGCCGGGGGTCGGCGCGCAGGATCGCCAGCAGGTCGATACCGGACATTTCCGGCATGTTGTGGTCGAGCAGGACGGCGTCGATGGCCTGCCCCGCCCGGCTGGCCTGACGCAGGATCATCAGCCCGTCGGCGGCGGAAATGGCGGTCTTGGTCTGCACGCCCCACGGCGCCAGTTGCCGGACCATGATGTCGCCGGTTGACCGCCGTGTCGTCCACGATCAGGACCTGACGGCCGGCCAGTACCGACCAGTCCGCCTGCTTGGCGGTCGGCATCAGGTCGGTGCGGGGCAGCGGCAGTTCGAACCAGAAGGTGGAGCCACGGCCGACCGTGCTCTCCACCCCGATCTTGCCGCCCATCAGCTCGACCAGCCGCTTGGAGATGACAAGCCCAAGGCCGGTGCCGCCGTAGCGGCGGGATGTCGAGCTGTCCACCTGGGAGAAATGCCGGAACAGCCGTCCCATGGCTTCCGGCGGGATGCCGATGCCGGTGTCGTCCACCACGAAGCGGACGCTCTTGAGCCCGTCCGGACCGTCGAGTCGATGACCTGAAGGGAGACGACGCCGTGTTCGGTGAACTTGACCGCGTTGCCGACCAGGTTGAGCAGGATCTGGCGCAGCCGGCCGGGATCGCCGCGCACCAGCTTGTGCAGGGACGGCGGGACGAAGGAGACGATCTCGATGCCCTTGGCAAGGGCGCGCGGGGCCAGCAGTTCGACCACCGCTTCGGCCTCGTCCAGGATCGAGAACTCGGTTCCTCCAGTTCCAGGCGCCCGGCCTCGATCTTGGAGAAGTCCAGGATGTCGTTGATGATGGCGAGCAGCGCCTCGCCGCTCTCGCGGATGGTTTCGGCGTAATAGCGCTGGTCGGATGTCAGCCCGGTGTCGAGCAGCAGCCCGGTCATGCCGATGACGCCGTTCATCGGCGTGCGGATCTCGTGGCTCATGGCGGCCAGGAATTCCGACTTGGCGTGGTCGGCGGCTTCCGCCTTCTCCTTGGCGTCGAGCAGTTCGCGCGCGATCCGGCGGCGGTCGGTTACGTTCACGTAGATGCCGACCGTACCGCTGTCGAGGGTACGGCGCTCGGTGCTCTCGATCTCCATGCCGTCCGCCATGTAATGGAGGAACGGCGTGCCATCGGCGCGGAGATGGGCTTCGACCCGGTCGGCCAGCCATTCGGCCGTGTGGGGGTGGTCGAGATAGTGGTTGCGCTCGACCAGCGCGTTGAGGGCCTGATCGAAGGTGAGGCCGGGCTGAAGCAGATCGGCGATCGGCGCGAACATGTGCCGGTACGGCTCATTGCACAGGACCAGCCTGTCCTCCGAATCGAACAGCACCAGACCTTCGGAAATGCTGGCGATCGCGGCAGCCAGCTTGGCCTCCGCGAGGTTCATCCGCTGCTCGGCCGCGACCGAGGCGGTCAGGTCGGTCGCGGTGCCGCGATATCCGGTGAAGACCCCCCTGTCGGTGAACAGCGGCGTGCCGCTGATGCTGATGGTCCGCGCGGCACGCCTCGACATCGTCGAAGCGGCAGGTCAGTCCACGGAACGGCCGGTGCGCGTCCAGATCGCCGAGCCGCTCGGTCTCGGCATCGGGACCAACGAGTTCCCGCAATGTCCGGCCGACGGAAAGCTCGGCGGAGGGCCGAGCACCGTTTCGAAATTGCCGAGGAAGCGGGTGAAGCGCAGCCCGTCGTCCATCTCCCAGAACCAGTCGGACGCGGAGGCGGCGAAATCGCGGAAGCTCTTCTCGCTGGCGCGGATCTCCCGCTCCGCCTCCTTCCTCAGCGTGATGTCGCGGATCACGCCGATGAACTTACGCCCTTCTTCCAGCGTGATCTCGGCGATCGCCAGTTCGATCGGGAAGATCTTCGCCGGAGCGGCGGCAGGCGACGACCTCGCGCTGGCGGCCGATGATCCGGGCGGCGCCGGTACTCTGATAGCCCCGCATGTAGCCGTCATGCGGACTTGCGTCGGCGGGAGCCATCAGGATCGAAAGGTTCTGGCCCCGCAACTCATGCTCGGCATAGCCGAACATCACTTCGATGGCGCGGTTTACACCTTCGATGATGCCGCGCTCGTCCGAGGTGACGATGCCCTCGCCGACATTGTCGAGGATGGTCCGGGCGACCGCCGCCCCTTCCTGCCCGGACGCGGCGGTTGACGGCGCTCAGCTCCTCCTCCATCAGGCGCATGCTGCGCTCGACCGCTCGCGCTCCTGATCGGCTTCCCGATAGGCCGAATCGACCATGTCGAGCAAGTGCGGCGATCTCGGGTTGCCCATCGGCGCGGCCACGGGCCGCCCGCTTGAGTTGACGTTCGAGCAGCCGATGCAGGCTCATTTTTCGCCGATGGTCGTGATCGTCATGGTCTGATTGTGCAGTTCGCAGGCGCCGGTCCGCGCCTGTGGCGAGATTTCACCGTAGGAGTAGAAGCCGATGGTGCGCGCATCGGTCGCCCAGCACGTCCAGAGCGCTTTCGACCTCCTCGGCGACGCGCTGACCCAGCACGAGCTTGCGCCCGATGCAGGAAACCAGGATGGCCAGATGGGTGCCCTCGGTGACGGCGGCCTGATCGGCGGCCTCGCCGGCGCCGTCGATCAGCTTGTCGAAGGTGGCGCGCATCAATTGGGCGGTGCTGCCTTCCGGAACGTCGCCGGCGAAGACCATGGTGCTGGTGGCGTCGTCGGTGCCGACGACGGTACGGACGACCTCGCCCCCGTCAGGACGGGTCAGGCGGAGGGGAAACAGCAGCGCCGTACCGGGCAAACCTTCCGCCTGCTCGCCGAGATAGCGCTTATAGAGATCGAGCGCCGGTTCGTTGTCGAGCTGATGGAGGACGTTGTCGACCGCGCGGGTGATCCGGCGCTCCGGCCCGAAGGGCTGCCAGCCGCCGTAGCTGCCATGGCCGATCGACGACGGCATCGCCATAGAAGCCGATCGCGGCGACGCGGCCCGGCTGCGGCAGATCGCCCGCCCCGACATAGGTGATGCGGAAATCGGCGCCATCGCCGGCCAACCCGCCGGTGATCGTGACGCCGGTGCCGAGGGTGTCCTGAATCCCCGGATCAGGTCGCTGCCATTGATGCCGGTGCCGTCGGACAGCACGAAGAGACCGCGCAGATCCTTCCTCGGGAACTCGGCGGCCAGGCGTCTGCCGACGTCGCGCGACGTATCTCCCGCGATTTCGACCTTGGCGACATGGATGGCGGTCCGCTCGAACTTTACGGCGGAAGCGACGAGGCTGTTGTCGAACACCTCGTCGCCGATGATTTCTCCACCGGTCGAGCAGCCGACCAGAGCGGCGCCGGGAAATTTCTCTCCCAGTTCCGCAAGGCGGGCGGGCAGGTCTTCCAGGCCGGGGCCGAAAAAGTAGAGGACGAAGTCGGCAGAGGCCATTTCGTCGGATGGAACGACCACGTCCCATCCCTGCCCCGGCAACCAGGAAAGCTGTCTGATGAGCATCTGCTGCAACTCCGGAATTTGGTTGCCGATGCATGATCGGCGACTACCTGACCGAAATTGTAACATTTACCCGCATTCGGCTCCGATTTATCTACTACTCCTTTCCCAAAGGTCATTAGGCGCCGAATACGGTATGCTTATCTACCCCATTTGTAGCATTGGGAGGCAGAGCGGCCGGCAGGGGTTCGATCTGACGGGACGGAGGCTGAGGCGGTGCGCTGCAATTTGTCGGAATATCGACGTGGGTTAGTTCCGGAAACCGGCCCTGTCCAGGGAGGCCTGCGATCACGCCAGTAACGGCAAGGATGGCATCCACCGTCCCGTCCAGGCGCAGCGAATTCAAGAACGCGGTTGAAGCGGTCCGTCAGTTCGGCGGCGCCGGGCCGGCTACGCGCTATCGCCAGAAAGAAGTCCGAATATCCGATCGTGAACGCGTGCAGCAGGGAAGCCGGCACGCCGCTATTCTGCGCCAGATACATCGCCGCACTCGTGAAAGTCACCAGAACCACCCGCCCCTCCGCCCGGACGACCAGCGCCAAAGCGGATTCGATGCCGGGAACTTCCTCGACCTCGACGCCGGCATTCCGGAGTTCGCTCATCACGGGATCGCCGTGGATGGATATTACGCGCAGACCGCCCTTCGCCGCTCTTCTGCCTCGCCACCTGCCGCTCGGCGATCGCTTTGAAGCTGTCCAGCGGCGGCCCCGAATAGCCGGAGGCGACAAAGGCGCTGACGGTCGTCCGCAGCAGGCTGTTCGAGAGGATGAAACTGTCGGCTTGATCGCCCGGATCACCCGAGATGACCGTCGCCATGGCCCTGCCATTACGAACGGTATGCTCGGCACGGGCAGCGGGCATATAGGCATATTTTGGCAGCTTGCCATCACGCCGGTAAGCTTCGGTCAGGATTTCGGTGACGATGCCGGGAGGGGCGCCGAGTGCCCCGCCTTCGATGACGAAGGGGGGCAATGGCGCCAGAACCACATTCACCAAATCCAGTGCGCCCGCCCGCCCGGCACCCAGGCACAGGAGACACCTATCAAGCTGACTAAGACGATCAATCGGGCGATCATCGGCATCCTGAAGTAACCAATTTACAGTTCATTCAACCTGATGGCCGGTGATGTTGGCAATATAATTGATGTCAATTAATGAACAATTTATCCTAAAATACCGTCATTAGGCAGGATGGCCGCAAGGTCAAATAGATCAATCCGGCTGAAACGGCATCGTCGAACGATCCCGATGATCCCCGTTCCGGCAGATCGAGATCGCGCAGGATCGAATCGAAGCGCAGATCCGCCGGGTTCCGGCTCGCCGGAACCCGCCGCTGATCGTAGTACAGGCTCGACACCTCGATCCTGTCGTTCGGGATCTGAACGCCGATCAGCGGCCGGACGATGCGGTCCAGCAGGTTGACGGCGAAATTCAGGTAGTAGCCCACCAGAGGCCGCGATCCGGCGAATCGCAGCAGCGCCAGCGCCGCCTCCTCGGCCGAACCCGCCTCGCTCACCGACCTTCAGGTGGAGCCTTGTGCTGGTGAGCAGGCGGTTGCCCTGGATCACGATGGCCGTGAGTTCCAGCAGTTCGGCCTGCGCCGGCTCGAACGAGGTGGCGCCGACCGCCAGCACGACGACCTCCCCGCTGGCATCCTCATCGAAGAGGAAGCCGAAGGACGGATCGGTCAGATTGCGCCGGTTGAAGCTTTTACGGAGATCCGACAGCATGATCAGAACATCTTCAAGTGGAAGTGATAAGTGATGAATTCCTTGAACCGTTTGACGATGGAAAGCGAATCCTTCAGCAGGTCGCGCTCCAGCCGGTTCAACTGATCGGGCCGGATGAAGTTGTCCGTCTGAGTCCCGATCTCACCGGCGGCAAGCCGCAGCTTCAGGCGCAACGCCATCATCGCCAGCAGCGACTCCGACAACTCGGTCGCCATGGTGCGGTCGAAGACTCCGAGCGCCAGAAGCTTTTCGATCCGGTCCAGAGTATTGCGCTCCGTCATGCGCTTCTCCAGCGCCAGACTGCGGACACCATGGACCAGCGGGAAGATGCCGCCCTTCTTGATGTCGAGCTGCTCGCCGCGCAGGGTGGAGAACATCCCGATGGGCGTGTCGAAGCTGAGCGTCGGCCGCGCGAAGTGGGAGAAGAAGACGTCGTTGCTCGACAGCACGTCGAGCAGATAGTCGCGCGCCTTGTCGAGCAGGGTCGAATCGCCGGCCACGGCCGCCGCATCGTAGAAGATCGCCAGATTGAGCTGCGCCGCTTCGTCGGGATGATGGACCCAGTTGTGGATCGCCTCCCGGTAACCGGCCAGCGGCCTTGTCCATTCCGGCGTGTTGACCATGATCTTGCCGGGGCATTCCGGATAGCCGAACTCGATCAGGGACCTTGAGAATTCGGCCGTGATCTCTTCCAGATTGGGACAGGTGTAGCCGTCGCGCAGGATCAGGCCGTTGTCCTGGTCCGTCTTCAGGATCTGCTCGCCCCGTCCCTCGCTGCCCATGACGATCAGGCAGGAATTTTCCAGCAGGTCGGGGGGAGCCAGCATTTCGAACAGCTTGGCGAAGATCCGGCGGTTCAAGGCCGTGACCATTTCCGCGATGAGCTGGACCTTGACGCCGTTGGCGTGCAGCGCCTGGATCAGCGTCGGGATTTCCGCCGAGGCGGTCTTGAGATCCGCGAGGTCGCTGGCGCGCTCGACCCTGATCGCCACGATATGGGAATTGTTGGAGAGGAAGCCCAGCAGATCGACCTGCTCCAGAATTCCGGCGATCCGGCCCTCTTCGGTCACCACGACGCGGCGGATGCCGTGCTTGGTCATCACGACCAGCGCGTTGAACAGGAAATCGTCGATGTCGAGCGAGATCATCGAGTAGCTGGTGAACGGCCCCACGGGTGAGGTGACCGGCGCGCCATCAAGGATGACGGCATCGCGCAGGTCGCGGTCGCTCAGCACGCCGACGCGCTCGTTCTCCCCTTCGCCGTCGCGGACCAGCAGCGAGGTCGAACGCGTCGCCTTCATGGCGGCGACCGCTTCGCGGGCCGTGCAGGACGCATCGACATATGTCGCCGGATGGATGAAGGCCTGCCGGATGCGGGCCATCATGAAGGAGGTCATCTCCCCATTGGCCTGACGCACCGCCATCTCGCGCAGGCGTTCGATCAGTTCCTGATGGAACCACGCGCCGAAATGCGGATTGGCGCGGGTCAGCTCAAGGAACAGGGCCGCCGGCAGAAGCTGGCATACGGTGTCCTCGCGCACGACGAACGCGCTGGTGCAGGGCGTACCGAGCAGAGCCTTCGCGTCGAAGCTCTCGCCGGGTCCATAGGACGTCAGCACCTCGGCGCCGTCCAGTTCATGGACCAGCCCCTTGAGGACGACGTGAAGGTGCTCCGCCGCCTCATCGCCGCGCAGGATCGTGGTTCCCTTGGGCCATACCGCCAGATCGGACGCGGCACGGACCTGATCGCGCTCGGCATCGCTCAGGCGGTCGAAAGGAGGGGTCGTGAAACTTAAAGCTTCAGGCACGGCTACGGACCTTCGCCGTTGGTGGTCATGAAAAAACGCCCCAAGGTTGGCACCCTTGGGGCGTTTTGGCGAGTACCAGTGTCACGGCGCGGGATGCGCCGTGACATTATAACTCAGTAGGCGACGCCTCAGTGAGACGAAGCACCCTCGGCGCCCAGACCGGTCTGGGAGCGGATGTACTGAGCTTCGTAAGCGGCTTCTTCGTCACGGGCGTTCTGGCTCTTGTCCAGGACCGAGAACAGCCAGGAGCCGATGAAGGCCAGCGGGACGGAGAAGATGGCCGGGTTGTCGTAAGGGAACGGAGCCGAACCCTTCACATTGCCCAGCACGCCTTCCCACACGGCCGGCCCGAGGACGACCAGCACGGTGGCGCTGATCAGGCCCATGAAGCCGCCGATCAGGGCGCCGCGGGTGGTCAGCTTGCGCCAGAACATCGACAGGACGATGATCGGGAAGTTGGCGCTTGCGGCGATGGCGAAGGCCAGACCGACCATGAAGGCGATGTTCTGCTGCTCGAAGGCGATGCCGAGCACGATCGCCAGGATGCCCAGGGCGACGGTCGCCATCTTAGAGACGCGGATTTCCTGCACTTCGTTGACCCGGCCACGGCGGAACACCGAGGCGTAGAGGTCATGGCTGACCGCCGAGGCGCCGGCCAGCGTCAGGCCCGACACGACCGCCAGGATGGTGGCGAAGGCGACGGCCGAGATGAAGCCCAGGAACAGATCGCCGCCGACCGCCTTGGCCAGATGGATGGCGACCATGTTGGCGCCGCCCTTGATGCCGGTCAGCTTGTTGTAGGTGCCGTCAGCCGCGACCTTGAAGTAGGACGGGTCGTTCATCAGCAGGACGATGGCGCCGAAGCCGATGATGAAGGTCAGGATGTAGAAGTAGCCGATGAAGCCGGTGGCGTAGAAGACCGACTTGCGGGCTTCCTTGGCGTCGGCGACGGTGAAGAAGCGCATCAGGATGTGCGGCAGACCGGCGGTGCCGAACATCAGCGCGATGCCGAGCGAGATCGCCGAGACCGGGTCCTTCACCAGGGTGCCGGGCTCCATGATCGCGATGCCCTTGGGATGGACGTCGACCGCGGCCTGGAACAGGGCGCCGAAGTTGAAGCCGTAGTGGACCAGCACCATGATGGCCATGAAGGACGCGCCGGAGAGCAGCAGGACCGCCTTGATGATCTGCACCCAGGTGGTCGCCAGCATGCCGCCGAACGTCACGTACATGATCATCAGGATGCCGACCATGACGACGGCGTAGGCGTAGTCGAGACCGAACAGCAACTGGATCAGCTTGCCGGCGCCGACCATCTGGGCGATCAGGTAGAGCGCCACGACGACCAGCGAGCCGGAGGCCGCCAGCGTGCGAATCGGCGTCTGCTGCAGACGGTAGGAGGCCACGTCGGCGAAGGTGTACTTGCCGAGGTTGCGGAGCTGTTCCGCGATCAGGAACAGAATGACCGGCCAGCCGACCAGGAAGCCGATCGAGTAGATGACGCCGTCATAGCCGGAGCCATAGACCAGCGCCGAAATACCGAGGAACGAAGCGGCCGACATATAGTCGCCGGCGATCGCCAGACCGTTCTGGAAGCCGGTGATGCCGCCGCCGGCGGAGTAGAAGTCCTTCGCCGTCTTGGTCTTGGAAGCGGCCCAATAGGTGATGCCCAGCGTTCCCGCTACGAAGAGCAGGAACATGATGATCGCGGTCCAGTTGGTCTCGGCCTTCTGGACGGCACCGGTGATCGCGTCGGCAGCCAGGGCAGCGCCGGAGAATGAAAGGACGGCAGCGGCAAGGCCCGAGGCCGCCGCGAATGCTGCTGTAGCGCGCTTCATTATTTCGTTTCCTCGATGATCTGGCGGTTCAGTTCGTCAAATTCCGAATTGGCGCGGCGCACATAGATGCCGGTCAGAACGAAGGCTACGACGATGATGAAGACGCCGACGGGGATACCGAGGGTGATGACGCCGAAAACCGGAGTGCCGAGCAGCTTCGGTGCGAACGCCACCACGAGAATAAACCCGTAATAGATCAGTAGCATCAGGATCGACAACTTCCAGCCGTATGCGGTGCGCTTACTGGTAAGCTCCGCGAACTTCGGGTTGTTCCTGATCTTTTTTGTTAATTCAGCATGCATCCGGGGTCCCCTCGATTTGTCAGAGCACGCTAGAAATGAAGCCCTGCTTTTAGACGGGGGATGTTATCGAATATATCGTAAAAGTGGACTGATCTGGATCAATTCTTATGCAGGGATATGCCCGAACCTCCGGAAAGTGGCACGGAAGGAGCAACGAACGCGCCGCTGAAACATCGGACGCTTGGCCAAACCGCCCCTCCGGCGAAATCCGTAGCCTACTCTAACTACCCGGCATGATCGATAGAGCAATGGCGGTTTGCACACCTGACGGTATGATACGGTATGACCCGGTCATGGGGAGGAATGATCGATAGAGAAGCCGCCGACAACAGGCGCCGGCCAAGCGTCAGGGCGATCCTGTCGATCAAGGCTGTCCCAGCGCGACGGAGCTTGCCGCCGCCAACCGCAGCCTCAGCGAGATCAACGCGGACCTGGAACGGCGCGTCCGAGAACGGACAGCCGAACTGGCCGAAGCCAACGAATTGCTGCGCGTGAAGGAACAGACGCTTCGGCTGGCCCAGCATTTCGGCGGCGCCGGCACCTGGGACTGGGAGATCGCGTCGGGATGCCTGACATGGTGCGGACTGCTACGGCAGCACCGACTGCCTTGAGCAGGCGCCGACGCCGCAGACATATGTCCGACTGGCTCGCGACCCTTCATCCGGAGGATCGCGGGCCGGTCGAAGAACCGGCTGAACGCGTGCCTGTATGGGACGGAAGACGAGTTCGTCATCGAGTACCGCGTCGATCATCCTCGAGCTTGGCATGCGCTGGATGGCCGGGCGCGGCCGCTGCATCCGTGACGCATCGGGAAATCCGGTGCGGATGATCGGGTTGCGGATCGACGTTACCGACCGGCGGCGGGCCGAGGAAGCGGCACGGGCAGCGCGCGACGAAGCGGAACGCGCCAATGCCGACAAATCGCGGTTTCTGGCGGCCGCCAGCCACGACCTGCGCCAGCCGGTTCAGGCCGCCTCGCTGTTTCTCGGCATGCTGGAGCGGCGCAACCTTGATCCGGAAACCAGGGATCTGGTCGGCATGGTCGCATCGTCGCTGGAAGGGCTGCGCGGGATGCTGAATGGCCTGCTTGAAGTGGCGCGGCTGGAGGCGGGCATCGTCGATCCGCAACTGCGGGAATTCCCGATCGACGACCTGCTTCATCGGCTGGGGTCGGAGTTCGAGGAGCAGGCTCGCGCCAAGAGGCTCTGGCTTCAGGTGCCCCCGGCACCGCTGATCGTATCGAGCGATCCGCTTCTGCTCGAACTGATTCTGCGCAACCTGATCTCCAACGCGATCAAATACACCGAGCGTGGCGGCGTCACCGTGGAATGCCGCGAACAGGACGGCGCCGCTCTGATCGAGGTCACCGACACCGGGCGGGGCATCCCCAAGGACAAGTTCGCCGAGATCTTCGAGGATTTCCGGCAGTTGGACAATCCGGCGCGTGACCGCGCCCGTGGCTTCGGCCTTGGGCTCGCCACGGTGGACCGGGTTGCCCGGCTGCTCGGATACGATATCCAGATCCGGTCCGAACTGGGGCATCGGTTCGGTCTTCTCCTTCCGGATGCCGCTCGGCGTCCGACCATCGCACCGCCGAGTCGGCCAAGACCGATCCGGCGGGTGCTGAGCATCAGGACGATCTGGCCGGCCGCTCCATCATCGTGGTGGAAGACGATCCCGCCATTCTCCTGGCCCTGGAAATGCTGCTGGGCGACTGGGGAATGGAAGTGCATTCCGCCCATTCGGTCCAGGATGTTCCAGCCCTGCTGGACCAGCTGCAGCGCGCCGCCCGATCTGCTGGCGGTGGACTACCGGCTGCCGAACGGCAGCAGCGGTCTGGATGCCGTCACCATCGTCCATCAGCGCTGGCCGGTACCGGCAATCCTGATGACCGGGGACACGGCGCCCGAGCGCCTGACCGAGGCGAAACGAAGCGGCTATCGTCTCCTTCACAAGCCGATCAACCCGGATGACTTGCGGCGTACGCTGGTCGAGTGTCTTTGAAGGACGGGAACTTCGGCGCATTTCAGCCATTGGACGTATGAGGCAAGCAGTTGCTTCAGGCCCATCGCCCGAATGGCTGGTTCATGTGTGTTCGGGTGACGTATTCCCAGTGCCGACTGCTACATCCCCGCATCCCGCCATGTTGCCCCCATGGCGGAACATGGGGGAAGTAGCGATGGCGGCGATGGAGTTCTTTGTAACGCAACGGGTAGGCAAATGGTACGTGGACGGTGGACCGGATTGCCATGGCCCTTACTTGAACTGGTGCGACGACGCGACCGCCAACGCGTCGCCCGGTGGGCCAGGAATCTGAGACATGGCGGACCCCACCCGCAGGATGAGCCATCCTGTTGCTTCCGCCGAGGATACACCCAGCGCCGAGGAACTCATGGAACGGCTTGAAAATGCTGAGGCCGGGCGGGAGGAGGCACTGTTGGAGTGCGAGGATCTTCGCGATCAGCTGGAGTTCAGCACCGCTGAATGCAACAGCCTTGAAGCCCAGCTGAACGCCACGGCCAGCCGTCTGGACAGGGCGGAGCGGGCGGTGGAAGCGCTGCACCGGCAGCGGTCGCGGGATCAGGAAACGATCCGTCTGCTGGAAGCCCGCCTGGCCGCAAGCCAGAGCCGAAGCCTCCAATGCCGAAGAGGAGTTCCGCGTCGCTCTGGAGGAGTTGGAGGTTTCGTCCCGCAGTCTGGCGGAGAGCAATCAGCAACTCTACAACCTGACCCGCACGCTGGAGCGTCAGGTCGATGAGCGCACAGCCGACCTGAAGGCTTCGCTGGCGGATCGGGACGCCCTGATCGAGGAAATCCATCACCAGACCCGCAACAACCTCCAGATCATCGCCAGCCTGCTCAACCTCCAGGCATCGCGCATCAGCGAGCAGAGTGCCGCCGAGGTCCGCAAGAGCCTGGGCAGGATACAGGCCATGAGCCTTGTCCATGGGCTGGTCTTCGACGACGGCAGCCGGGCCGACACGCCGGCATTGCCGCTTCTCACCCAGCTTTGCCAGCAACTGGCCTTGAAAGATGCCGGCAACGGCAATGTCGCCGTCCGGGTCACCGGGCAAGCCGGCCGCATCCCGTTGAACGCCGCGAGCCCCTTGGGCCTGATCGTGGCGGAGCTGGTCAGCAACGCGCTCAACCACGCTTTTCCGAATGCGGAGAATGGACAGGTGGAAGTCGCGGTGTTTGGGGCGCCGGCGACGAAGCCGTGTCGTCATTCACGATAACGGCATCGGCATGGACCCGTCCGCCGCCAACGAGCGGCGCGGATTGGGCTTGCTGCTGGTGAGAACACTGGCGCGGCAGACCAATGCCGAAGTGAGGTTCATGCGTGATGGCGGCACCAGGGTGGAAATCCTTCTGCGCGGTGGCCGCTCCGCCGGTTGAAGAGCAGGTCCCGACGCTGACGCGACGCGTCCGGTGATGGTAAGATGACGGGTGCACTAACGGCTTCGTCATTTCCGGAGTTCCCCCTGCCCGTCCTCGGCATCGTCATACCCGCGCTTGAACTGCGCCGCTTCGCTCGACCGTACCCTTGAGGCGATCGCACGGCACCGCCGATGGCGGCCGGGTGGCCGGTCGTGGTTGTGGATGGCGGTTCGACCGATGGAACGGTGGCAGTGGCCGGGCGGCATGGCGTCCGCGCGATCTCCGCCGCCGCGAGGGCGCGGGCGGCAACTGGCGGCCGGCGCCGAGGCGGCGATCGAGGCGGGTGCCGAGTGGCTGTTCTTCCTGCATGCGGACAGCATTCCGGAGCGAGGATGGCGGGAAGACCCTGGCGGCATTCATGGCCGAGCCGGCCAACCGCGACCGCGCGGGCTATGGCCGATTAGCACTCGACGATCCCTCCCCCGCCGCCCGCCGCCTTGAAGCGATGGTCGCATGGAGGTGCCGCCGGCTTGGCCTGCCCTATGGCGACCAGGGCTTGCTGATCCACCGAAACCTCTACCAGTCGGCCGGCGGGTTTCCCCCGATCGAGCTGATGGAGGATGTCGCCCTTGTCAGGCGGATCGGCCGAAGCCGGCTGAGCGGTCTTCCTCTGACCGTGACCACGTCGGCGGAACGCTACCGGCGAGACGGCTATATCCGGCGTCCGCTGCGCAATCTGAGTTGCCTGGCGCTTTACCTCATGGGAGTGGCGCCGCCCGTGATCCGGCGGCTGTACGGATAGAGGCGAGTCATGGCATTGCAACGCCATCTCGTGATCTTCGCGCGCGAACTCCGGCTGGGCCGGGGCAAGCGGCGGCTGGCAAGCCGGATCGGCGCCGTGGCCGCCATCCATTTCCAGCGGGTGGCGCTTCGGGCGCTGCTGCTGCGGCTTGGCCGCGACCCCCGGTGGACGACCTGGGTCGCGGTGACGCCGGATCGGGGCCGCCTGCACCGTTCTGCCGCCGGCGTGAAGCTTCGCGCCCAGGGCGGCGGAGACCTGGGCGAGCGGATGAGGCGGCCGATGCGCCGCCCGCCGCTGGGCTTGCCGCCGGGGCCGGTGGTGGTGATCGGCAGCGATATTCCGGACATTCGCGGCCACCATATCGCGGCAGGCGTTCCGGGTGCTGGGGCGGCATCCCTTCGTCTTCGGTCCGGCGCGCGATGGCGGCTACTGGCTGGTGGGAGCACGACGGCGGCCCGCCGAACCGTCCGATATCTTCCAGGGGGTGAGATGGTCCACGGAGCATGCCCTGGCGGATACGCTGGCGAATCTGCGCCCCGGCGAGGCGGGTCCGACGGCTGCCGGTTCTGGAGGATGTGGACGATGCCCAATCCTGGCGAAGGTGGCGTCGACGCCCTTTGTGACGGTTTCACGTCAAATTGAATGGCTGCCCGCTTTGACTGATGCCGGTCATCGTCCATACTCCCCGCCATGATTTCCGACACGCTCCTTCAAGCCATACACCGGCGGCTCATCCGCCTGGCCGATTACCGTGAGGTGAGGCTGGAAGACCTGACTCCGCTTCAGGCGACCGGTCTTGCCCATGACCATGTCCGGGTTCACGGGACACGGCGTGCTTCTGCGCGTACCGAAGCAGAGCCAGCTTGGACTTTCGGCGACGGTCAACCTGACCTATCAGGCGGCCTGCTTCGAACGGGCGGCGCTGGGGCGGCATGTCCCTGGACTTGCATGCCGTCCTGCTGCCGGACGAGACGGTGCCGCTTGGAGCGCTGCTGGTCGATGAGGTTCCGGGGCGCCCCCCTGTTCTGCCGGACGATCTGCCGGCGATCATGCGCGCTCTCTCGCGTCCATCCATGCCCTGCCCGTTCCCCCGGCATCGGCGCGCCCACCGCTGCGCGACCATGCCGATCCGGTCGGCGAAACGCTCCACGAGATCGCGGCTCAGGCGGCCTATCTGGATGCGGCCGATCTGAGCATCGACGCCCGGCGCGCGATCGATGAGGAACTGGCCTGGGCGGCGGAGTTCCAGCTGGGATCAGGCCGGCCGCCGGTCACGCTGATCTCCTTCGATGCGCATCCCGGCAATTTCCTGATCCTGCCATCGGGCACCGCCATACTGGTGGACCTGGAGAAGGCGCGCTACGGCGCCGCCGGATTCGATCTTGCCCATGCGACGCTCTACACTTCCACCACCTGGGATATCGCCGTGAACGCCGTGCTGGAAACGGCGGTGACGGCCGCCGCCTATAGCCACTGGCTCGACAGCGTTCCGGCGCCGCTGGCCGATGCTTCACGTCCATGGCTGCTGCCGCTGCGGCGGATCATGTGGCTGTGGTCGGTGACGTGGTGCGCCAAATGGCGGGTGGAATCGCGCGCGGCCGCGAAGGACGAGAAGCACATCGCCGACAGTGCCGAGGACTGGTCGGCTGATCTCAGCGATCAGGCTCTGGTCGATCATGTCGCCGGCCGGGTGGCCGATTATCTCGATGCCGGAACCATCGCCGCGATCCGGTCCGAATGGCTCGGCGCCAATGCGCTCACGGCATTGCTTCCGCCGCAGGGGTGAACCCGCAACACTGAAGAAAAGTGAGTGACGAGTTGACGAAGATGCGCCTGAGGACCCTTGTCGCCGCAACGGCTTTCCTGAGCTTCACGCCGCTGCCGCTGGCGGCGGCGGGCTGGGAAGACACCACGGCCGCCGCGCGCGGCAAAGTGGTTTACTGGAACGCCTGGGCCGGCGATCCCCGGATCAACGACTATATCGGCTGGGTCGGGGGTCAGGTCCGCGAGCGGTACGGGATCGACCTTCGCCATGTGAAGGTGACCGACACCGCCGATGTCGTCTCGCGGGTGCTGGCCGAGAAGGCGGCGGGCAAGGATCAGGGCGGCTCGGTCGATCTGGTCTGGATCAATGGCGAGAACTTCGCCGCCATGAAGGAGAACCGGCTGCTCTACGGCCCCTTCGTGGACCGCCTGCCCAATGCCGAGCCTGATCGACACGGTGGGCAAGCCGACGACGGTCGTCGATTTCACCATCCCGACCGAGGGGCTGGAAGCGCCCTGGGGCATGGCTCAGTTCGTCTTCACCTACGACACGGAACAGGTGGCGAAGCCGCCGAAGAGCGCCGCCGCCTTGCTCGACTGGGCGAAGGCCAATCCGGGCCGATTCACCTATCCCAGCCCGCCGGACTTCATCGGCAGCACGTTCCTGAAGCAGATGCTGGTGGAAGTGACGCCCGATCCGGCAAGGCTTCAGAAGCCGGCGGACGATGCCGATTTCGATAAGGTGACGGCGCCGCTCTGGTCATTCCTGGACCAGCTTCACCCTAATTTGGCGCGCAGCGGACGGAACTTCCCGGCGAGCGGGCCGGCGCTGAAGCAGATGCTGGCCGATGGCGAGGTCGCCATGGGGCTAAGCTTCCATCCCGGCGAGGCGTCCCGCGATATCGCGAGCGGGTTGCTGCCGGCGTCGATCCGCACTTTCGTGCTGGACCGGGGGACCATCGGCAACACGCATTTCGTCGCCATCCCCTACAACGCCAATGCTCCCGACGCCGCCATGGTGGTGGCGAATTTCCTGCTGTCACCTGAAGCGCAGTTGCACAAGCAGGACCCGGCGGTCTGGGGCGATTTTACGGTGCTTGATCTGGACAAGCTGAGTGCCGCCGACCGCGCCCGGTTCGATGCGCTGCCGCGGGGCGAGGCGACGCTGTCCGATGAGGAATTGGGAACACCGCTGCTTGAGCCGCATCCGTCATGGATGGTGCGGATCGAGCAGCAATGGCTGAAGCGCTACGGCGCCGGCTGAACGCCGGCGCCGCTTGTTGCTTCAAATCAGCTCTTGAGGGCTGCGACGCCCGGCAGGTCCTTGCCTTCCAGCCATTCGAGGAAGGCGCCGCCGGCGGCGGAGACGTAGGTGAACGAGTCTTCGACACCGGCTGCGGCGAGCGCCGCGACGGTGTCGCCGCCGCCGGCCACGCTGAGGACCCGGCCGGCCTTGGTCAGTGCCGCGACGGTGCCGGCCACCGCATTGGTGCCGGCGTCGAAGGGCTTGGTTTCGAACGCGCCGAGCGGGCCGTTCCAGACGACGGTCTTGCAGCCCTGGAGCTTCAGCGTCACGTATTCGACCGTGGCCGGGCCGATATCCAGGATCATGCTGTCGGACGGAACCTGATCGATCGCGACGACTTCGCTCTCGGCGCCGGCCTTGAACTCCTTGGCGGTGATGGCGTCACGCGGCAGCAGGATCTCGCAGCCGGCCTCCTCGGCGATCGCCATGATCTCGCGCGCCTTCTCGGCCATGTCCTTCTCGCACAGCGAGGCGCCGACCGCCGTCCCCTTGGCATAAAGGAAGGTGTTGGCCATGCCGCCGCCGAGCGCCAGCAGGTTGACCCGGCGGACCAGATTGCCCAGCAAGTCGAGCTTGGTGGAGATCTTGGCGCCGCCGACTACCGCCGCTACCGGCCGCTCCGGGTGTTCCAGGGCCAGCGTAAGGGCCTTCAGCTCCGCTTCCATCAGGCGGCCTGCGGCGTTGGGCAACAGGCGGGCCAGACCTTCGGTCGAGGCATGGGCGCGGTGGGCGGCGGAAAAAGCGTCGTTGATGTAGATGTCGCCGAGTTCGGCCAGTTGGGCGGCGAACGCGGGATCGTTCTTTTCCTCTTCCGGGTGGAAGCGCAGGTTTTCCAGCACGATGATGGCGCCGGCATGGATCTTCGCCAGGGCTTCCTTGGCGACGGGGCCGACGCAGTCGGGGGCGAAGGCGACCTTCTGGCCGACCGCCTTGGAAACGGCGTCCACCACCTGTTTCAGCGAGTACTTCTCATCCGGCCCGCCCTTGGGGCGGCCGAAATGCGACAGAACGACGACCTTGGCGCCGGCCTGAGAAAGCTCGGTCAAGGTCGGGGCCAGCCGGTCGATGCGGGTCGTATCCGTCACGACCCCGTCCTTGGTCGGGACGTTCAGGTCGGCGCGGACCAGGACCGTCTTGCCGTCGAACTCAAAATCGTCAAGGGTTTTGAAGTCGCTCATCCGTGCCGTCCCATTCCTTGGTTCGGAGCCCTTCCTAAGGGCTCAAAAACTTTATGGCATTTGTATGATGCCGGTTGCTCCGCGAGGGAACCAACCACAACCGCGCGGGCAAATCAATGTCCGCTCGACGCAGCCGGCACCAACCATTTCAGGTAAGCCGGATGGAGACCCCGCTGGTCAGGCTGCACGGGGAACCCGGAAGCCGGATATCGCTTGGCGCGCGGGGTGAGATGACGGCGCCGTCAAGGATGTTGAGGCCAACAGAGAACCGTCGGCAAGGGGTTTCGGCAGGAAGCCGGAGAGGTCACTAACCGGGGTCACTATTTTTGGAACTGGCGTCGAATCAGACTGCTGCCCGGCACGGGAGGATGGGATGGCCGGGATGGCCGGAGCTTCGATGGCGGCAGCCGGTGCGGGCTGGGTCGATGCTTTGGCGGGCGGGAGCAGGCGGATCGCATCCAGTTCCTCTTCGGCGTCGGGCTTGAGGTGTTCGACGTCGGCATCGGGATGACCGTGGTCGATATAGTAATGGTGATTGATACGCCGGTCCTGAATGACGCCGCGCAGCTTCAGGCGGAACTCGATGGCGCGCAGCGCCAGGGTGCAGCGCTTGTTTTCCAGCGCGTCGGCGATGATGGTTTCCACCTGCCCTGCCGCCTCATTGAGCAGGGTCCGATGATCGGCGCGACGGCTGGCCCGGATCTGGTCGATCCGGATGCGGATTTCCGGCTGACGCATCAGGAACGCGCCGCGCTGCTTCGCCCTTTCGCCGAATAGCCGGCGCGGCGGGAGGCTTCCGCTCCCGCCGGCATTGCAGGCCATGGCTTGGCAGAAGGCTTCCTGACGGTCGGTGAGGCGGATCACGGGCGGCGCGGCGGTGGATGGCATGGTGGAAGCCTTCGTGGGAGAGTTGGTTTGGGTTTATGATATTTGTCCTATTGATGAAGCAAATGCAAGGAATATGTGCTAAGTAGCACTAGAACCGCGTTGCCAAGGTCACGCCGATGGCATGCTCAATGCTACCTGACCGGCTGGCAGAGGAGGCCCAGGTTTGATTAGGAAATGCATAGTAGTGTAATTGCAAAGATGGTGCGAAGTTGGTTCCGGCCAAGTACTTTGATAGATCAACAGCCAGGTCGAGGGTCAAGGACTAGTCGCCGAAGCGCTCGGCAAAGTCGGGGTAAACTCCATTGTAGTGGTTGAAATCGACCGACAGTCTGACGTCCGGAAAGTGCTCCGGATAGTAAGAGGCCGATACGCCGCCGGCAGCCCAAAGATCGCGAAAATTGTTGTCAGTTTCGGTATGAGCGAAGCTTCCAACGGATAAATAGGCTGATGCATCCCAGTTACTGCTGTAGATGGTATGAGTGAAATCAAGGCCATAATCGGTCTCATGAGTTCCTGATGAGCCTATGACGCGGCTCTTGCGGTAGATCGCGATATCTGTATCGGCCTGATTCCAGGCCCAGTTCAGTCCGAGGCTGACACCCGTTCCCACACCCTTCGGATCATCGGGGTCCGCGCCGAACTGTATTCGACTGCGTTCCGTGCCGAGCGTCAGCATGCTTGGGATCAGTTGCCTGAGGCTAAAGCCGCTCTCTTCCTCGCCTTGCTGGCGCCCCCCCCCCCCCCCCCCCCCCCCCCCCCCCCCCCCCCCCCCCCCCCCTTTTTTTTTTTTTTTTTTTTTTTTTTTTTTTTTTTTTTTTTTTTTTTTTTTTTTTTTTTTTTTTTTTTTTTTTTTTTTTTTTTTTTTTTTTTTTTTTTTTTTTTTTTTTTTTTTTTTTTTTTTTTTTTTTTTTTTTTTTTTTTTTTTTTTTTTTTTTTTTTTTTTTTTTTTTTTGTGCTTCTCAAGGTTGAACTTAACCGCACCACCGATAGTGTCCTCGCGCCATTGGGTCCTGCCGTCCTGGACACGCGCATTCTCCTTCTGAAACAGCGATAGCGTGACAGGGTTATAGGTAATCTTGCTCTCGGTTTTCTGCTGCTCGCGTCCGCTAACTCTACGGTCCTGCTGCTTGAAAGAGAAGTTGAGGCTTATTGAGATCGAGCGATGCGCCAAGTTCGCGGATCTCTCCAGTGGCTAAGGGGAGTGACATGCCAGAGCGCGGTGGTTTGCGGAAGCTTGGGCCGCCGGATTGGTAGAGCCCATAAGCAGACAGCTTGGCGGGCTTGCCATCCAGTATATTGGCCTCGACGCGATGCCGCTGAGCGTCGCCAGATTGCCAGCCAGGATCTGCGATCGCCCTACGACCGGAGCGAGGCGCATCCGCACTGGACCTGTCAGTACGGATGTAATCGGACCAGGCATAACCGGCATGATAGCGCAGCCGGTCACCAAAGAGTTTGAGGTCAAGACCAATATCCATCCCTCGATGCTTGCGCCAAGCTTCGGTCTCACCAAGCCGAAGCTTCTGCTGGCGGACGTTTGCCGGACGTCGTGCATCGTACATTCCACCCGTCACACTGAGCGTTAAATTCTCCGAGCTTAGGGGAGTGAAGCCGAAGCCGACCTCATGCCGCCAGTTGTCTCCCTGGTTCAGCTGCCGGCTTGTCAAAATGCGCCGGCCGTCGCGCAAATCGCGTCCAGAGACTCGTTGAAGTTAAGAGAAAAGCGGTCTCCTTTGATTAGTGCTTTGTCGAGACTAAGCTGGGTGTGTTCGGTCTCTATGGCAGCCCCACCAAAATTTGCCGTTACAGCATTGTTATCAGCATCAAAAAACTTGATATTATCATTGCTCGAAAGCCATGACGAAGATGTGAACATCGAATTTGCTTTTGGTGCATGTGGCAAAATCCATATATTTACGCATAAAAATAAGGTCATCGCGAATTTTTTTGGAGTACGCGATTTTGTCTGAATTAAAAGTTTGATTGCGGCATGGCAGATGCCTGCTTCTGCTTGCGCAAATCTACTAATACAAGAACGTAGAATTGAGATGAATACTGGTTGGTCATGAACACGCTGCTGTGTCACCAACCACACAGGGGCCAACACGTTGGGTGATTCTGCAGAAGATTCCAGGCAACGGAGTTGCGTGCCGTGACAGTCGCGAGCGGTCTCCCAGGAGTTCCCCTTTCGGCCGAAACTCCTGGGAAAGCCTCGTTAGTTCGTTATTATCCCTGCCGGTTGATCTCGCGCTGCACGATCTGATTTAAGGCTGTTGAGGTGGATTGTGCGTCACATGTGGCCCCACCTCCCCTGGCTTGTTCGGCAAGCACGTTTACGGCAACGTCGCAAACATTCGCAGCGACACCGATCGGTGCCTTAACTGTCACAGGGATTTGGGACACGTTCAGATTAAGATCGACGGCGATATCATCGATTACATCCTGTACGTTCACCACCACCAAGCCTCCAGCTTGTGCGAAGGCAGGCGCAGTAGCTCCAAAGCTGAGGAGCGCTGCTGCGAAGGGAACGACTACCCAGGACTTGGTCAGATTTTTCATCGCGCTTCCTCGTTGTATAATCATTGGTTAGGCTTGAGCATTTAAAACTTAGCCAATCCACGCCGATAAAACGTAGATCAGTAGTTTTACAATGCTCGGGTACAAGCTCCGCTTTGACTGCGGTAAAATGAGAAACACGCTGTTGAGAAAAATATTCACCTATCATTAACAATCAAAGGTTGTTGTTCTTTTATAGGATCTATATAGGTCTTTTGTCATAGAGCATCCAAAAAAAGAGACAGCTTTCCTTTCCTATTGTAGGAGCAACCTCGGGAGGGCAATCGCTTGAACGGCAATGTCGCGGCCCCCTCACCCCGCCCTTCTTCCTCAAGGAGGCGAGGGAGAAGGATGCCTTAGCTGTGGGAACGTTGTCGGAGGGTGTGGGGTTGGTATTGGAAAGGGCGGGTATAGGTTAATGATCGTGAATGCGACAATGGAGCTTAGACCATGATCGGACCGGCGGAACGGGCAGCTTACGCGTTGAGTCAGACGGCCCGGATTTCCTGGTTTTACGGACAGAAGGCGCTGGCGGGGCAGTTGAATGGCCGAATCGTATCCAAGGACAAGATTCCGGAGGGACTGACCTTCCCTGACCATTCGGAGATGCTGGAGGAAATCCGGAAGCTGATGCGGCAGGACCTAGCCAATATCGAGGCCGGTTATTATCGGATGCCGCATGACATGATCGAGCCGCCGCGCAAGGTTCTTCGGGACGCGGTCCGGTTCTTCCGCGATCTGCCGGAAGTCCAACGGCGACGGCTGGGTGAAATCAATGCCGAAGTCTTTGAGGAAAAGCGGCGGGAAGGCTGCGGTCTGCCGCGCTACTATCTTCAGAACTTCCATTACCAGACGGACGGGTATCTCAGCGACCATTCGGCCGAACTGTATGATTATCAGGTCGAAGTGCTGTTCGGCGGCGGGGCCGACGCCATGCGTCGTCAGGCGCTGGTGCCGTTGCACCATCATTTCCGCACCCGGCGCACAACCGAGGCTCGGTTGCTGGACGTGGCGAGCGGGACAGGGCGTTTTCTGACCTTCGTGAAGGACAATTATCCCCGGCTCGACGTGACGGCGCTAGACCTCAGTCCTAACTATCTGGGGCAGGCCCGGCGCTTGCTGGCGCCCTGGTCGCGTGCCCATGTGGTGCAGGCCCCCGCCGAGCGCATTCCGGCACCGATGGCAGCTTCGATGCGGTGACCTGTATCTACCTGTTCCACGAGTTGCCCCGCAAAGTCCGGGCGGCGGCGGCGGCCGAGATGGCGCGGGTGCTGAAAGACGATGGCATCCTGGTTTTCGTGGAAACGGTACAGAAGGGTGACAAGCCGGAATTCGACGGGCTGCTTGAGCTGTTTCCCCTTGGCTTCCATGAGCCCTACTATGCCGACTATGTACGGCAGGATCTGACGGAACTGTTTGCCGGGGCCGGACTGGAAATCGTCGAAACCACTTTGGCATTTATGTCGAAGGTCGTAGTGCTGCGTAAATGCCGATAAAACTACTCGCGAGGACTGATCCGACGAGCTGATCATCGCCGCGAAGCTGGTGTCGGTTTTGTCGTAACGGGTGGCGATGCGGCGGAACTCCTTGATCTTGCAGAAGAAGTTCTCGACCAGATGGCGCCACTTGTACATCTCGAAGTCGCAGGGGATTGTGGTGACCCGATTGGCTTTGGGCGGGATCATGGTAACCGCGCCTCGGTTGTCCAACTCGGTGCGGAACCCGTCGCTGTCGAAGGCTTTGTCCGCCAGCAGGGCGGCGAAGTCGAGATCCGTCAGAAGCGGAGCGACCCCCACGCTGTCGTGTCGTTGTCCCGCAGCAGGACGAACCGCACGAGATTGCCCAGCGCATCGACCAGCGCGACGATCTTGGTCGTCAAGCCACCGCGCGAACGCCCGATGGCCTGCGTCCTGGTCCCTCCTCGTGCGCCACTACCGTGCTGGTGCACCCGGACGATGGTGCCATCAACGATGACGTATTCGAAGTCGGCATCCGTCGACAAGGCTTCGAAAAGCTGATCAAACACGCCGCTTCGAACCCACCGACGGAATTGCTGAAACACCGAGTTCCACTTCCCGAAATCCTTGGGAAGGTCGCGCCAGGGCGCTCCAACTCGAACAATCCAGAGAACCGCTTCGACAAAAAGTCGGTTGTCAGCCCCTGAGCGCCCCGGATCGCCAACCTTTCCCGGAACAAGCCGGGCGATCCGCTCCCACTGATCATCGCGCAAGACCATCCGATCCATGACCACCTTCCTTTCGATGGTCTTCAATTGAATTTCAGCAGCTTTGGGAAGCCCTGATCGAACTCGAATGTCAACAGGCCCTAATCAAAGCTTGAATATGCATGTGTTGTCATGAAACATTACAGTTTCATGACGATTATATGACATGTTGTCTAACTTTCGGTGACGTCGTATAAATTTGGTCGTAGTTTTTGAAATCACCATTTAATCCGCCCTATTGCAGGGCTGGGACGAGAGACAAAGAAATGGCCAATCAGGAGATCGAGCTGAAGCTGCGGGTTGATCCGCAGGATTTGGCCCGCTTTCGTAATTCATCAGCATTCGCCGGTACAAAGGCGTCTGCAACCGTGCACAAATTTGAAAGTGTTTACTACGATACCGAAGATTTCGCTCTGCGCCAGCGCGGCGTTACCCTTCGAGTTCGAAAGAAGGGCAAGAGTTATATTCAGACGATCAAGATCGCCAACGAACATGCCGGCGGCGTATTCAGCCGGGTGAATGGGAATGCGCCGTTCACGGGCGCCCTACCCGACTTGGGCGCCATCGATGACCCGGAAGCCCTGGACTATCTTGGCGCCGTCAGCGCCGACGAGTTGAAGCCCTCTTCGCCAGCCATATCAAGCGAAGTGTGCGCATGCTGAACGGTGCCGACGGTCAGCCCGGCGGTACGGTGATCGAGGTCGCGGTCGATCAGGGCGAACTCCGCGCGACTGATGGAACGGTGCTGCCGATCGCGGAGGTGGAGCTTGAGCTGAAGGATGGAGCGCCGCAGGCGCTATTCGATCTGGCGCTCAAACTGACGGAAGTGGCACCCGTCCGTGTGGAGACGCGGACCAAGGCGGAGCGGGGCTATGCACTGGTCGCGAGCGAGGCTGAGTTGTCGGTAAAGGCGCAGAAGCTCGAGCTGAAGCTGGAGCATACGGCCGAGCAGGCTCTGGCCTCCATCATGCGCAACTGCCTGTCCCATACGGTGCTGAACGAGGCCGCAGCCCTGAAGGGAGAGGATCCCGAGGGCATCCATCAGATGCGTGTGGCGCTGCGCCGGCTGCGCTCCGCCCTGGGCCTGTTCCGCAACCTGATGCCAGTCGATCAGTACGAATTTCTGGCCAGTGAAGTGAAATGGCTGGCTGGCGAGTTGGGCAACGCCCGCAACTGGGACGTCTTCCTGGCGGACTTGCTGGCCCCGGTCGAAGAGGCGCTGGAGCGTGATAAGCCGACCGAAGCGCTTCACCGCGCCGCCCTGGCGAGCAGGACCAAAGCCTATGAGCAGGCGCGGGCCGCCATCCTGTCGCCACGCTATACCGTATTGCTGCTGCGGCTGGGCGGATGGCTGGAGTTCGCGCTCCTGGCGGCAGCAGCCGCTGTCGGAAGAGGCGGCGCAGCTTTTCGCGCCGGTCACGGAGTTGGCTGACGGGTTGCTGGCAAAACGTCACCGCAAGGCGCGGAAGCGCGGCGCCCATTTCGCCAGAGCTGGCGCCGGCGGAGCGTCATCAATTGCGGATCGCGCTGAAGAAACTGCGCTATGCCGCCGAGTTCTTCCGCTCGCTCTATGGGGACAAGGAAGTCGCCCGGTATTTGAAGCGTTTGTCGGCGCTTCAGGACGATCTGGGGCATCTGAACGACGTGGCGACCGCTGAAACGCTGATGGACAAGCTTGCCGGTGAGGCGACCGAGGACGGACCGTGGCGCATCGGCGGCGGGATTGTGATCGGCTGGCACGCGCGCGGCGTGACCCAACTTGAGCCGCAACTGGTCCGCGATTGGGAGAATTTTGCGAAGGCCTCGCCTTTCTGGTCGAAGCACCTCCGACCGCTAGGATAGACTTCGGCATCATGCTCACAATCCTCGTCGCGAATATCAAAGGTGGCTGCGGCAAGACCACCATTGCCACCCACTTGGCCGCCGCCTTCGCGACAGCCGGCAAGACCACGGTGCTGGCCGACGTGGACAGGCAGAAGTCCAGCCTCGGCTGGCTGGAACGCCGTCCCGCCGACGCTGCACATCTGGTCGGCGTCGATTGGACCAAGGATCTCGACAGTGTGCCGAAGGGGGTGACGCGGCTGGTGATCGACGCGCCCGCCGCCTTGAAGACGAAGCAGATCGAGGAGTTGGTGAAGCTGGCCGATCTGATCGTGCTGCCGGTGCTTCCCAGCACCTTCGACGAGCTGGCGACACGGCGCTTCCTGGACAAGCTGGAAGAGCTGAAGCCGATCGCTCGCAACAAGAAGCAGGTCGCCGTGGTCGGAAACCGGCTGCGCGCCCGGACGAAGTCGGCCGACCGGCTGGATGACTTCCTGGGCGGAGTCGGGCACACGGTCGTGACCCGCCTCCGCGACACCCAGCTTTACGCCGATGTGGCGGCGACGGGCCTCAGCCTGTTCGACCTGAACGGCAAGCGGGTTGGAGATTACCGGTCGGACTGGGACCCGCTGCTGGAATACATCGCTTCAGTTCAGTGAGTTCAATTCAGTGAGGTTTCTGCCGACGTTGCCGCTGAACGGAACAGGGCGTCGTAGGTCGCGACCATCGCGGCTTCATCGTATTCCCGCACGGCGCGGGCGCGGTTGGCGTTGCCTAGGCGCCGGCGCAAGGTGGCGTCGGTCAGCAGGGTTGTCAGGGCGCTGGTGAAAGCCTGTTCGTCGTCACGCGGGACGACAAGCCGGCGGTTGTCGTCGGTCAGCATACCGCGCACGTCCCCGACATCGGTAGCGACCACGGGCAAGGCGGCGGCCATCGCTTCAAGCAGGCTGAGCGGCATCTGTTCGGTGTCGGACGACAGGGCGAAGATATCGAGCAGACCCAGGGCGCGTTCGGGGTTGAGCATCTGGCCGGCGAAGGTCACCCGGTCGGCGATGCCGAGGTCGCGGGCAAGGCTTCCAGCGCCGGGCGGTCGGGACCGTCGCCGATCAGGACAAGGCGGCATTTCGGTTCGGGGGGCAGGTTCGGCGAAGGCGCGGATCAGGCGGCCGAAGTTCTTTTCCCGGCGGAGCGTGCCGACGGAGCCGATCAACAGTTCGTCGGTTTGGCGCGGCAAAGCGGCGGGATCGGGTTTGGCCGCGAAGCGGGCGCAGTCGATGCCGTTGGGGATGAAGCGGATGCGCTGTTCGGGGAAGCGCCAGGACTCCAGCGCTATCGATTCGAGCACGCGTGAGGGCACGATCAGTTCGGTCGGGGCCGCGAGTGCGGCGCGGCGGAACCAGATCCGGCGGCGAAATTGACGGCCGACCGCTTCTTCGGGGCCGAAGCCGTCCTCGAAATGGAGATGCGGACAGATCGGGACGATCCGGTTGACCAGGCCCCATTCGACGGCGCCCCAGGCGTAGCTGAGCAGCAAGTCCGGCTTCAGGGAGGCCAGAACGCGCCGGAACCGGATCAGGTTGCCGAGGCTGAGAAGGCGGCCTTTGGCGACGGGTACGGGGAGAACCCTGACGTCCAGTGCGGGGTCCAGGCGGTCGAGGCAGTCGGTATTGCCATCCACCGCGACGATGGTATGGCGGTAGGCCGGTCCAAGGCGGTTTGCGATCTTGGCGAAACGCATCTGCTGTCCGCCGACCTCAAAGGAAGAGAAGACATGAAATAAATGCAAGGGATCAGGGGTTACTCCCTCGGGAATACTGTTGTGGAACTGTGGGGGTGTGGCCCGATCTGCGATTGTCACGGCATCTCTTCTTTGGCTAGGGTCGCGTCCTGTCAGCGAGGCAGGTTGTCAGGAGGCACGATGTTCCACCCGCGCACCAGCCGCAAGAAGCTCGAACAGGTTATCCGGACGCTCGATGCGGCGGCTCGAATTGGTCATGAACGTGATTCCGATGGCTTCCGGGTCACCAGGATCGGGGAGCAGCGGCGGCACGGACCGCTACGATGCGGTGATCGGGAAGCTGGAACAGGGCTTCGGACGAAGAAGTTCGACCTGACGCGCGACGAGGCAAGGCTGATGGTGACGGCGCTGGATCTGTATAACGTCCGGCGCACCGATGGGGTTGGCCAGTCGTGGGATGAGGAAGCGGAGCAGCTCTTTCAGGAGCTTCAGACGCTGTTCGCCAAGACTTATGGCGAGGGGTTATACGCGGCGTGAGCCGTGGAGTGTTCGGGGGAGTAGCTTAATCGGGAAAGCCCTGGCCTTCGGGTCAGCAGTTTCAGGTTCAAATCCTGGCTCCTCCACCAATTTTTTTCCCGGAGATTCCAAAACATCAGCGACCCAGCAGACGCCGCCGCAGCAGGCGCGGCAGGTAGCGGCGGAGCGTGTGGGCGCCCCCGCAGGGCGTCAGCGGATCGTAGGCGGTGATCATCCAGCGCTGGCGGCGTTCGGGCAGCCATTCCTGCTTGTAGGGATCGTCGCCGCAGCCGAAATCGATCTCGGCGAGGTCGCCGCGGCTGAAGGCGTCGCGCATCATGTGGCGCGTCAGGATCGAGCCGGGGGAGAAGCGCGCGAATCGCTCGGCGTAGGACAGTTTGAAGATCGTCGCGCGGCGGTTCCAGACGATCCAGAGTTGGGCCGCGACCGGTTCGTCATCGACCATCAGGATGCCGATGCTGATGGCTCCGGCATCCAAGCCGGTGGCGATCAGGGTTGGGATGAAGTTCGGGTAGGGTTCGGGCTCTTTCCACGATTCGGCGTGGACGCGCTGGTACAGGTCGATGGCGCGGGCTGTCTGCGCCGGTGATTCGAGGATTTCGACGCTTGCCCGATGGGTGCGGAACAGATGCCCGCTCCTTGCGCTCGACCGTGTTGCGGAGGCGGCTGTTGCGGCTGGTCCAGTAGGTGGTGAAGTCGCCGGTCGGTTCCAGATACCAGTTGCCGAAATCCTCCGTGGCTTCCACCAGATAGCCGGCGCGGCGGAGGCCGGTCCAGAGCGCGTCGAACCCGGCGGACGGGCGGTCCATGGCCGCGAAGACGAGGCGGCTTGGGCGCGGTTTGCGCCGCCGGACCTCCCTGCCCCATGCCGTGATCGCGGAAGCCGCATCGGGGTGGTCAGAAGCGGCGCGTAGCGGCAGGTGTAGTAGTTGCCGAGCCATTCCAACTGGCGTCCACGGAGCGGACCGAACGCGTCGGGGCGCTCGCGCATCGGCAGGACGTGGCCGCCGTCGAGCTTTTCGATACGCGGGAGGTCCCCGGCATCAAGGCAGGTTTCGGCGAACACCCGGTACCACTGCGCCGTGTCGTAGAAATGGCCGTCGGGAAGTTCGGGCAGCGGTTATCGAAGGTCAGCAGTGGCAAGGCTGGAGAATCAGGGCCTGAAGGCCACGACATGGAATTCGGCCCCGAGGGGCAGCAGCGGCACCGGTCCGTCATAGCGGACCATGGTGTCGTGGAATCCGGCATCGCGGACGGCGCGGGCCAGCGGCGCGGGCGGGCAGTCCGGCGCCCTTCGGCTCGAACAGGATGATGAGGCCGCCGGGTTTCAGCACGCGGTATGCCTCGGCCAGGACGGCGGACCGTTGATCCGGGGGTGAGGCGGAAAGGCCGCCGCAGCCGGTGACCACGTCGAAGCTGGCGTCGGCATAGGGTATCGCGACGCCGTCGAAGCGGCGGTAATGGGCCAGTCCGGCGAACCGCGCCAGCGACGGGCGCGGCTTGGCGGTGGGACGCTCCAGGCAGACCAGCCGCACGCCGGGGAACAGGCTGCGGTACCAGGACACCGCCTCCCCGCCGCCGGCGGCGATGTCCAGGATGCTGCTCGATCCGGAGAAAAGCTCGCGCAGGTCCTGGGTGATCTTCAGGACTTGGCCGACGCGGCGGCCGGCAAGATCCTCCGCGTCGTGGAAGGCCCGCGTTCCCGTGCGGGCACCAAGGGCGAATTCCTGGAGCGACATGTCAGGACGCCTGACGCGCTCTGGTGGCTTCCCCAGGCTCTCGGGGACTTCGTCGGGAATGCCGGAGATATGGCGCTCCCATGCCAGCGCCGTCCTGACCATTTCCTCCACGCTGTCATGGGCCGGCTGCCAGCCCAGAACCTCCCGGATGCGGTCGGCGCTGGCGACAAGGGCGGGCGGATCGCCGGCCCGGCGCGGGGCGTCGATCACCGGCAGGGCGTAGCCGACCACCGTTTCGACCGCGCGCAGGACTTCGCGGACCGAGAAGCCCCGGCCATAGGCGCAGTTGACCAGCAGGTTGCCGCCGTTGGCGACCAGATGGCGGAGCGCCAGGACATGGGCGTCGGCCAGATCGGACACGTGGATATAGTCGCGGATGCAGGTGCCGTCGGGCGTCGGATAGTCGGTGCCGAAGACGGAAATGCTGTCGCGAAGGCCAAGGGCGGCCTGGACCGCGACCTTGATCAGGTGGGTGGCGGCGGGGGTGTTCTGCCCGGCGCGCCCGGCGGGATCGGCGCCGGCGACGTTGAAATAGCGCAGGATGCCGACGTTCAGGCCATGAGCGGCCGATGCGTCCCTCAGCATCTGCTCGGTCATCAGCTTGGAGGCGCCGTAGGGATTGATCGGCTTTGTCGGCGTGTCCTCGGAAATGGGGGAGCTTTCCGGCTCGCCATAGACGGCGGCGGTGGAGGAGAAGATCAGGTGCCGCACGCCCTGGGCGATACAGGTTTCGATCAGGCCCAGGCTGTTCTGCGTGTTGTTGTGGTAGTACTTGAGCGGCTTTTCGACCGATTCGGAAACGACGATGCTGCCGGCGAAGTGCATGACGGCGCCGATCCGGTGTTCCTTGATCGCACGCGCCAGATGATCGGTGTCGCCGATATCGCCCTCGATCAGGGTTACGTCATCCGGGACGGCCGAGCGGACGCCGGTCGTGAGATTGTCGTAGACGACGACCGGAATACCGGCATCCTTCAGGGCCAATACCGCATGGGAGCCGATATAGCCGGCTCCGCCCGTGACCAGAACGACGGGTAATTCTGACATCGATTTTCCCATGGCTTACTTAATAACGGCATCGGGGATGCCAATCTTCGACCGCCATTGTCGCAGTCGCTCGTTCCCACCTGAAGAACGCGATCGAGTATCGAAGAGTTCATTCACTCCTAGCCGGTGCGTTCATTTATCGGGGGTCGTATCCGGCTGCGCCGGTTTTTCGCCTGCGGCGGTACCCCCGTGTAGAGATCTGTTTGTTGGGATTTGAGGCAAGTGTTTGCGTCGATGTCAGCTAGCTTGAAAAGCTTGGGCTTACCTCTTCCTTTTCGTTGTCTCTCTTTGGGGACGGAAGACAGGATGCGGCCATGCGCCAGGACATGCCGACCCCCCTACAGCTTCTCGTGGAAACGCTCCCCGACCGGGCGAGGCTCGTCGTCTTCAGCGATGACTGGGGACGGCATCCGAGCAGCGCCCAGCACCTGATCCGGCAGTTGCTGCCACGCTACCGGGTGGATTGGGTGAATACCGTCGGGACCCACCGGCCACGGCTGTCGCTGGGGGATCTCCGGCGCGGGGTGGAGAAGCTGAAGGGCTGGACGGCCGCGATCACGGGAATCCGGAGCCGGCGGCGGGAGCTGGCCCGCTGGAGCCAGTCGTGCATGCGCCGGTCCACTGGCCGGGGTTCAAGACGCAGAGCTGAGCGGATGCTCAACCGGGTGCTGCTGCGGCGGGCGCTTGCCGGTGTGCTGGACGGCGATCCGAAACCGGCGGCTGTCATCACGACGGTTCCGATCACGGCCGATCTGGCGGCGAGCTTTCCCGGCTTGAAGTGGATCTATTACTGCGTGGACGATTTCGCCGAATGGCCGGGGCTGGACGGCGATACCCTGCGCCGGATGGAGCTTGACCTGCTGCGCCATGTCGCGACGGTGATCTGCGTTTCGGATGTGCTGAAGCGGCGGCTGGCGGAGCTTGGCATCTCGGCGCATCTGCTGACCCATGGGGTCGAGTTGGAGCACTGGCAGACGGTGCGGCGGCGGCCCCTGTGCGGGCCGGGGCGGCGGCCGACGCTGCTGTACTGGGGGCATGCCGACACCCGGCTTGACGCCGATATCCTGCTGCATCTGGCCGAGACCTGCGATGTCCGCATGGCGGGGCGGTACGATGAGGTGGATGGCAGGCTGATCCGCCAGCGCGGCATCACCTGGATCGGCCCCGTGCCCTATGAGCGGTTGCCGGAACTGGCGAGCGAGGCGGACGTGCTGATCATGCCCTATGCCGATCTGCCGGTGACGCGCGCGATGCAGCCGTTGAAGCTGAAGGAATATCTGGCGACGGGATTGCCGGTGGTGGCTACTCCCCTGCCCGCCAACCGGGCCTGGGGCGACGCGATGGATCTGACCGCCGACCCGGACGAGTTCGCGAAGCTGTGTCTGGCGCGGGCGCGGCGGTCGCTGCCGGAATGCGCAGGCGCGGGCGCGGCAGCGGTTGGCATATGAGAGTTGGGAGAACAAGGCTTTGCAGTTCGAACAGTGGATCATGGCGCCTTCACCATGAATGTCATGAGCGCCGTTGACGGCATCGCCGTGCTTCACACCCGGATCGTGACCGGGACCGGCGGCGGGCCGGAGAAGACCATCTTCAACTCGCCCCGCTACATGCGGGGGACGGGATACCGGGAACTGGCGTGCTACCTGCGGCCGCCGGACGATCCGGGCTTCGAGGTGCTGCGCCAGCGGGCCGCCGCGAAGGATTGCCCGCTGATCGAGGTGGACGACGCTTCCGCCTTCAGCCTTGACAGCCTGCGCCGGCTGGCGGCGATCTGCCGGGAGCATGACGTCAAGATCTGGCACGGGCATGACTACAAGACGAACCTGTTCGGCGTGCTGCTGAAGCCGTTCGTGGGCTTCAAGCTGGTCACGACGGTTCATGGCTGGGTCAAGCATACGGCGAAGACGCCGCTCTATTACGCCATCGACCGCTGGACGCTGCCGCGCCATGAGCAGGTGATCGTGGTCTCCGCCGACCTGTACGAGCGCTGCCGCGCCTGCGGCGTGCCGGAGGATCGGCTCCACCTGATCGAGAACGCGATCGACACGGAAGACTTCCGCCGGGCGGGACCGGCGGCGCTGGCGGCTGGGCGGAGCGGGATGCCGGCGGGCCGCCTGCTGATCGGGGCGGTCGGGCGGCTGTCGCCGGAGAAGGGCTTCGACCTGCTGATCCGGGCGGTCGCGTCGCTGATCGACGAAGGGCTGGACCTGGAGCTTTGGATCGCGGGAGAAGGCGAAGGGCGCGACGAGTTGGAGCGTCAGGCCGTGGCGACGGGGCACGGGGACCGCATCCGCCTGCTGGGCTTCCAGGCCGATACGGTCGCGTTGTTCGAGTGCTTCGACCTGTTCTGCCTGTCCAGCCTGCGGGAGGGCCTGCCGAACGTGGTGCTGGAGGCGATGGCGATGGAGGTGCCGGTCCTGGCGACGCGCTGCGGCGGGATCGAGGCCTTCGGGCGCGACGGCACCGACATGCTGACGGTGCCGGCCGGCTCGGCCGACGCCCTGGCCGGGGGCTTGCGCCGGCTGGCCGGGGACGGCGATCTGCGGGAGCGGCTGGCGAAGGCCGCCCGCGCACGGATCGAGGCGGAGTTCAGCTTCCGCCGCCGCATGGAGCGGATGGCGGAAGTCTACGAACGGCTTTGGTGAGCGGTCAGCGCCGGGCCAGCGCTCCGGCGGCGGCGATGCTGGCGATGTGCGGCCATTCCGGCCAGCATCAGGGGGCGGGCGTTTCCGCTGGATTGCCGGCGGTAGCCGCCGCTGGTGCCTGTGCCCTCGGGCACCGGTTCGAACAGGGAGCCGTGGGTGTAGCGGGCGGGTGCCGCGCGGCGGAAATAGCGCTTCAGCGCGCGGGACATCACCTCCTCGGTCAAGGCAGGCGCCAGGGTGTGCATGAACTTGGTCACCGGGGCCATGGCGCCGACGGTGACTCCGCGGCGCGGGCGCTTCGCCAGACTGACCATGGCGTCGGCGACGCGTTCCGGCGGGACGAGCGGCGAGCTGGGCTTGATCTCCTTGCCCATGTAGTTGCCGCCGTGCTGGTACCCCGGCGTGTCGATGACGGCGGGGAAGACGTCGCAGACGTGGATTTCCGGCCAGTCTTCAAGCTCAAGGCGGATGCTTTGGGTGAAGGCCTCAAGGCCGGCCTTGCTGGCGGCATAGGCGGCGGCGAAAGGCGGAGCGATCCAGGCGCCGAAGGAGATGTTGGTGATCAGCGTGCCGTATTGCTGGTCGAGGAAATAGGGCAGCACGGCGTGGGTCCCGTTCATGCCGCCGAACAGGTTGGTTTCCACCACCCGGCGGTGGCTTTCCATCGGCACGTCGGCGAAGGGGCCGACCAGACCGATGCCCGCATTGTTGATCCAGACATCGATCCCGCCGAACCGCTGGGCGGCGGTGCTCGCCAGCAGGCGCATGTCTTCAAGGTCGGTGACGTCGGAGGGCACGGCGATGGCGGTGACGCCATACCGCTGGGCTTCTTCCGCGACTTCGAACAGGGCTTCGTCGCGCCGGGCGCCGAGGACGAGGTTGGCGCCCTGGGCGGCGAAGGCGAGCGCCGCCGCCTTGCCGATGCCGCTCGACGCGCCCGTGATGACGACTGTGGTGTTCCGCAGGCTGTTGGGCATGGGAGAGGCCTCTTGTGGATTTGAAGGTTTCTCTCAGGACCAACAGCGCTGCGGCGTCTCCGTCACCTATTTGCCGGTGGCGAGCTGGTACTTGCCGTCGTTCCAGGAGTACATCACGAAGGCCGGCTCGGTCAGATCGCCCTTGTCGTCGAACTTCAGCGGCCCGATCACGGTGTCGAAATTGCCCTTGTGGAGGGCGTCGATGACGGCATCCGGGTCCGGCTCGCCCGCCTCGCCGATGCCCTGGGCCAGCACCTGCATCGCCGCATAGCTGTAGAGCGTGAAGAAGGCGGGTTCGACGTTGTTGTCGCGGAGTTGCTTGATCACCGGTTCGGCGTTGGGGTTCCTGGTCGGGTCGGGGCTGAAGGTGAAGAGCGTGCCGGCGCCGCTGTCGCCCGTGATCGCCCAGAAGTCCGGGTTCGACAGGCCGTCGCCCGCGATCAGCCTGCCGTCCAGGTTGGCGTTCCGCATCTGGCGGACGATCTGGCCGGCTTCGGCGTGGTAGCCGCCGAAATAGACGGTGTTGACGCCGGCCGACTTCATCTTGGTGATCAGTGCCGAGAAATCGCTTTCGCCCGGATTGACCGAGCCGGTCATGACCGGCTGGATGCCCTTGGCGGCCAGCGCCTTGGTGGTGGCTTCCGCCAGCCCGCTGCCATAGGCCTGCTTGTCGTGGACGATGGCGACCTTGGGGTCCTTGATGTTGGCGGCGATGTAGTCGGCCGCCACCAGCCCCTGCTGATCGTCGCGGCCCGTCACGCGGAAGACGTTGTCCAGCCCGCGCTCGGTCAAGGCCGGCGCCGTCGCGGTCGCCGAGATCATGACGATGCCTTCCTCCGCATAGACATCGGAGGCCGGGATCGAAGGGCCGGTGCAGAGATGGCCGATCACGAACGACGATGCCGTCGTTGACGACCTGATTGGCGGCGGTCACGCCCTGCTTGGGATCGCAGGCGTCGTCATAGACCTTCAGCGTGATCTTGTCGCCGTTGATCCCGCCTTTCGCGTTGATGGCCTTGGCGGCTTCTTCCACACCCTTCCGCATCTGGTCACCGAACGAGGCCATCGAGCCGGTGACGGCAGTCACCACCGCCACCTGAATATCCGCCCGCGCCGTCGCGGCGGTGCCGGCGAACATCAGGAGAGCGGTAAGGGAAACGGCGGTCTTGCGCATTTTCGCTGATCCTTTTTTCTGTAGTTCAAGCGGCCGGACGATCATTTTTCCGGCTGTTCCGGTCCGATGACGGTCCTGGCTTCGCCGCTGTACTCGAACTCCGGCGCGTTATCGAGTTCGTCCTTGGTGAGTGTGGCCACAAGTTCATGGCTCTGCGGATCGACCCGCACCTTGTCCCAGGGGATGGTGACGAGCTTTTCACCGAAGCCAAGAAAACGGCTCGCGACAGCACGAGGCTGTCGATCGCGGCGCTGTCCGGCTGGGTGATGAAGTCGCGGACTTCGCCGATGTCCTCGCCCTCGCTGTTCTTCACGGTCTGGCCGACGACATCTTCCGGCATGCGGCCGTCGATGGTCGGGACCTGGACGACCTTGATCTCGGGCTCACCCGGAGTTTCGACCTGGACCTGCGGCGGAGCGGATTCGATCCGGATCTGCGGTTCGGCGGGGCGGACCTCGACGGTGCCCTGGCCCTGAACCACCGCCTGGGGAGGCTGCTGCGGCTGAGTCTGCGCCGCGGCTGGAGCGGTGAATCCCAGGAGCAGAGCCGACGTGATGAGGAGGTGTCTGTGCATGGCTGATGCTCCTTGAGTTAGCGGGTAGGTCCGACCAGGGCGTTGTCGCCCTCGGCGTATTCATGGTCGGGCGCCGTCTCAAGCTGCTGCCGGTCCATGGGCAAGGTGACGCTGTTGCCGTCGGGCTGAACCGCGATCTGGTCCCACGGCACCGCGATCTGCTTGGTGCCGACGCCGAGGAAGCCGCCGACATCGACGATCGCCTGTGAGACCGCGCCGTCCTGGCCTATCAGCAGGTCGCGGACCTGACCGATCTCCTGGCCCTCCGCGTTCACAACCGGCTTGCCGATCATCTGCTCCACGGCGACACCGGCCGGTGAGGGCGTTTCCGGCGGCGGGGTGACGGGTGGCCGGCTCCGGGGGTGGCGGACGGCTCCGGAGGCGGCGGTCGGGGCCGGCGGCCAAGGGAGCGGGGGGCGGTTCAGGAGGTGACGGGAGGAACGGCGGGCTGGACCTGGATCTGGGGCGGAGCCTGCTCGATCACGACCTGCGGCGGGGGCTGCTGGACGTTGATCCGGGGCTGCGCCTGCTCGACGGTGACGAGCGGCTGGGGCTGCTCCACCTGGATCTCGGGTTCGGCCTGCTCGATGATCACTTCCGGCTCGCGCTGGCGGACGATCACCTGGGGCTGGAACTGGCGGACGGTGACTTCGCGGCGGCGGCTGGCGCACGATGATGCGCGGCGGGGCCTGCCGGACGATGATCTGCGGCGGTTGCTGCTCGATGATGATTTCGGGAGGCTGCTGTTCCACCGTGACCTGCGGCGGGGGCTGCTGGACATCGACCTCAGCCGGAGGTTGCTGAACGTCAACCTGCGGAGCGGGCGCTGCCGGAGCCAGGGGCGGCGAGGAGGCCGGAGGCGGTGGCGTTTCCTGCGCTCCGGCTCCCGCCGCCCAGGACCACGCCGCAAGGGCGGTGGTCATCATCAGTATCGTTTTGCGCATCCCACTCTCCGGTTTTTCGCGACCGATCGCTGGTCTCTGTGGGACCATGAACGAAAGGGCTGGCCGGAGAGTTCCTGACAGGGATGATTGATTATTAGGCTATTCAGGTGAAACGGTTATTCTTGGGGAAGCCGTTGGGTGGCGTACGGCCGGTGGTACCCCGGTGAGCCTTCCACAGCGACATGTCGGTTTCCACCCGCGTGCGCTCACCGCTCTTCCAGGAAAGGCCCTGCGCGAAGGTGAAGGTGGTCACGTCGGCCAGACTGCCGTCGGTGTATTTCTGAAGCGTGACGCCCCGGCCGCGCCCCATTACCGGCACCTCCTCCAGCGAGAAGACCAGCAGTTTGCGGTTGTTGCCGATGACCGCCACGCTGTCGCCATCGACCGGAACGCAGAACTTCGCCTCGACGCCGTCGCCGACGCTCATGACCTGCTTGCCGCCACGGGTCTGGGCGATCACCTCGTCCTCGTCCACCTGGAAACCACGCCCGTTGGACGCGGCGACCAGCAGCCGGCGGCCCGGTTCGTGCTTGAACAGGCTGACCAGTTCGGCGTCGTTGGCAAGGTCGATCATCAGGCGCAACGGTTCGCCGAAGCCCCGCCCGCGCGGCAGCTTGTCCACGGCCAGCGTGTAGAAGCGGCCATTGGTGCCGAGAACGACCAGCTTGTCCGTCGTCTCGACCCGCAGCACGAAACGCTCCCGGTCGCCGTCCTTGTACTTGATGTCCGCCGTCTCGGTCTGGTGGCCCTTGACCATCCTGATCCAGCCCTTTTCGGAGCAGAAGACGGTGACCGGCTCGCGCTCGACCATGGCTTCCAGCGGGATCACGACGGCTGTCGGCGCATCGCCGATGATGGTGCGGCGCTTGCCCAGCGGCGTGGTCTTGCCGAACTTCTTCTTCGTCTCCGCGACCTGGGCGGCGATGGCCTTCCAGCGCCGGGGCTCGTTCTCCAGCAGGTCGGCCAGATCGGTGCGCTCGGCCGAAAGGGCGTCGTGCTCCGTCTTGATCTCGAACTCTTCCAGCTTGCGGAGCGAGCGCAGGCGCATGTTCAGGATGGCTTCGGCCTGAACATCGGTCAGCGAGAAGGTCTTGATCAGCGACTTCTTCGGCTCGTCCTCCTCCCGGATGATGCGAATCACCTCGTCCAGGTTCAGGTAGGCGATCAGGTAGCCGCCCAGCACTTCCAGCCGGTGATCGATCTTGCCGAGACGGTGGCGCGTGCGCCGTTCCAGGACCTCGATCCGGTGCGCCAGGAAGGCCTGGAGCACTTCCCGCAGGTTCATGACGCGCGGGATGTTGTCCTTGTCCAGCACGTTCATGTTGAGGCCGAAGCGGACCTCAAGATCGGTGGACTTGAACAGCGATTCCATCAGCACGTCGGGATCGACGTTGCGGTTCTTCGGGACGAGGACGAGGCGGATATCCTCCGCCGATTCGTCGCGCACGTCGTCCAGCAGGAAGAGCTTGCGGGCGGTCAGAAGCTCGGCGATCTTCTCGATCAGGCGGCTCTTCTGGACCTGATAGGGGATCTCCGTGACGACGATCTGCCACGTGCCCTGCCCCAGCTTCTCCACCTCCCACCGCGCCCGCAGGCGGAAGCTGCCGCGCCCGGTGCGGTAGGCCTCCGTGATGCAGGCGCGCGGTTCGACCAGGGTGCCGCCGGTCGGGAAGTCGGGTCCGGGGACGAAGCGGACGAGGTCTTCCGGCGTCGCGTCCGGGTGCTTGATCAGGTATGTCAGCGCGTCGCACAGCTCTTCCGCGTTGTGCGGCGGGATGGAGGTCGCCATGCCGACCGCGATGCCCTGCGAGCCGTTGGCGAGCAGGTTCGGGAAGGCGGACGGCAGCACGATGGGCTCTTCGCCCTCGCCGTCATAGGTGCCCCGGAAATCGACGGTGTCCTCGTCGATGCCTTCCAGCAGCGCACGGGCGACGGCGGTCAGCCGGGCTTCGGTGTATCGCATCGCGGCGGCGTTATCGCCGTCGATGTTGCCGAAATTGCCCTGCCCGTCGATCAGCGGATAGCGGACGGCGAAATCCTGCGCCAGACGGACCAGCGCGTCATAGACCGCCGAATCGCCGTGCGGGTGGAATTTACCGATCACGTCGCCGACGACGCGGGCGCATTTCTTGGGCGGGGTGTCCGGCTCCAGCTTGAGCTGGCTCATGGCGAAGAGCAGCCGGCGGTGAACCGGCTTCAGTCCGTCGCGCACATCGGGCAGCGAGCGGGCCATGATGGTGGACAGCGCATAGGACAGGTAGCGCTCGCCGAGGGCTTCGGAAAGCGGCTTATCTTGGATGTCGAGGACAGGGTCGGTCATGTCTTATCTACTACCAGACAGGGTAGCCAATTTGCGATAGCGTTCGATAAATCTTGTCCGCGCCGCCGGCATGGCGGTGTCGCGGCTGGCGAAGGCGTGACGGTCGAGGAAATGCCCTGTCAGGTCCAGCCCGGCAAGCACTTCCTCTTCCAGGCCGCCGCTGCGGGAGGCTGCCTGGCCGATCAGGAAGCCCGGCAGGGTCAGCAGCTTGTCCCGGTAAGGCTCCCCCGCGGACAGAGAAACCGCCCGGCCGGTGCGCGGACTGACGAAGGCGAGAGCGTCGTTGGCGCCGGTGGCGGCACAGGTGCCGAGGTCGAGGCCGAAGCCCAGTTCCTGAAGCAGGCCCAGTTCCCACCGGACATAGGCCGGCGCCCAGAGCGGCGTTTCGAGCGCTTCGAGCAGGGCCGCAAGGCCGTGGAAGACCGGCTCGTGCGGTTCCCGGTCGGGCAACGCCACTTCCGTCACGGCGCAGGCGGAGACGAGACAGGCCAGCCGGACCGGATCGTCCAGCATCCCGGCGGACGCGTTGTGGACGGGTTCGACCGTGAAGGTGCCGAGATGGTCGGCGAGCCGCGCCCGCCAGCGGGCGCTGACGCGGTTGCCCGGCTGCAGGTTGCCGCGCTGTTTGGACGAGCGGCCCCCTTGAACCAGACCGGAGTGCCGGCCATGGCTGTGCGTCAGCAAGGTCGCCACCACAGCCGCTTCGCCATGCGGCCGGGCGGACAATACGATCGCCTCGTCGGTCCATTCCATGGGAATGTTCTATCAAAGTTCTCTTCGGAATGCCGCAAACTTCGACTGTCATGGATTGAAATCGCAGTTAGCAAAAAAGCCGTCATTTCTGTGATATCAACACGGAACAATCCGCAACAGGCAATGTTAACCATTCAATAACCACGATGGTTCAGAGTGGGGGTCATCAACAGATCTCACACAATCCGAAGTATGGTGTCGTCATGTGGAGCAGCTTTTCCAAGGATTGGGCGCGTTGGTCGCCAGCCGAACGTTTCACGGCCCGGTTTGTTTTTCTCATCTGTACTGTGAGTGTGGCAAGTCAAGCTGTCTTACATATAGTGTGAGCTCGGCTTGTCTTCCAGACCGATACGAAGAAAAACTCCCCTTTTACAATCGGCCTGTCTTCGTATGCCGGCGCTCACCGATGAGCAGCGCCGACATACGAAGAACGTGAAGCCGATCAGACCGATCAGACCGCTTACGCGGTCTTCAGGCAGGCGGCGATGGCATTGGCCACCGTGTCGATGTTCCGGGAATTCAGAGCGGCGACGCAGATGCGGCCGCTGTCCAGCGCATAGATCGAGTGCTCTTCCCGAAGCCGGGCGATGACCGGCTGCGGCAGTCCGGAGTACGAGAACATTCCGCGCTGGCGCGTGATGAACGAGAAATCCTGACCTTCCACCAGAGCGGTCAGCTTCTCCGCCAGAGCTTCGCGCATCGAGCGGATGCGGACGCGCATGCCGGTCAGTTCCTCGTCCCAGAGCGCCCGGAGTTCCGGCGTGCTGAGCACGGCGGAGACGATCTTGGCGCCGTGGGACGGCGGGCTGGAATAGTTGCGTCCGCACCAGCCGCTTGAGCTGGCTGAGCACGCGGGCGGCCTCGGCAGCGTCCGAGGTCACGACGCTGAGCGCGCCGACGCGCTCGCCGTACAGCGACAGCGACTTGGAGAACGAGCTGGAAACGAGCATCGAAACGCCGGCGGCCGCGAAGGCGCGCACGGGTGCGGCATCGGCGTCGAGCCCTTCGGCGAAGCCCTGGTAGGCGATGTCGAGGAAGGGGACGAGGCCGCGGGCCTTGACCACCTCGATCACCTCGGCCCACTGCTCCGGCGTCAGGTCGAGGCCGGTCGGGTTGTGGCAGCAGGCGTGCAGGATGACGACATCGCCGGCGGGCAGGCCCGACAGGCACCCGATCATGCCGGCGAAGTCCAGCGCGCGGCCCCGGTCGCGGCTGTAGGGATAGGTTTCCACCGTGAAGCCGGCGTTTTCGAACAGCGCGCGGTGGTTTTCCCAGCTCGGGTCGCTGATCCAGACGCGCTTGGCGGGCGTGAAGCCCGCGCAGCAGATCGGCGCCCAAGCGCAGGCCGCCGGTCCCGCCAAGAGCCTGCACGGCGACGACGCGGCCTTCGGCGATGGCCGGGCTGTCGGCGCCGAAGACCAGGGCTGAGGCCGCCTTGTCATAGGATTGCAGGCCGTCGATCGGCAGGTAGCTGAGCGGCTGCTTGCCTTCCAGCAGCAGCGTTTCGGCCCGCTGAACGCATTCCAGCAGCGGAACGCGGCCATCGTCGCCGACATAGACGCCGACGCCCAGGTTGATCCGGGCGGGATTGGGGTCCGCGTTGAAGGCTTCGGTGATGCCCAGGATGGGGTCGCGGGGTGCCAGGGCGATGGGGGCGAAAAGGGACGAAGTATTGGCGGCGCTCATGGCTGCACACAGTCCTCAAGGAATTGGCGTGAATCGCGGATTCAATACCATCGGAAACGCCGGTTCGTCCCATCAAGATTTGGCAGAGCGGCTGATACCGGCTGCCGCACCCCCTTCTCTTTCGTGGTTTTCCCAACCCCGCATATCGTAGTAGTCATCCTTCCCTGAAAACAGGCCGGCATCGAAGCATCCGGTGCCGGCGCAAAAACCATGTGATCGGGGGAAATGCGATGACCAGACTTGAGCGGAGCTATGTCCATGGTGCGGCCACGACGCCACTGATCGGCGAGACGATCGGCATGCATCTGGACCGTGTCGCGGCATTGTCGCCCGATGCCGACGCCCTGGTCGTTCGCCATCAGGGTATCCGCTGGACCTATCGCCAGTTCCGCGACGAAGTGAACAAGGTGGCGGCCGGGCTGATAGCCTTGGGCCTGAAGCCCGGTGACCGGATCGGCATCTGGTCGCAGAACAATTCCGAATGGGTGCTGACCCAGTTCGCCACGGCCAAGGCCGGGCTGATTCTGGTCAACATCAATCCGGCATACCGCACCCACGAGCTTGAATACGCGCTGAACAAGGTCGGCTGCAAGGCGCTGATCCTGGCGGCGTCGTTCAAGAGCAGCGACTATATCGGCATGATCCGCGACGTGGCGCCGGAACTGGACCACGCCGAGCCCGGAAAGCTCGACGCGCACAAGGTCCCCAGCCTGCGGACCGTCATCCGGATGGGCACGGACAAGACGCCGGGCATGCTGAACTTCGGCGATATCGCGGATGCCGCGCGGGACGAGCATTTCGCGAAGCTGGAGGAGTTGAAGGATATCCTTCAGTTCGACGACGCCATCAACATCCAGTTCACCAGCGGCACCACGGGCAACCCCAAGGGCGCCACGCTGACCCACCACAACATCCTGAACAACGGCTTCTTCATCGGGGAGGCGATGCGGCTGACCGAGCAGGACCGGCTGTGCATCCCCGTGCCGCTCTACCACTGCTTCGGCATGGTGCTGGGCAATCTCGCCTGCGTCACGCACCGGCGCCTGCATGGTCTTTCCGGGCGAAGGCTTCGAGCCGGAAGCCGTCCTGAACGCCGTCCAGGAGGAGCGCTGCACCGGCCTGCATGGCGTGCCGACGATGTTCATCGCCGTGCTGGACCATCCGCGCTTCAAGGAGTTCGACCTCTCCACGCTGCGCACCGGCATCATGGCCGGTTCCCCCTGCCCGATCGAGGTCATGAAGCGGGTGGCGGGCGAGATGAACATGCGGGAGATCACCATCGCCTATGGCATGACCGAAACCAGCCCGGTCAGCTTCCAAAGCTCGGTGGACGATCCGCTGGAGCGGCGGGTGGCGACGGTCGGGCGCATCCAGCCGCATCTCGAGGTCAAGATCGTCGATGTCGAAGGCCGGATCGTGCCGGTGGGCACTCCGGGCGAGCTGCTGACGCGCGGCTATTCGCGTGATGCGGGGCTACTGGGGCGACGAGGAGCGGACGCGGCGAGGCGATCGACGCGTCGCGCTGGATGCATACCGGCGATCTGGCGACGCTGGACGAGGACGGCTACTGCAACATCGTCGGGCGCATCAAGGACATGGTCATCCGGGGCGGCGAGAACATCTATCCGCGCGAGATCGAGGAGTTCCTGTATACGCCACCCCAAGGTCGCGGACGTGCAGGTCTTCGGCGTGCCGGATGAGCGGTTCGGCGAGGAGCTTTGCGCCTGGATCACGCTCCAGGAAGGGCGAGACGCTGACCGAGGAGGAGATCCTGGAGTTCTGCCGGGACAGATCGCGCACTACAAGGTGCCGCGCTACGTCCGCTTCGTGGAGGCCTTCCCCATGACGGTGACCGGCAAGATCCAGAAATTCATCATGCGGCAGAAGATGATCGAGGAACTGAAGCTGGAGATTTCCAAGACGGCGTGATCGGGCCGACGGGGTTCCGGATCGCGGGATTGTTACCGGGAGCCGGGTTTTCCCGGTGCCTCCGCGCACCACATGGAGACGCGGAACATTCAAACGCGATTAGCCAAGGAACGAACAGCGATGGCCGAGAACCAGCAACTGGCAACGGCAACCTTCGGCGGCGGCTGCTTCTGGTGTACCGAAGCGGTCTTCCAGAACCTGCGCGGCGTGCAAGAGCGTGAAGTCCGGCTATGCCGGCGGTCATGTGGAGAACCCGACCTACGAGCAGGTCTGCACCGCCAGGACCGGGCATGCCGAGGTGATTCAGATCACCTACGATCCGGCGGTGATCTCGTATCAGGATCTGCTGGAGGTGTTCTTCACCACCCATGATCCGACCACGCCCAACCGGCAGGGCAACGATGTCGGCCCGCAATACCGCTCGGTCATCTTCTACCACGATGCCGAACAGGAGCGGATCGCGCGCGAGGTCATCAAGTCGGTCAATGATCGCAGGATCTGGAACCGCGCCATCGTGACGGAGGTGTCGCCGCTGCCGACTTTCTATCCGGCCGAGGCCTATCACGACGATTACTTCGCCCGCAATCCGGGGCAGCCGTATTGTCAGGTGATCATCGAGCCGAAGGTGGCGAAGCTGCGGAAGCAGCATATGGATAAGCTTAGGGCGTAAAGAGATTGAATTGCTGGAGCGGTAGGAAGTGATGACTGACATTGAATAGACCGATCAACGTATTGATGTTCACCATCCTTCTGGCCGGAACTCCCCTCACCCTCGCCGCCAACGACCGGGAGCGGTTGCCGGGGATCATGGGGCGTGATGACAGGACGCCGCTGGATACGCAGGAGTGGCCGTGGGCTGCTATCGGCAGGGTCAACCGGAGTACGGGGGGCTTTTGTACCGGGACGCTGATCGGTCCGCGAGCAGGTGTTGACCGCCGCCCATTGCCTGTACGACAAGCGCACTGGGCAGCGTGTCAAGCCGGGGGATCTGCATTTTCTGGCGGGCTACAGGCGGGGGAGTTTCTGGCGCATTCCGCGGCGCAGTCGGTGATTGTTCCGGACGCTTATTCCTATGGGACCGGGGCCGTGCGGGCGGATTGGGCGATCGTGGTGCTGGAGAAGGCCGTTCCGATCAAGCCGGTGCCCATCCGCGATCAGGGACCGCCGGCCGGAGCGGTCCTGATGCGGGCCGGGTACAGTCAGGATCGTGCGCATCTGCTGTCGATCCATGACGGCTGCGCGCTGGGCAAAGGTGCGGCGTCCTCCGGTCTACTGACTCATACCTGCGACGCGACGCATGGCGACAGCGGATCTCCGCTGTTGCTGCGGGGAAAGCAAGGACCGGCTATCGTGGGGATCGACGTGGCGGCAGGCACGATTGCCGGTGACATGGTCGGCTTCGCCGTTCCGTCCACCAGCTTTTCGGAAACCGCGCGCGTTACCCTGGCGAAGAACAAATAAAGTCCGGTGCAAAACCACAGGAGGAGCGAGCCATGCCGAGGCGCATCGACTATTACTTCACGCCGATTTCACCCTGGGCCTTCTTGGGCTCGGAGCGGTTCCATGCCATCGCCGCCAAAGCTGGCGCGGAAATCGCTTACAAGCCCGTCAATTTCGGCACCATCTTTCCGGCTTCGGGCGGATTGCCGGTGACGAAACGCGCACCCCAACGGCAGGCTTACCGGCTGGTCGAACTGCGGCGCTGGGCCGACTATCTCGGCATACCGCTGAACCCGACCCCGACCATTTTTCCGCAGCCGGATGAACTGGCGGCGCTGACGCTGATCGCCGCGGAAGAGGCTGGGGCCGACCTTGGGGCGCTCAGTACCGCGCTGGGGCGGGCGATCTGGGTGGAGGATCGTGACATTGCCGATCGCGAGACGCTGCGGAGATTCTGGAAGGATGGCGCCGCACCAGCGCTGGTCGAGCGGGCCGACAGCGACGACATCCGGGCACGCTGGGATGCTTACACCGAGCAGGCTCTGGCGGCGGGTGTCTTCGGTGCACCGTCCTATGTGCTGGATGGAGAAATTTTCTGGGGTCAGGACCGGCTGGATTTCCTCGAGCGCGCTCGGCCGGACGTTGAGGGAGCGTGACATCTGCCGGTGCCGGGGGAAACGGATTTCCGTCCCCCGGTGGATTAGTCTCAGGCCGCTGCCCGGCGGAATTGGCTTTCGATCTGATCAAGACCGGCGCGAAACTGTGCAAGCGCTGCATCCGCATGCACTTTGACTAATTTCCAGGCGTCATCAGATGAGCGCCGGACGTCTTCGATCTTGGCCTCAGTCCGGTTGCGGATGCCACGCACCTGGTCCAAGGCCCGCTCAAGGAGCCAACCTTTGATCCCCGGAAGTACGTTCCGCCAAGGCTCGGAGGCTGTCCAGCCGCTCGGTGAGCATCTGAACTCAGAGGCCGCAGCGAGTTCGTATTGATCTCTTCCACGGGTTACCATCTATTCCCCAACAATCCTGCTAGGTCTAAAGACTACTCGTTTTTAGGCCAACCCGCCCAAGTGTGCCGTTCCCGACCGCGGGGTTATCCGTTGCTAGCACATGTTTCTCGGAACCTCCATTACAAGTCCATATCCAGCGAAAGTTTGGCTGCGCAAATCATTAACGTGCTTTTTTTATAAACATTCCAGAACTCGTTGATCGCACCTTAGAAAAGCCCCTAATACTTTTTAATGAGACGGAGTTTCTCTGCTGCCACAGTTTTGCAGCAAAGCACAAAAAGAGGTGAGGTATGTCGGTATTCTCGCAGCAGGACTTCGATGGGCACGGAGAAATCGGGTTCCGATCAGAACTGAAACCGGTTTGAAAGCCATCATAGCCATTCACAACACTGCCCGCGGCCCGGCCCTGGGCGGTTGTCGCATGTGGAATTATGCGAGCGAAGAGGAAGCCGTGCGGGACGTGCTGCGCCTGTCGCGGAAAGGATGACGTACAAGAACGCCCTTGCCGACTTGCCGTTCGGCGGCGGCAAATCGGTAATCATCGGCGAATCGTGCAATGAGAAGACCTCGAACTGATGGCGGCCATGGGCGAGCCGTTGACCGGCTGGCCGGGCGCTACATCATCGCCGAGGATGTCGGATCTCCGGTCGAGGACATGGCGACCATCCGGGGCGTCACCCGGCATGTCGCCGGTTTGCAGGAAGGCGGCAGCGGCGATCCGCTCCCGCCACGGCGCGCGGCGTCTTCATGGGCATCCGGGCCGCTGTCGATTACCGGTTGCGTCGCAATAGCCTGGATCTGCTCCGGGTCATCGTCCAGACTTGGGCCATGTCGGCTGGGACCCGTGCCGGCAATTGGCGGACGAAGGCGTGCGGCTGTCGGTCAGCGATATCCGGCGGGAGCATGTGGAGCGCGCGGTCGAGAGCTTCAGGGCGACGCCGGTCGATCCCGACTCGGTCTTCGACGTGGAAGCGGATGTCTTCGCGCCCTGCGCCTTGGGAGCGGTGATCAACGACAAGACCCTGCCCCGGCTGAAGGTGGCCATAGTGGCGAGTTCCGCTAACAACCAGCTTGCCGAGAACCGCCATGGTGCCGCTCTGGCTGAGCGGGGCATCCTGTATGCGCCGGATTATGTGATCAATGCCGGTGGCGTCATCAACATGGACGATGAGTTCGGCCCATCCGGGAGCGGCTATGACCGGACGACGGCTTTCGCCCATGTGGACCGAATTCACAATCAGCTGATAACAATCTTCAAACGGGCGGACGCCGAGGGCATCCCGACAAATGTCGCGGCCGACCGGATTGCGGAGGAACGATTTCAGGCTCTCAAGGGTTGCATGACCGGATCAGGCGCGTAATCAATAGGATGAACATAGGGTATTTCGTTAATATCCGTCATACCCGGACTTGATCCCATAGGCGCTAACTTAAGGTGTTCCAGAGCGATGTTCCGGCATTATCGTCCACCCTTTCGTCATACCCGGACTTGATCCGGGTATCTCCTGGCGGAGGCTGACGTGAGGACTTCAACCTGAACGCCGATGTCACCCGCTCAGCTCCTGAAAGGAGATACCCGGATCAAGTCCGGGTATGACGAAAATAAGGCGAAACATCTAAGTTAGCGCCTATGGGATCAAGTCCGGGTATGACGGAATAAGTGGGGGGACAAAACCCTAAATTAATGCCTAGTGGAACATCCAAACTTAGGGGAGGACTGTTCGCGAAGGTTTACTCAGCGGCGATAGCGGCTTCTTCAGGCACGTCGCAGTTACTGGCGCAAGTCATCGTCTTGCGATGATCGGCGACCATTTGCCGGAGATAAGGAACGCATTTACCGCACTGGGGTCTTTTAGCCCTATACAGTTGAAGAAGCCGGCTGCCCTGCATATGCCGAGAGAGAGCGCCTGCTTGACCTTCTTCTCATTAAATCCGTGGCAGATGCAGACATACATGATCGTTTGAACCCAGCCGATGATGCTCGAATGGTTAGAGCAGTTGAGAAAGACTAATTAATCGCTATATTCACCCGGCATCGTTGGGAGCCCTAGTGCTTGTCGTCGCTTGTCGTTCGCCACCATCATTAGTTCTAAAGTGAGTGTTTTTGGCCTTGTCCCTTGGATGTTGCCACCGCACTGACTTAGCCAAAGTCAAATCATAGGTGTCCCAACCAAAAATTAAAAGGGAGGTTGGAGCAACCATGGGGAACATTGTCTGACCGCCGACACTCTGCCATCCCCCGTTGGGCCTCGGCGGGGCTTTTCCTTGTGGATTTCCATGGGTGTTGCCGTGGCGCAGACGCCTAACGTTGGAAAGCAGACCGGTCCCGCCAGTGGTACGGCCATCGCTATTTCCTGCTGTCGTATTGAGTTCCAGGTGTGCGAGAGCGGGGTCAGAGCCTGGGAAGCCGCCACCGGACACCGCGTCAATCTTGTTTCTACCCCGAACGACAGCAACGAGCGCCTTGCCCTTTATCAACAGTTGCTGGCCGCCAAATCGGGCGACATCGATGTTCTCCAGATCGATGTGGTGTGGCCGGGCATCCTTTCCAATCACCTGATCGACCTACGTGACGTGGTGGACCAGCAGACGCTGGACCAGCACTTTAAGGCGATCGTGACCAATGATGTCGTGGACGACCGGCTGGTGGCCATGCCCTGGTTCACCGATGCCGGATTGTTCGATCACCGCAAGGATCTGCTGGAGAAATACGGTCGCAAGCTGCCGGCAACCTGGCAGGAAATGACGGAAACCGCCCCGCTTCATCCAAAAGGCGGAGCGGGACGCCGGCAATAGCCGCATGTGGGGCTATGTCTTCCAGGGCCGAGCCTATGAGGGCCTGACGGTCAATGCGCTGGAATGGCTGGACAGCTTCAACGCCGGAACCATCGTCGATCTCGATGGCAAGAT
>CAWKET010000011.1:0-109540 GCA_963848585.1 uncultured Alphaproteobacteria bacterium | reverse complement strand
GCCGGAGCCGGGCGACTGCATGGTGGTCGATATCGACCGCTCCTCCATCATCATCGCCCGCGACGATGACATGGGGCTTCGGGCTTTCCACAATATCTGCCGCCATCGCGGCGCGCGGCTGGTCCATGACGAAAAGACCACGGTCGGCAACATCGTCTGCCGCTATCACCAGTGGACCTACGGCCTGGACGGCTCGCTGCTCTACGCCGAGCATATGGGGCCGGGTTTCGATACCGGGTGCCACGGCCTGAAGAAGGTCCATGTGCGGAGCGTCGCCGGCCTGATCTTCATCTGTCTGGCCGACGAACCCCCCGCCGATATCGAGGACATGGCCCGCGACGCTGGAGCCCTATATAGCGCCCCATGACATCGCCAACGCCAAGGTCATCCAGCAGATCGACCTGATCGAGGAAGGCAACTGGAAGCTCACGATGGAGAACAATCGTGAATGCTACCACTGCTCGGTCAACCACCCCGAACTGACGGTCCCGCTGTTCGCCTACGGCTTCGGCTATTCCCCGGACGAGGTCGATGATCTGGGCCGCGAGCAGATCGCCCGCTACGACCGGCTGGTCTGCGACCTGGAGGCCCGCTGCGAAGCGAACGGGCTGGCGGCGCGCGAGATCGACCATCTGGACGATTGCGTCACCGGCTACCGCGCCCAGCGCCTCCCCATCGATCAGCATGGCGAATCGCAGACGATGAACACGCAGGTCGCCTGCAAGAAGCTGCTCGGCAACATCAACGACCCGAAGCTCGGCGGCTTGTCGGTCTGGACCCAGCCGAATTCCTGGCACCACTTCATGAGCGACCACATCGTCACCTTCTCGGTGCTGCCGCTCTCGCCGGAACGCACGCTGCTGCGGACCAAGTGGCTGGTCCACAAGGATGCGGTCGAAGGGGTCGATTACGATCTGGAAAACGTGACCTCGGTCTGGGTCGCGACCAACAAGCAGGACGGCGAGCTGGTCGGCTACGCCCAGTCCGGCGCCCGCAGCCCGGCTTACGAGCCCGGCCCGTATTCGGTCCATACCGAGATGCTGGTCGAGAAATTCTCCAATTGGTACATCGGCCGCATGGCGGCCCACCTCGGCACGCGCTGATATCAGAGACTGAGGGAAGGGGAAGAGACGGGGTGATGCTGATGACCGATGCGCCGCCAGTATAGCAGGGACTGCGGAAGACGCTTTCGCCTCCCAGGTGACCCGCGAGCTGGCGGGTTGGGATGCCGAAACCGACGATGTGCTGGTCTGCCGCCTGGTCCGCGACGAGACCCACGACGTCAAGACCTTCGTCTTCTCGGCCCGCGAACCGCGCCTGTTCCGCTACAAGCCCGGCCAGTTCCTGACGCTGGATCTCCCCATCGGCGGGCAGGTGATCAACCGGTGCTACACGATCTCCTCGGCCCCGACGCGCGGTCACCTGATCTCGATCACGGTCAAGCGGGTGCCGGGCGGCATCGTGTCCAACTGGCTGCACGACACGCTGAAGCCGGGGTATGAGCTGCGCGCCGTCGGCCCGCTGGGCGAGTTCACGGCCTTCGATCATCACGCCCCCAAGTACCTGTTCCTGTCCGGCGGCAGCGGCATCACGCCGCTGATGTCGATGGCGCGGACGTACCATGATCTGGCGCAGGACCGGGACATCACCTTCGTCCACAGCGCCCGCAGCCCGGCCGATATCATCTTCCGGTCCGAACTGGACCTGATGGCCCGCAATCTGCCCCGCTTCTCCGTCGCCCATGTCTGCGAAACGACCGACGGCGAGCGCAACTGGAGCGGCTTCCGGGGCCGGCTGAACCTGCCGATGCTGAAGCTGATCGCCCCCGATCTGGCGGAGCGGACGATCTTCACCTGCGGCCCGGAACCCTACATGGCCGCCGTCCGCGCCATGCTGCGGGAGGCCGGCTTCGACATGGCCCGCTACCACGAGGAAAGCTTCAACTTCGAAACCCTGTCGGAGAGCCCAGCCCGAAGCGGCCGCCGCGTCCGCCACCGTCCCGGTGCCTCCCCCCACCCCGGAAACCCGGACCTACCGGATCGAGTTCGCCAAGACAGGCCGCGTGGTCGAATGCGCCGCCGACACCAACATCCTGACCGCCGCCCGTGCGGCGGGCATGCGCCTGCCGTCGTCCTGCACCAAGGGCCTGTGCGGCACCTGCAAGAGCAAGCTGATTTCCGGAACCGTGGAGATGAAGCACGCCGGCGGCATCCGCCAGCGCGAGATCGACGCCGGACAGGCGCTGCTCTGCTGCTCCAAGCCCACCAGCGACGTCGTGGTGGACCGGTGAAGAGGCCTGGGAGATTCCGCGACCTTTGGCCGCTTCGACATTTCCATAAACATAAAAATGTCATTTGACGCCGATACGGCCCACCTGTTATTTCGAGCATTATCGAAGTGACAGGAGACGCCGTCATGCCCGTTTACAACGTTCTCTTCCTCTGCACCGGCAACAGTGCCCGCAGCGTCATGGCGGAAGCGGCGATCAGCCGGTGGGGGAACGGCAAGTTCAAGGGCTTCAGCGCCGGCAGCCAGCCCAAGGGCGAGGTCCATCCGACGACCCTGAAGCTCCTCTCCAACCTGAACTACGATGTCTCGGGCTTCCGGTCCAAGTCATGGGACGAGTTCGCCGGGCCGGGCGCCGTCCCGCTCGATTTCGTCTTCACCGTCTGCGACAACGCCGCCGGCGAGGTCTGCCCGATCTGGCCGGGTCAGCCGATGACCGCCCATTGGGGCGTCGAGGACCCCGCCGCCTTCGTCGGGCCGGAAGAAGCGGCGCTGAAGTACTTCAAGCGCATCTATCTGGAGCTGGAGGCCCGCATCAAGGTCTTCACGTCACTGCGGATCGAGGGACTGGACCGCATGTCGCTCCAGGCCAAGCTGCGCGAGATCGGTCGAGACGGCATCGGTGCCGGAGGTTCGGGAATGAGCGTATTCGAGCGCTGGCTGAGCCTTTGGGTCGCCCTCTGCATCGTCGCCGGAACGGCGCTTGGCTGGCTGATGCCGGGCTTCTTCGCCCTGGTCGCCTCGGCCGAGGTCGCCAACGTCAACCTGCCGGTGGCGATCCTGATCTGGCTGATGATCGTGCCCGATGCTGCTGAAGATCGACTTCACGTCCCTTGGCCGGGTGCGCGAGCACTGGCGCGGCGTCGGCGTCACCCTGTTCATCAACTGGGCGGTCAAGCCCTTCAGCATGTTCGCCCTGGGCTGGCTGTTCATCGGCTATCTGTTCGCCCCGCTGCTGCCCCAGGACCAGATTTCCTCCTATATCGCCGGCCTGATCCTGCTGGCCGCCGCTCCCTGCACGGCGATGGTCTTCGTCTGGTCCAACCTGTGCGATGGCGAGCCGCATTACACGCTGAGCCAGGTGGCGCTGAACGACCTCATCATGGTCTTCGCCTTCGCGCCCATCGTGGGGCTGCTGCTCGGCGTCGCCTCGATCACGGTGCCGTGGGATACGCTGCTGCTGTCGGTGGTCCTGTATATCGTGGTCCCGGTGGTGGCGGCGCAGCTCTGGCGGCGCGGGCTGCTGGCATCCGGGGGTGCTGTGGCGTTGAAGCGGGTTCTCGACCGGCTTCAGCCGCTGTCGCTGACGGCGCTGCTGGCGACGCTGGTGCTGCTGTTCGGCTTCCAGGGCGAACGGATTCTGGCGCAGCCGGTGGTGATCCTGCTGCTCGCGGTCCCGATCCTGATCCAGGTCTATTTCAATGCCGGGCTGGCCTATTGGCTGTCGCGCCGCTTCGGCGTCGCGTGGTGCGTGGCCGCACCCGCCGCCCTGATCGGGGCGTCGAACTTCTTCGAACTCGCGGTTGCCGCCGCGATCAGCCTGTTCGGCCTCGACTCGGGTGCGGCACTGGCGACGGTGGTCGGCGTTCTGGTCGAAGTTCCGGTGATGCTGTCGGTCGTCACGATCGTGACGCGGTCGAAGGGCTGGTACGAGGGTCGCGAGGTCAGGGTTGATGCCGTCAGACCTTGATATCGACCTTGCCGCCGCGGCTGCGCAGCCCGTTGTTGGCGATCTCGAACGACGAACTCATGAGCTGCAGCGTCTGGTTCTGCCGCTGCTCGTTCTTGTCGACGACCTCGTTGGTGACGGCGTTCTGAGACTGCACCCGCGACTGATAGCTGGCCCTGACCGGGCTCATCGCCTTGTTGATATCCGACAGTCCCATGGACATGATCAGAGCCCCCATTCCATCCATTCAGAACCCGGTGAAATCCGGCAGATATTAAATTAGCATAAATTGCTTGCGCGTGCGACTGCGACATTCCATCAGGTTGACTTGGCCTCCAGCAGATCGTATTTGCGCAGGTATCCTCGGAACTGATGGTATCTCAGGCCAAGGTCCTCGGCGGCGCGTTTCTGGTTGAACTGATTGCGCTCCAGGGCCGTGGTGAGAAGGCCGATTTCGAACTTCCTGACTTCCTCCAAAAATGGACCAGCCGGTGTTTCCGGGGCGGGCTTCGGCCGCTGTTCGGGATGCGTCCGCCCCGACTCGGATAGGCCGACCGGCCGCCAGGGGGAGGCGAAGGGGTCCAGCACGACCGTATCGACCGGACGGTCCGGCCGTTCCGCCCGGTAGACCGCACGTTCCACCACATTCTTCAACTCGCGCACATTGCCCGGCCAGTCATGCGCCAGCAGCCGGGCCATCGCCCGCTCGGTGAAGCCGGGGAAGTAGGGGCGTTCCAGCTCCCGCGCCATGGCGACGCCGAAATGCTCGGCCAGCACGGGGATATCCTCGGGCCGGGCGCGGAGCGGCGGGATCGTGATGACGTCGAAGCTCAGCCGGTCCAGCAGGTCGGCGCGGAACCGGCCCGTCGCTCGCCAGCGCCGGCAGGTCGGCGTTGGTGGCCCCGATCAGCCGCACGTCGGTCGCCAGGGTCTGGTTGCCGCCGACCCGTTCGAACTCGCCATACTCGATGACGCGCAGCATCTTCTCCTGCACGGCGGGCGTGGCGTTGGCGATCTCGTCCAGGAACAGGGTGCCGTCGTCGGCCAGTTCGAACCGGCCGACATGCCGCCGGACGGCGCCGGTGAAGGCGCCGGCCTCGTGGCCGAACAGCTCGCTCTCCAGCAGGCTTTCGGCCAGCGCCCCGCAGTTGAGCTTGATGAAGGAGCGGTCCCAGCGGCGGGACAGATAGTGCAGACGCGCCGCCACCAGCTCCTTGCCGGTGCCGCGCTCCCCGATCACCAGCGTCGGCTTGTTCAGCGGCGCCGCCTTGGAGACGTGTTCCAGCATCGCCTGGAAGGCGGGGGATTTGCCGATCAGGGCCGGAAGGTCGGGGGGTGATTTCGTCATATGGTCAAATCCGCCAATGAATGGCGAAAATCGCCACTTTATGGCGTGGATAGTTGGGGCTGTGAGTGGGGTAGGTCAAGAGTGCGATGGAAAAATCGTTTGAAAACAAGCATGTTAGATTTTTGGCATCGGTTGGCACGCCGCCTGCAATACCAATCACCGAACACCATGACCGTTCCCTTTGGAGACTGCCATGCAGGACTACCCGCGCTACCGGAGGCGCTACCGGGCCTCTGACCGTGTCACCCGGACCACCGGCGAGCGCTTTCTGGACTATCTGCGCACCCGCTCGACCGAAACCTGGGTGTTTTTCGCCGCCGGCGTGGTTCTCGGCGCCTTCGTGGGCTGACGAGACCGACTGACGGAATTCCAAGAGACCTGAAAGGAGCTAGACCACCATGGGCATCTTTTCCCGCCTGACCGACATCGTCAATTCCAACCTCAACTCCATCCTGGACCGCGCCGAGGACCCGGAAAAGCTGATCCGCCTCGTCATCCAGGAGATGGAGGACACGCTGGTCGAGGTCCGCTCCAGCACCGTCCGCACCATCGCCGAGCGGAAGGAGATCGAGCGCAAGCTGAGCCAGCTTGGCCGGGAGATGGACGAGTGGCAGCGCAAGGCCGAGCTGGCCCTGTCGCGCGACCGCGACGACCTCGCCAAGGGCGCGCTGGTCGCCAAGTCCAAGATCGCCGAGCAGATCGACGCTCTCCAGCACCAGCTCACCCATATCGAAGAGGCGCTGGCCAAGAGCAGCGAGGACATCGGCCGTCTTCAGGAGAAGCTGACCGACGCCAAGAAGCGTGAGAAGGCGATCGTGCTGCGCCACAAGTCGGCGGCCAGCCGGCTGAAGGTCAACACCCAGATCCACGACGACCGCATCAACGACGCCTTCGCCCGGTTCGAGCAGGTCGAGCGCAATCTCGATGAGCTGGAAGGCCGCGCGGAATTGCTGGATATCGGCCGCAGGAAGACGCTGGCGGAGGAGTTCTCCGACTTCGAAGCCTCGACCAAGGTCGAGCAGGAGTTGGCGGACCTCAAGGCCCGCATGCACAACTCCAAGCCGATGGCGGGCTAAGCCATGAGCGGGGCCTCATTCGTCCTGGCGGTGCTGTTCCTGACCATCGTGGCGCCGCTCTGGATCATCTTCCACTACGTCACCAAGTGGCGGGCGGCCCGTGGCCTGTCCGCCGAGGATGAACGCATGCTGGCCGACCTTTGGGAAAGTGCCGGTAAGATGGAGAACCGGATCGTCAGCCTGGAGAAGATCCTGGACTCCGAGGCACCGGGGTGGAGGGCGCGTCAATGAGCTGGCCGGGATCGCCCTTCGCCTCGCCCAATCCGCACCGGCTTTACCGCGACCGGGAAAACGGCAAGCTGCTCGGCGTCTGCGCCGGCCTTGCCGACTATCTCGGGGTGGATGTCATGTTCGTCCGCATCGGGACGTTCCTGGGGGCCGTCTTCTTCACCATGCCCATCGTCGGCGCGTACCTGCTGGCGGCCCTGGTGCTGAAGCCCAAGCCACCAAGGGTCTATGCCAGCCGTGAGGAAGAAGACTTCTGGCGCACCGTCGCGACCAAGCCGGACGTGACGGTAGCCGGGATCAGGCAGAAGTTCCGTGATGTGGAACGACGGCTGGCCGGGATGGAGACCTATGTCTCCTCCAAGGAGTTCGAACTGAACCGCGCGATCAACGACCTGGATCGCTGATGCCGGTTTGACCTACAGGCGGCTTCGGCCCGGACGGTTGTCCGGGTCGGAGTTTGTCTGCGCGTCAGATCAGCGACGCTGACCCCGACGATTCGAACGTACCCGAACCGGGATCGGAGCGGGTTGGGCCGAGCTTCGCGATTGCGCAGCAACCGGCAACGGCAACAGAGGCGACCAAAGCTATCAAAGCGATTTCCATGTATCCTCTCCTTCGTTGCTAATTAGATTGGTGCAACATAGCGGCCGTTGGTAGGGGTAAAATGAAGCCCTATGCCGTTTTTGTGTCGCGGGTATAGTTGACCTGCTTTTGATACGGCTCTCTTTACGATAATTTAACTAATTATTCCGTCACCGGCCTCAGCACCGATCTAACCTTATCTATCAGGAAACATCGCGGTCCGTCCAAGGTTCGTCAGGCCGCACGCATATCCCGGATGAAGCTCTCGACATGCTCGCGCAGCGCATCGGTCTGGCCGGCGAGGTGGGTTACCACGCCACGGCTGTCCTCCGCCATTCCGCTGGCCTCATTGGCGTGGGTCAGGGCGCTGTCCGCGTGTTCCGTCACAACGCGGGTGCCGTCGTTGACCTGGGTGACGTTGCGGGCGATCTCGCGCGTGCTCGTTTCCTGCCGCTCCACGGCGCTGGAGATCGTGGAAACGATGGCCGCGATGCGCCGGATCGTCTCGCCGATGCCGCCGATGGCGCCGGCGGCGTCGCCCGCCACCTGCTGAAGCGCCGTGATCTGGGTGGAGATGTCCTCCGTCGCGCGCGCCGTCTGCGTAGCCAGGCCCTTGACCTCGGTCGCGACGACGGCGAAGCCCTTCCCGGCTTCGCCGGCCCGCGCCGCTTCGATGGTGGCGTTCAGCGCCAGGAGGTTGGTCTGGGCCGCGATCGAGTTGATCAGGGCGACGATCTCGCCGATCCGGTTGGCGGCGTCGGCAAGCCCCGCGACGGTCGCGTTGGTCCGCTCGGCCTGTTCGACCGAATCGCGGGCGATCGCCGACGATTCCGAGACCTGACGCACGATGTCCCGGATCGACGCCGACAACTCCTCCGTCGCGGCGGCGACCGCCTCCACATTGGCGGTCGACTGGGCGGCGGCGGAAGCCACGACGGAGGCCGAAGCGGCGGTGGCCGTGGCGACTTCGCCCATCCGGTCGGACCGGGACGCCATCTGCCCGGCGGCCGCCGACAGGGCGGCTGAAACCGAACTCATCTCCTGCTCGAAGCTGACGACGCGGCGGTCGCGCCGTTCCATCCGCGCCTGCCTCCGCTCAAGGCTGCGGCGGTCGTCCTCGATCATCCGGTCGACCGCCGCCTTGTTCTCGCGGATCGTCTCCACCGCCCGGGCCATGGCCCCGATCTCGTCCCGCCGCTCCCGGTGGGGGACCGCCATATCGGTCCGCCCCCCGGCCAGCAGATCCAGCGCCCGGCGTCAGGTTGTCGATAGGCGCCAGCAGCCGCCGCCCGTACAGGAACCCCGCCAAGCCGGCCAGCGCCAGCATTCCCGCCCCGATCAGGGCAGTTCGATCGGCGACGATCCGGAAGAAGTTGGTGGCGGCCATCGCCACCGCGACAAACGCCGCGATGAAACGGCAAAGCCAAGAACTCGCGAAAGGATCGAACCGAACATGATTATTTCTCTTATAATTTTTGGATAGGTCCGTTTGATGTATTGATTTATGTTGTGAGCGAATTCCATGCAACTACTTAACGGCTGGACGGGATGCTTCGGCTACGCCGCAGCCTTTTCATACCCCGCCAGCGCCGCATGAATGCGGTCGTGATCGCCCTGGGCATCCGCGAACCGGATACGAAGGCCGGCCGGGCCGGCCTCCACCACCGTGAACTGGACATCCAGGCCAAGGCTCCTCACCGACAGCCGTCCTTCGGCGGCCGCAGGCAGAATGCCGGCACCGGCGATAAGGGCGCCGCCTTCGGACATGTTTTCGATCGTCGCCTGTATCGTGCGGTCGCCCACCTTCAAAGTGCAAGCCTGGGAGACCGTGAAACGCGGCAACTCCCGCCGGTCGACCTCGGCGGTGGAAGTGCGGACGGCCTGGACAAGGATACCCCGAAGTTCGGCGATCGCGCTGGCGACTTCGGTGGCGGCGGCGCGTACGGTCGCGACCCGTTCGCCGGTCGATGCGGCCTCTTTCGAGACATCGAAGATGCGAGCCGAGACCTCGCGGGACGCTTGCGCCGCATGCACGACGTTCCGGCCGATTTCCTGGGTGGCGGCGCCCTGTTCCTCGATCGCGGTGGCGATGGCGCTGGAGATTTCGTCCATCTCGCCGATCGTGCGGTCGATCTCTTTGACTGCCGCGACGGCGGTGGGGAGACCGATTGGATCTCGTCGATCTGGCGGCCGATCTCCTCGGTCGCCTTGGCGGTCTGCCCGGCGAGGTTCTTGACCTCGTTGGCGACCACGGCGAAGCCTTTGCCGGCATCGCCGGCGCGAGCCGCCTCGATCGTGGCGTTCAGCGCCAGCAGGTTGGTCTGCGCCGCGATCTCCGAGATGAGGGTCACGACCTCGCCGATGCGGGTGATGGCGTCGGACAGGGTGGAAATGGTCCGTTGCGCGTATTCGCTCTTCTCCACCGCCTTGTTGCTGACGGTGTTGCCATGGCTGACCTGCGTCGCGATCTCCCGGATGGATGCCGTCAACTGCTCGACGGCGGGAGGCGACCGTCTCAGCGTTGCTGAGCGCCTGCTCCGCGGCGGCGGCGACGTCCTGACTGTTGGCTATCACGCGGTCGGCGGATTCCGCCATGCTGGACGCATGCTGGTCTATGGCGTTGGTGCGAACGCCACCTGATCCACAGCCGACCGCGTTTCCGTTTCCACCTTGGAGGCCATGGATTCCAACGCCGCGCGCTTTTGCTGCTCGGCGGCGACCCGCTCAAACTCCTGCCTTCTCCCGCAGGCGCTGGGCTTCGACGCTGTTGGCCTTCAGGACATCGATGGACCGCGCCATGGCGCCCAGTTCGTCTTGCCGCCCGATATAGGGAACATCGAGCGCGTAATCCTGGTGGGCGAACCGGCTGACCGCGCGATGCAGGATATCGAGAGGCCGGATCACCTGCCGCCCGACGATCCAGAAGGCGGCCACCGCCACGGTGGCGCATGCCAGGATGAGCGCCAGATTGAGCAGCAGCGTGTCGGTCGCCGAGTGCTGGAACGTGCCGATGTCCTTGCGGATCAATTCTTCCACGCCGCGCCGCGCGGCCAGGACGTCTTCGATCAATACCGAGGCCGTCTTGAACCAGGTGGCGCTGTCCATCGGATAGGCCGCGGCGTTGTTGGAGGCATCGACGATCCGCGTGAGTTCGCCGTTCATCCGCTCCAATGCCGATTTCACGGGAATGATCGCCTTGTCGAACTCCGGACCCAGACGGGATGAGCGGACCTGGGCGCTGATGCCGCTGACGGTGACCGCTCCCTCGGCACGGCCAAGAAGCTCGGTCTGAAGGCTGGTGAGGGGCTTGCCGCCGGCTATGATGCCGCCATAAGGCCGCGCTCCCGCCCCATGTATTCCGCCATTTCGGCCAGATTGCCGGTGAGGGTGAAGCCGTCGGCCAGACGGGCTTCGGCCGTGGAGGGCAATATCTCGCCGACGCGCTGCGCCAGGATCAGGACGGCTTCGATGGCGCGGGTGGCGGAACCGAACCAGGGACCCGGCTCGCGCTTGCCGTTGCCCTCGATCGCCGCCCAGGCGGTCTGGCGGGCCGTCTCCAACTGCCGCAACGCGGCTTTGGCATCGGTGGTGTTCAATCCAGCGGCATCCGCGCGATCAAGCGCCGCGGCCAGTCCCGCCGTCGCCGCGTCACGCGCCCGCGCCGCGTTGGTCCGCTGGGTGGGATCGATCTGGGCCGCCGCCAATACGGCGTTGGTCGTTCCCCGCTCCACCGCCATCAGGGAACCCGCCTCCAGGACGGCGGAAGCGGCGGCCTCGCTGTTGCCGAACTGAACTGCGGCGGATCCGTTGCCGCCATGCGTTCACCGACTGCGTTATCGTCAACCCAAGAACAACCATTACAAGAATTGATACGATGCTTATAAGCTTGAAACGTATTGTAATCTTCATTATGGCCTTCCCAGGCTGAGCCGTCACGCTGGTCCAAACGAATGTATCGACTTTTCTTATTCTTTCCCCGCTTAAGTGTTAGATACTCCAAATAGGAGGCGATTAGCAAAAGCTTGGTTCTCGAAACTCAAAGAAATGTTGCTGCCTTTAAGCACTGAAGATTTCCAGTGCGGTCGAGCGCACATATTTCCGTGATTGAACGCTGATTTCCGTGTCATCTAATGATTGTGCCAGTCTTTTCCGGCACCTGGAAAGCCGCCCGTCATGAATACGCTGCTCAAAGCCTACGGCATCGCCCGGTCCGCGCTGATCTACCGGGCCAACCCGCTGAAGCGGCGGCGATCAAGGAGTTTTTACCGGCAGTTCGTTGGCCCCGGCGATCTCGCCTTCGATATCGGGGCGCATCTGGGGGACCGGGTTCAGGCTTGGGTGGATCTGGGCGCTCGCGTCGTCGCGGTCGAGCCGCAGCCCCATCTGGTGGCCGTGCTGCGCCGGCTTTACGGGGGCAATCCCGGTGTCACCCTGTTGCAAGGCGCCGTCGGAGCGGAGGCCGGTACGGCGGAGCTGCTGATCAACCAGCGTAATCCGACGCTTTCGACCCTGTCGGCGGATTGGGCGGCGACGGTCGCGGCGTCGCCGCGCTTTCCCGGCGAGCGCTGGGATGAGCGGGTCGAGGTCGAGGTGACGACGCTGGATGCCCTGATCGAGGCCCATGGGGTGCCGCGCTTCTGCAAGATCGATGTGGAGGGTTTCGAGGAAGCGGTGCTGGCGGGATTGTCCCAGCCGCTGCCTTGCCTGTCGTTCGAGTTCATTTCCGAAACCGGGGATCGGACGCTGGGGTGCCTGGATCGGCTGGAGGCGTTGGGGACATACCAGTATAATGTGGCGCTGGGCGAGGCCCGGCATCTGCTGTTCGGCGACTGGTGCGGCCGGGACGCTCTCGTGCGGTGGCTGGAGGCTCGCCGGCCCGATGAAGGCTCCGGCGACATCTATGCGCGGCATGTTCCTTTTCGATCATCTTGAGTGAAAATATTTTCGAATCAGAACAATCCGAACTCTAAATTTTCGTTTGCAAAAACCCGACATCTCCGCATACCCTTTGTTCGATAATAAAACGAACCCGCCCACCAAGGGACGGGCGATTGGGGAGGCTGGTGTGCGTTTTTGCGGGGATGGCTGCGATTCCGGTGTGCGCCCATGACGCTGGTGCTGGAGCGGATTTCCCGTGTCGTCGGCGGTGAAACCCACCTGCACGAATTGTCGCTGGCGCTTGAACCGGGTTCGCTGAATGTGCTGTTCGGCCCGACCCTGGCGGGCAAAACCTCCCTGATGCGGGTGATGGCGGGGCTGGACCGGCCGACCGGCGGGCGGGTGATCTGGGATGGCCGCGACGTGACGGGCGTGTCGGTGCGCCGCCGTCAGGTCGCGATGGTCTACCAGCAGTTCGTCAACTATCCCTCCTTCACCGTCTACGACAACATCGCCTCGCCGCTGAAGCTGGCCGGGACTGCCCAAGGCCGAGATCGACCGCAAGGTGCGGGAGGCGGCGTCGCATCATGCATATCGACGGCCTGCTGAAGCGCCTGCCCGCCGAGCTTAGCGGCGGCCAGCAGCAGCGCACCGCGATTGCCCGCGCGCTGGTCAAGGAAGCGGGGCTGCTGCTGCTCGATGAGCCGCTGGTCAACCTGGACTACAAGCTGCGCGAGGAGTTGCGCGCCGAGATGCGCGAGATCTTCAAGCGGCACCGCTCCATCGTCGTCTATGCCACGACCGAACCGCTGGAAGCGCTGATGCTGGGCGGCACCATCACGGTGCTTCACGAGGGCCGGGTGCTTCAGTGCGGGCCGACGGTTCAGGTCTACCACAACCCGTCCAGCCTGCGGGTGGGGCAGGTGTTCAGCGATCCGCCGCTCAATCAGGTGGATGGCGTGGTGGATGCGTCGGGCGTGCTGCTGGCGGATGGCATCCGGGTTCCAGCCGCCGGCCATCTGGCCGATCTGCCCCATGGCCGCTACCGCTTCGGCGTCCGGGCGAACCACCTGTCGGTGTTCCGCGCCCATGACGACGACATTCCGGTGCCGGGGACCGTGGAACTGGCGGAGATCAGCGGGTCCGAAACCTTCATCCACGTCCATGGTCCGGGCTTCGCCTGGGTCGTGCAGCAGGACGGCGTCCATACGCTGAAGATCGGCGAGCCGGTCACGGCCTATGTCAACGCGCGCCGGCTGTTCGCGTTCGGCGCCGATGGCGGGCTGGTGGCGGCGCCTCCGCGCCCCCGCCTCGGCATGGCGGCGGAGTAGGAGAGGGCCATGGCAAGGATCGAACTGCGCGGGCTCGCCCACTCCTACAGCGCGCAGCCCGAAGGGCGACGCGGACTACGCGCTGCTGCCGCTGGACCATGTCTGGCACGACGGCGGCGCCTATGCGCTGCTCGGGCCCTCCGGCTGCGGCAAGACCACGCTGCTGAACATCATCTCCGGCCTGCTGATCGCCCAGTCGCAGGGCAGGTGCTGTTCGACGGCGTGGATGTCACCGCGGCTGCCGCCGCAGCAGCGCAACATCGCGCAGGTGTTCCAGTTCCCGGTGATCTACGACACGATGACGGTGGTCGAGAACCTCGCCTTCCCGCTGCGCAACCGCGGGTCGGCCGAGGCGGATCCGCGCGCGCGTCGAGGAGGTCGCCGAGATGCTGGAGCTGACCGGCCAGCTCGACCGGCGGGCGCGCGGCCTGACCGCCGACGCCAAGCAGAAGATCTCGCTCGGCCGCGGGCTGGTGCGCGAGCGACGTGGCGGCGGTCCTGTTCGACGAGCCGCTGACGGTGATCGATCCGCACCTGAAATGGCAGCTGCGCCGCAAGCTCAAGCAGATCCACCAGCGAGCTCAAGCTCACGCCTGATCTACGTCACGCACGACCAGGTCGAGGCGCTGACCTTCGCCGACCAGGTGGTGGTGATGACGCGAGGGCAGCGTGGTGCAGACTCGGCACGCCGCAGGAGCTGTTCGAGCGGCCGGCGCATACCTTCGTCGGCCACTTCATCGGCTCGCCCGGGATGAACTTCCTGCCGTGCCGCGTACGAGGGCGGCGCCGCGCATGGTCGATGACCTGCGCATCGCCGCTCGCCCGCTCGCGTGCTGGACGCACGCGCCGCGCCGGGGCGTGCCGCTGGAGATCGGCATCCGGCCGGAGTACCTGCGCGGTCGGCGCCAACCGGGTCAACGGCGCGCTGCCGGCCGAGATCGCGATGGTCGAGGACCTCGGCAACTACAGGATGGTGACCGCCAGGCTCGGCGACGCCACACGCTCAAGGCGCAAGCTGCCGCGAGGACGATCCCGTGCCCGGCGACCACGGCTGGCTGACCTTCCGCCCGACCGCACCCGGCTCTACGCCGACGGCCGGCTGGTGGCCTGAGGGAGGACAGCCTGCACCGCATGGATAAGCGACCCTACGACAACAAGGCGTGGCTGCTGGTCCTGCCGGTCGTCCTGTGCGTCGCCTTCTCGGCGATCCTGCCGCTGATGACGGTCGTCAACTACTCGGTGCAGGACATCATCTCGCCCGACCAGCGCGTGTTCGTCGGCACCGAGTGGTTCGAGCCGGTGATGCGCGACGACGAGCTGCACGGCGCGCTGCTGCGCCAGCTGGCTTCTCGCTGGCGCGTGCTGCTGATCGAGATCCCGCTCGGCATCGCGCTGGCGCTGTCGATGCCGGCCAAGGGCTGGCAGGCCTCGCTGTGCTCGTGCTGGTCGCGCTGTCGCTGCTGATCCCGTGGAACGTCGTCGGCACGATCTGGCAGATCTACGGCCGCGCCGACATCGGCCTGCTCGGCGCCGCGCTCAACAGCGCTCGGCATTCGACTACAACTACACGGCCAGCGCCTGCGATGCCTGGCTGACCGTGCTGGTCATGGACGTGTGGCACTGGACGCCGCTGGTCGCGCTGCTCTGCTACGCCGGGCTGCGCGCGATCCCGGACGCCTACTACCAGGCGGCGCAGCATCGACGGCGCTCGGCGCTGGGCGGTGTTCCGCTACATCCAGCTGCCCAAGCTGCGCGGCGTGCTGATGATCGCGGTGCTGCTGCGCTTCATGGACAGCTTCATGATCTACACCGAGCCCTTCGTGCTGACCGGCGGCGGTCCCGGCAACGCCACCACCTTCCTCAGCCAGTACCTGACGCAGAAGGCGGTCGGCCAGTTCGACCTGGGCCCGGCGGCGGCCTTCTCGCTGATCTACTTCCTGATCATCCTGCTGCTGTGCTTCGTCCTCTACAACTGGATGCAGCGCGTCGGCACGGCAGGACGCGACGCGCAGCCGATGGCCAGCGATGAACCCGTCCACGCGGCAGGTTCCGCAAGCGCCATCGTCGTTCCTGATCGTCTACCTCGTGTTCGCGCTGCTGCCGATCTACTGGATGGTCGACATGTCGTTCAAGACCAACGAGGAGATCCTGAGCGGCTTCGACCTCTTGCCCGCGCACCTCACCTGCGCCAACTACGTGACGATCTTCACCGATCGCGTCCTGGTACTCGGGCTACATCAACTCGATGATCTACGTGGCGATCAACACGGTGATCTCGCTGCCGGTGGCGCTGCCCGCCGCCTACGCGTTCTCGCGCTACCGCTTCCTCGGCGACAAGCACGTGTTCTTCTGGCTGCTGACCAACCGCATGACGCCGCCGGCGGTGTTCCTGCTGCCGTTCTTCCAGCTCTACACGACGCTCGGCCTGATGGACACGCACATCGCGGTGGCGCTGGCGCACCTGCTGTTCAACGTGCCGCTGGCGGTGTGGATCCTGGAAGGCTTCATGACGCGGCGTGCCGCGCGAGATCGACGAGACCGCCTACATCGACGGCTACTCGCTTCCCGCGCTTCTTCCTGACGATCTTCCTGCCGCTGATCAAGGCCGGCGTCGGCGTGACCGCGTTCTTCTGCTTCATGTTCAGCTGGGTCGAGCTGCTGCTGGCGCGCACGCTGACCAGCGTCGAACGCCAAGCCGATCGTCGCCACCATGACGCGCACCGTCTCGCGCCGCCGGCATGGACTGGGGCGCTGCTGGCCGCGGCCGGCGTGCTGACCATCGTGCCCGGCGCGCATCGTGATCTGGTTCGTGCGCCACTACATCGCCAAGGGCTTCGCCATGGGCCGCGTCTGAGGAGGCGTCGGATGGAGACGCTGGCGATCGATCTGGAATGGATGGCCTGGACCGGCGCCGACGGCGGTCTTCTTCGCCTGCATCGCGCTGATGCTGGCCGGCATGACGGTCTGGGAGACCGTCTCGCCGACGATCGATGCGGCGGGGCTTCCTGCCGATGCCGACGACGCGCGGCGACCGGCTCTTCATCGGCCTGCTCGGCAGCGCCTATATCAACCTCGCCTTCGTCGGCTTCACGCGACCTGAACCTGTGGTTCGCGTTCGAGCAGGAGCCGCTCGGTCTGGATCAGCTTCGTCGTGTCGATGGGTTCTGGCGCTGATCCTGCGCAAGCGCTGACAGCTTTCGGAGAGTCCGGCTCGACCGTACCGAGCAACGACTAGACAACGGTTCGGAGGAAGCAATGTCGAAGACGGTGAGACGAACACTGCTGGCCGGCACGGTGCTGGCATCGGCCATGACGCTGGCCGCGTTGCCGGCACTCGGCCAGAGCGCCGATCAGCGCAACGCGGCGCGAGAAGTGGATCGACAGCGAATTCCAGCCGTCGACGCTCTCCAAGGAGCAGCAGATGGCCGAGATGAAATGGTTCATCGAGGCGGCCAGAAGCTGCAGGCCAAGGGCGTCAAGGAGATCTCGGTGGTGTCGGAGACGATCACCACGCACGAGTACGAATCGAAGACGCTGGCCAAGGCCTTCGAGGAGATCACCGGCATCAAGGTCAAGCACGACCTGATCCAGGAAGGCGACGTCGTCGAGAAGCTGCAGACCTCGATGCAGTCGGGCAAGTCGATCTACGACGGCTGGATCACCGACTCCGACCTGATCGGCACGCACTACCGCTACGGCCAGATCATGCCGCTGACCGACTACATGGCGGGCGAGGGCAAGGACGTCACCAATGCCGGCGCTCGACCTCAAGGACTTCATCGGCACCAGCTTCACGACCGCGCCCGACGGCAAGCTCTACCAGCTGCCCGACCAGCAGTTCGCCAACCTGTACTGGTTCCGCGCCGACCTGTTCGCGCGCCAGGACCTGAAGGACAAGTTCAAGGCCAAGTACGGCTACGACCTCGGCGTGCCGCTCAACTGGACGCGCCTACGAGGACATCGCCGAGTTCTTCACCAACGACGTGAAGAACGATCGACGGCAAGCCGAGTCTACGGCCACATGGACTACGGCAAGAAGGATCCGTCGCTCGGCTGGCGCTTCACCGACGCGTGGCTGTCGATGGCCGGCACCGCCGACAACGGCATCCCCAACGGCCTGCCGGTCGACGAGTGGGGCATCCGCGTGCGACGACAAGTGCACGCCGGTCGGGCGCCTCGGTCTCGCGCGGCGGCGCGACCAACTCGCCGGCCGCCGTCTACGCGCTGACCAAGTACGTCGACTGGATGAAGAAGTACGCGCCGAAGGAAGCCGACCGGCATGACCTTCGGCGAAGCCGGCCCGGTGCCGGCGCAGGGCAAGATCGCGCAGCAGATCTTCTGGTACACCGCGTTCACCGCCGACATGACCAAGCCGGGCCTGCCGGTCGTCAACGCCGACGGCACGCCGAAGTGGCGCATGGCGCCCTGCCCGAACGGCCCGTACTGGAAGCAGGGCATGCAGAACGGCTACCAGGACGTCGGCTCGTGGACCTTCTTCGAAGAGCACGACGCGAACAGGACGGCGCGGCGGCCTGGCTGTACGCGCAGTTCGTGACCGCCAAGACCGACTCGCTGAAGAAGACGATCGTCGGCCTGACGCCGATCCGCGACTCCGACATCCAGACCCAGGCGATGACCGACATGGCGCCCAAGCTCGGCGGCCTGGTCGAGTTCTACCGCAGCCCGGCCCGCGTGGCGTGGACGCCGACCGGCACCAACGTGCCCGACTATCCCGAAGCTGGCGCAGCTGTGGTGGAAGAACGTCGCCGAGGCGGTGACCGGCGAGAAGACGCCGCAGCAGGCGATGGACACCCTGGCCGAAGAAATGGACGAGGTCCTGGCCCGCCTGGAGCGCGCCAAGTCCATGGCGCGTGCGCGCCGAAGCTCAACAAGGGCAGGACCCGCAAGTACTGGTTCGACAAGCCGGGCGCCCCGAAGCGAAGCTGGCCAACGAGAAGCCGAAGGGCGAGACGATCGCCTACGAGAAGCTGCTGTCGGCCTGGAAGCAGGGCAAGGTGCGGTAAGCACGGTACATTAGTTGTTGGGCCACGGCCCAACCTACGGGTGAGCTGTAGGTTGGGCCGTGGCCCAACGCACTTCATGAGCCGAATCGCAGCGTTCAGGCGAAGAAATAATCGACGCCTTCCACCAGCCCGACCGCATCGACCGTGACATGGGTGTTTGTCCCGAAGGGCGTCGATAAGATCGAAGATCGTCTTGCCGCCTATCGGTGGAGACATTCAGCATGGCCTGATCGCCGGGATTGTTCACGAAGTGAAGCTGGTCGCCTTCCACCGTGCCGGCGCCGTTGAAGCCCGTTATGTCGGTCTGCCCCACAAGGTAGAAATAGTCTGCTGAGAAAGTGAATTGATCGGCGTCGTTGGAGTCGCTGATGATGGTGTCATGGCCGCCGATCGCGGTGAAGTGGTCGTTGCCGGCCCCGCCGCGCATTATATCGTCGGCGCCGAAGCTGGAGAAAAAATCGTCGCCGGCCGTCCCGGTCACGTCGATACCGGTGCCCAGCGCATCGTATCCGTAGAATTCAAGCCCACCCTTCCCGGTGGCGGTGAGCTTTTCGATCTCCTGGAACTTGCCGACCTCGATGAAGGAACCGAAATCATCTTCGAAATAGAGCTGACCGCTGGTCCGGCCGGTCATGAAGATTTCCGTGCCCGCCGCCTGGGCTCGTGCCTTCGAACGACAGGACTGTCGCGCGTTGGAGATGTTGAGCGTATCGGTGCCTGCGTCGCCGTCCAGGATGGAGGGCGCCAGATGAATTGCCGAGCGACGAAGATGTCGGATGTCGTCGGGTCGTAATTGAGCTGATCGTTGCCGTCCCCGCCATACAGATAGGCGATCCCCGATCCGCCATTGAGGATATCGTTGCCGGCCTCGCCCTTCAGCGTATCCGTGTCCCCTTCGCCATAAAGCTTGTCGTCGCCGGCACCGCCGTAGAGAATATCCCAGCCGTTGCCCCCGAAAAGCTGGTCCGCCCCGTCCTCCCCGCGCAGGATATCCTTGCCGTCCTCACCGACCAGCTTGTCGTCCCCCGAACCGCCCCAGATCTGGTCGGCGCCCGCCTTGCCATACAGGGAATCATTGCCGGCATACCCGTAGATCAGGTCAGCGGCGGTGGTACCGGACTTGACGTCGTTACCGGCCCCGCCTTTGACTGTGGCCATGTTCGTGCCCCCAAAAAAACGACAAAAGTAACAGGGAGCATTTTTCCATGGCCCGGCATCCGGTACGCGGGGTGTTTGGTACAGGGGAGTGATCTACGTACGATAGTGTCCTTGTGGCGCGGATTATCGCCGCAATTGTCTCAGTCGGGCTAAGGGGCAGGCTGCGGGCGGGCTGTGGGGCGGGGGGCAGGCTGATACGGACGGTCGTGCCTTCGCCCTGGATGCTGTCGAGGGTCAGGGACCCGCCATGAAGCTCGACAAAGGAGCGGGCGAGCGGCAGGCCAAGGCCGGTCCCCTCGAAGCGGCGGTTCATGGCGCCATCGCCGCGATGGAAGGGCTCGAAAACCCGCGACAGTTCAGCCGGCGCGATGCCCAGTCCGGTATCGGCGATCTCGATTCCGAGATTTTCGCTGAAGGGTTCCACCACCGCCGTCATGCGGATGCTGCCGCCCGACGGTGTGAACTTGACCGCGTTGGACAGGATGTTCAGCAGCGCCTGTTTGATCAGCCTTTCATCCGCCCACAGCCGGGGCAGGGGGCGCTCGGGCAGCGCCACCTCGAAGCTCAGGCCGGCGGCGACGGCACGCGGCTCGATCAGGCGGACGACCGACGCCATCAGGTGTCCGGCATCGACCCAGTCGGACGCCAGATGGATGCGGCCGGTTTCCACCTTCGCCACATCCATGATGTCGGAGATGATCTGGAGCAGAAGCTGACCGCTTTCATGAATATCGGCGGCATAGCCGACATAGCGGGCCGAACCCAGCGGCCCGAAGGACTGGTTCTTCAGCAGTTCGGCGAAGCCCGAGGATGGCGTTGAGCGGGGTGCGAAGCTCATGGCTCATGGTCGCCAGGAACTCGGTCTTGGCGAGGTCGGCGAACTCGGCCCGTTCGGCCCTGCATTTCGCCTGACACAGTTCGGCCCGCTCGGACGATGCCGTCAGGATGTCCCTCACGGCGGTCTCCGCCACGGCAAGGGAGCATGGCCGGCAAATTCACCTGGGGTGGATCGAAGACGAGCCGGCCGGAAGCGCCGGATTCGGCCGTGGGATATCCCGACATGCCGCGCCCGCGTCAGGTCCTTGAGTGTATCGAGCAGCGGCGCCAGCGCCAGATCGGGCGCCATGCCGCGGAGCGCCCGTCCCTGGGACTGGGCGATGGCGGCGAGCACCGCGTTCTCGACGGTGAGGCAGTGCAGATCGCGTTCCAGCGTCAGGTGAGCTTCGGCCATGTCATTGTTCGCACGCTCCAGCAGAGCGATGGTTTGACGCTTTTCCAGGTGCAGGGCCACGAGGCGGCCGACCGCTTCCAGTTCGGCGGCGAGACGGCGCGGCGGAGCGCCGGCCGCATGGTGCAGCCGCAGCCATCCGTAAAGCGTCCGGCCGGCGCGAAGCGGGATCGCGGGGTTCCGCTCATCGGCTCCGGCACCGCTGCCGGCGATCAGGCGGAGACCGCCGATGGCCCGGTCATCGATGGCGGTATCGGCGGTTCGGCGGCGGAGTCTTCGGCGTCGTCGCTGAAGGGATCGACGCTGAAACCGATGACCGCGTCGATCTCGAACACCGCTCCGGAAATGCCGGGGATGTCGTTGAGCAGCGAGGAGATTTCACGAAGGCCCGGCTCCGGCGAGGGAAATTCGTCCAGCCTGCTGACGGCGGCGAGGATACGGCCCAGCAGCCGGGATGACGCCGCGTCACGGGACACGGTCAAAGGAGCGATCAGAGCCGACGTGCCGCCTGACCGGGCGAATCGCACCACCGCGTCATGATTGAAGATCGATCCATGATCCTGGACATCAATGTCGTTCGGCACGCTGCTCTCTCCTAAACGTCGTCCTGATGGAAGAACGATCGCCCTGCACTGGATAGATTATCAGCAATAGTCTATTACCGCAGTCTTAATTTTGCGCCTCCGTTTTGAAGGAAATACTCAGCTCTGCGCAAGCGATATTTTGGATGACATCAAAAACGGTCGGGATGTATTTAAAAATCAGAAGATTATCGTTCGACTTTCGCACAAAGATCGCCTGAAAGGTCGTCCGAATCTTCGGCTCGAGCTGTGCCGAACGGGGCGGCCGTCTGTTGAATCCGCCGTACCGAGAAAGAACGGTACTGGAAAGAAGTGAGGATAAGACACCATGGATGTTCCTCTGGAAATCGCCTTCCACAATCTGGAATCCTCGGCAGCCGTCGAAACGCGGGTGCGTGAGCGTGTCGCCAAGCTGGAGAAGCTGTTTCCAAGGCTGGTGGCTTGCCGGGTCGTGGTCGAAGCGCCGCACAGGCAGCACCAGAAGGGCAACATTTTCCGCGTCCGCATCGAGATGTCGGTACCGGGCGATGATCTGGTGGTCAGCAAGGAGCCCAACCGCGCGCAGGAGCGCTTCGCCGACCCCGATGTCTATGTCGTCCTGAAAGACGCGTTCGACACCGCCGAGCGGATGCTGAAGGACTACAAGGGCAAGCAGTCCGGCGACGTGAAGACCCACGATACGCCGATGCACGGCCATATCATGCGGATCAACCCCGCCAACGACTTCGGCTTCCTGCGGTCGGCGGAGGGCACCCAACTGTGGTTCCACCGCAATTCCGTGATGAACGAGGAACTGGAGAGCTTCGCCGAGGGTGATCCGGTCCACTATGTGGAAGTGATCGGCGAAACCGGGCCGCAGGCCTCCAAGGTCTGGCGCGTCAGCAGCGAACACCAGCAGCAGGAAGAATAGGGGAAGGCGGCGTTGGCCGGGGTGGAGCGCTTGAGGCCTCCCCCGGCCGGATCGCCGCGTATCAGTTGGCCGAGGCCTGCTCGTTGGAACCGGGGAGTTCGGCAACCTCGATCCGGACGCGGGCGGTGCCGTCGTCGGTCATGTCGAGTTTGCGGGCGGCGGCGCGGGACAGGTCGATGACCCGCTTGCCCACATAGGGGCCGCGGTCGTTGATCGACACCTTGACGGCCTTGCCGTTGTCCAGATTGGTCACCTTGACCACGGTGTCGAGCGGGAGCGAGCGGTGGGCGGCGGTAAGCTTGTTCTGGTCGAAGCGCTCGCCGCTGGCGGTCTTCCTGCCGTGGAAACCGGGGCCGTACCATGATGCGGTACCGACCTGCCGGAAATCCGCCATTCGCGCTGGAAGCGCTGGACTTTGTGCTGGAAGACGCGGCGGAAGCGGATTGAATATCGCTGAAGGTAAAGGGAAGTGAAAAAGCTGCCGCGAGGAGAGTGGTTGCCAAAGCTTTTTTGAAAGTCATCAGTCTATCCGAACGTTGTTGATCCTTTACAACAAACACGCGGACCGGTGATTTTGTTCCAGTTATGGAAATTGCGGAACATCGCCCCGTTTGGGACGTTTTGTGTCAATCATATCCTGCTTGCGGAGCGAATAATGCCCAACATCTTCGTCATCATCGGTGTAATCGTCGTGATCATCGCCATCCTGTCCTTCCTGGGGCTGCGCTGACACCGGCCGCCACCGGTCATTGACACTACCCCGTTCGATCGATAGCGTCCGGTCGATCATTCTCCGGAACTTGATCGACCGAACGGGGTGCTGAGGCGTCATGAAGGCATTCTGGCTGGCTCTGGCGTTGCTGTCATGGATGACGGGGCCGGCGTGGTGCGAGTTGTTGCGCATCGGTACCGAGGGCGACTATCCGCCTTTCTCCTTCCACAACGCGGATGGCCGGCTGACCGGGTTCGAAGTCGATCTTGGCAACCGCCTCTGCGATATCATCGACGTCTCCTGCCAATGGGAGGTGATGAAGTTCAACGATCTGATCCCCGCCCTTCTGGAGGGAAGGATCGACGCCATCATGGGCAGCGTCGCAAGCACGGCGGAGCGGCGCAAGCGCTTAGCATTTTCGACCAGATACTACTCGACACCGATCCGCTTCATCGCCGAGCGCAATCTGACCCTGACGATCAACCCGGCCCAACTGGCCGGCTTGCGGATCGGGGCGGGGAGCGGCACGACCCACGCCGATTATATCGCCCGCAACCTGAGCGCCGCGGTCGAACCGACGCTCTATGCCAACCAGCACGAGATGCTGTCAGCCCTGATCGGTGGTGACCTGGACCTTGTCCTCGGCGACGGTCTGGCGCTTTGGAATTTCCTCAATACGCCCCAGGGCGCCGGTTTCACCTGGGTCGGCAATCCGGTCTATGTGGATGATGGGATCGGCGTGGTCCTACGGCCCGGAAGACGGCGATCTGCTTCGCCGGTTCAACGGCGCCATCGACAAGGTCCTGAAGAACGGGACCTATCTCCGCGTCAACGCCCGCTACTTCCCGTTCAACATCTACTGATCAGCCGGATACGACTGACGGAATTTACTAGCGCCGCAACTGTATTCGAGACTTGATCTGGCGACTTCGCGGGGCGGTGCCTCGATCCGGGCCTGGCTTCGCGCAGGTCCGCCGGCGCCGAACGGTTTCTCGACGACCGGCGCTCCGGTCTCATCCAGGAAGTTCCGCACGCCGCTGCCCAGCGTGTCGCCGGTGACGAAGAAGATCCTGCGCTGCATTTCCGGAAACCGCGCGCCCAGTTCCCGGTACAGGCCCGGACCGTCCAGTTCGGGCATCCGCAGGTCGCTGATGATCAGATCGTAGGATTGATCCTCCAGCCTCTCCAGGGCCTCGGCGCCGTTCTCCGCGATGTCGATGGCGTGTCCGTCGGGTTCCAGCATCTCGGCCAGGGTCAGGGCGATCTCCGGATCGTCATCGACGATCAGCAGCCTCAGCGCTCCCGTGCGAACAGGCGTTTCCGGCTGATCCGGGAGAGCGGCGGACGAGGCCCGACACGCGTCAAGCCTGGCCCTCGGGCCACCGCCAAAGGCGGCACGGGCTTGACCCGCGCCGTTCCGCCGGAAGCTCCGCCTTCATCGGATTTAAGGGGCGGAACCACCGTCTGTTCAATTGTCGCGCGTTCCGTTCAGGCGGCTTGAGCTCCTGCGGTGCGCTGAGGATCGTAAAGGCTGCGGCCGCGCATCATGGCGCAAGCGGTTTCCAGCAGCCGGTCGCCGACCGTGCGCAAGCGCCCGGCCATGACTGTGGCCGGCTTTGCGCAGGGCCTGATAGCGCGCCTTGCAGGTGGCGTCGCCTTGGACCGCGACACGGCTCCAGTGATAGACTGCGTCGCGCAGACGCTGGCTGCAGGCCTGACGCATCAGCACGACGCAACTCTTGCCGCTGCGCCGGGTCACCGGCGCCACGCCGGCCAGCGCCCGCAGGGCCTGATGGTCACCCGCCTTCAGAGGCCCGCCGGCCTCGACCAGCAGAGTGGCGCAGACGATCCTCCCGACCCCCGGCAAGGAGCGCAGGATCGTCACGTCGCTCTGCTGTGGCGGCTGCCCCGGCGCCGCCTCCGGTTCCTCCGGAGGAGCCGCCAACTCGGTCAGGATCTGGTCGACCCGCCGCTCGGCCGCCGTGATCTGGCGGGTGACGAGGCGCAACCGGTCGCGCAAAGCGCCGACATGGACGCTCGCCGCCTCGACCGTGCCGGGCGCCACCGTCAGCGCCGGGCGACGCAGGCGCCGCATCACCTCGGCGGCGTCGAACCGGCGAACCCGGTGCTTCCTCAGCAGCTTGCGATCGTGCTCTCGCGCACCCGGCGCGCCTTGGCCGGCGTCGGCGCCAGCGCCCACAGATCCAGAAACCATGCCGCCGACAGGTCGTCGGACAGCTCCAGGATCTGCGGGTAGTAGCGCCAGAGCTGCTCGCGCATGCGATTGGTCAGGCGAATGCGCTCGTGCTTGCACTCCTCGGCCATGCGCAGCCGTTCGCGCAGTTCGATCAGCCGGGGCTCATCCCGCTTCAGGCGTCGGAAACAGCGGGTGTCGGTGCGCAGGCTGTCGCCCAGCACCCGGGCATCGCGCGTCGTCCTTGGCCCCGGAAACCGAAAGCGGTCGCGGAAGCGGTCGAGTTGCTTGGGATCGAGGGCATGAACCGCGAAGCCACGCTCCATCAAGCTCTCCACGACCGGGCCGTGGGGCAACTCGATGCCAACGGCGATGCGCTCCGGAGCGGCGCCCGTGGTCTCGATCAGCCAGGCCGCCAAGGCGGCCAGTTCCTCACCACCATGGCGCACCGCGCGCTCCCCGCGCACCACGCCACGATCATCGACCAGGCAGACCTGATGAACCTCGCTCGCCCAGTCGATACCGACATACCAGTCGAACATCTCACTCATCGAAGGGCTCCCATCCACATGGGCCGCCGCAGCCTGGATCCACCCCTGTACTGGCGCTCGCTTGGCGCTGACTCCCCACTGGGCCTCAGCCGCGGCCTGCCGCCGGGGCACGCGTCCCCCCCAGGTGCTCAAAACACAGGGGGCAAAGGTTGCTCCCGAGGACTGGCCCGATCGTCGACGGCGCCCAGTACCGCCGACCATTTGGCTCTGAAAGGTACGGGGAGGCGGCGGCGCGTACCGGCAGTTCGGCGGCGAAGGTGGCGCCGCCGCCCGGCGTCTCGTCCAGCACGATCGTGCCGCCATGGCCATAGACGATGTTGTGGACCAGCGACAGCCCGACGCCGGTGCCCAGGCCCGCCGGCTTGGTCGTGAAGAACGGATCGAAGATGCGGCTCCGGATATCGTCCGGCACGCCGGGGCCGTTGTCCGCGACCATCAGGCGGATCGTCCCGGCATCCTGGTCGAAGCGGGTGGTCACGGATATCCGGCGGGGCGCCGGGGATGCCTGGAGCGCCTGCTGGGCGTTGACCACGAGGTTGGTCACCACCTGATTCAACTGGTCCGCGTCGGCCCACAGGTGCGGCGAGCCATCGGCCAGATCCAGCGTCAGATCGATCTCGTCGGTGCGGAGGGAATAGGTCACCAGTTCGACGGCGGCCAGCACCGTCTCGTTCAGGTCCACCTCCCGCCGCTCGGGCGGCCGGCGCCGCGCCAGCGACAGGAAGGTCTTGACGATCCGGGCGCAGCGGTCGGCGGCCAGTTGGATCTTGCGGGCGCGCTGGGCGGTCTTCTCGTCGGGCGCGGTGTCCTGCATCAGCACCGACTGGCCGACCACGACGGAAAGCGGGTTGTTCAGCTCGTGCGCCACGCCGGCCAGCAGGGAGCCCATGGCCGCCAGCTTCTCCGACTGGGCCAGCGCTTCCCGCTGGCGGGCGATCTCCGCTTCCGCGCGCTTCGAGTTGGTCAGGTCGTAGATCCCGGTGATGGCGGCCATGCGCCCTTCCAGCTCGATCGCCCGCGCCGAGATCGCCGCCGGGAAGGTGCTGCCGTCCTGCCGGCGCAGCGCCACTTCCATCAGGTCGATGGCGCCCTGTTCCATCAGCAGTTTGCGGGCATGGGTATGCCGGTCCTCATCCGCCCAGAAGTCGCCGATCTTGATGTCGCCCCGCGCGTCGCCGCAAGCCGAAGATCTCGTAGCTGCGCGGGCTGGCGTAGAACAGGCTGCCATTGTCGAGCCACGTGATGATGACCGGGACGGGGTGCGCTTCCAGGATGCCGCGGAACCGGGCCTCGCTCGCCTTGGCTTCGCGTTCCGCCTGCTTCAGCCGGGTGATGTCGCTGTAGGTCGCGACCATGCCGCCGCCTTCCATCGGCCGGCGGAACATCTCGATGACGCGGCCGTCGGGGCGGGTTTCCTCCAGCCGGATATCGGGCGTCGCCCGCACAAGGGCCAAAGCGTCGGCGACCTCGTCGGCGACCTGGCGCCTCATCCAGCCGCTGTTCATCCGACTCGATCCTGTCGCGGATGAGGGAGGCGAGCGGCGTGCCCGGCTCTGCCCAGCTCCGCCGGATAGCCGTACATCGCGAGGAACCGGTTGTTGACCAGCCGCATCCTGAGATCGGCGTCCATCACGGTGACGCCCTGGGCCACCGTGTCCAGCACGGTTTCCAGGAAGCGGGTCTTTTCGGCAAGGTCGCTCCTGGCTCGCCCGCAGGGCGGCCTCGCCCTGACGCCGCTCGGTGATGTCGCGCACGAAGGCGGTGAAGACGGTCTGGCCGCCCGCCTGGACCTCGTTGACCGCCAGTTCCACCGGGAAGACGCCGCCGTCGGCGCGCATCGCCTCCACCTCCACCCGGCGGCCCAGCAGTTGGTGCTCGCGGTTGCTGAAGACGTGGCGTATCCCGTCGGCATGCCGGCCGCGCAGATGGCGCGGGATGATGATATCGGCCAGCGCCTTGCCCATGACGGCGTCGCGCGGCAGGCCGAAGGTCTGTTCGGCCGCCGGGTTGAACTCGATGATGCGGCCTTCGGCATCGCTGGTGATGATGCAGTCGAGCGAGGAGGCGATCACCGCCGCCTTCAGCGACTCGGACGCGCGCAGGCCGTCCTCCGCGCGTTTCCTCTCCGTGATGTCGGCGGTCGAGCCGGCGACCCGCAGCACCCGGCTGGTCACGGGATCGCGGACGGCGGCTCCGGTGGTCGAAACCCAGCGCAGGGTGCCGTCGGATGGAGAGGACGCGGTATTCCAGAGAGACGGTGATCGACCGGCTCTTCAGGAAGGCGCGGTAGGCGCGGCGCACCCGGTCCAGATCGGCCGGATGGACCCGCCGCATCCAGTTGCCGGTATCCGCCGCGAGTTCGGCGGCGGTGCCGCCGACCAGTTCCGCCATGCGGCGCGAGTAGTAGGCCGTGTCGTTGACCAGATCCCAGTCGTACAGCCCGGCGCTGGCGCCGTGGGCCGCGAGCGCGAAGCGTTCGTTGCTGAGCCGGAGCGCCCGTTCCTTCTCCTCCTGCCGGGTCTTGAACTGCCCGGCGATCCCGAAGGCGAAGATGATCGAGGAAACCGCCGCCCCGGCATGGAACAGGTTGTTGGTCAGCGCATTGCCCGGAATCACATTGAGCGTCAGCAGGCTGAGCGACACCCCGCCGGCCAGCAGGGCGCAGAACGCGGCGGTGAACACCACCGCCCCGTCGAACCTGGCCCGGATGGCGATGACGCTGGCATGAAGGAAGGCGCCGACGACGATGAAGACGCACCAGGGCAGCGCCACGTTGACCATCCGGCGGTCGATGAATCCCAGCGGGATCAGGATCGCCAGCGCCGCCACCAGCCCCCACAGGGCTTTGCCGTAGCGGGGCATCAGGCGATCGAGATCGCACGAAGCTCCGGCCGAACAGCAATCCGGTGATCAGCACCAGAAGGATGGAGATCTGGACCACGGCGCCGGCCATCCACGGCATCCCGCTCCACAGGTATTCGCTCAGGAAGCCGGAGGTGGAGGCGATGTAGACCGTGATCATGAGCTGCATCAGGATCAGGAAGATCTGGCAGCGCTCCCGCATCACGCGCCAGATGAAGAACAGGTAGATGCAGACCGTCATCAGGATGCCGAACAGCGCGCCGAACAGAAGCTGTTCGGACCGGTCGGAGGCGTAGAGCGAGGCGACGGACTGGATGACCAGCGGCAGCCTCAGGGTATCGCGGTTCTCCATCCGGATATACAGGGTCGGCTGCTCGGCCGGCTGGAGTCCCAGCGGAAAGACCGGATAGCGGTGGGGAAAGATGAAATAGCTGGTCGGCGACAGCATGCCGCTGTTCATCTCGGTCCAGCCGCCGTCGGGGCGCGGCACATAGACCGATATCCTGTCCACCAGCGCCTGACGGTAGACCAGGAACCATTCGCGCTCCACCGACAGGATGCTGTTGAGCGTGATCCTGCCCCATATGACCGACCGCGTGATCCCGAAGCCCGGCTCCTGCTGGCTGGCGAGCGTGAAATTCTGCGAGAATTCCGGCGTCGCGACCTGATCTATGGTCAGCCGTCCGGTCTCGTCCGCGAAGATCTCCATATCGGGGCCGAGCGCGTGGACCGCCGTTTCGTCCACCAGCATGACCGTCCTGCCGGCATTCTGCGCCATCGCGGGCGAAAGGCATGCCAGCAGCACGCCCAGCAGCAGCCAGAGTGTCGCCACCAGCGCCGGGACGATCCGCGCGACGGTCGATGCGGTCAAGCATATCGCCGGATGGTACATGGGTCTCCGATGGAAGGATCTCGTTACGAGAATGATCCATCGATCCCGCGCAACCAAGCCAAGCGCCATGTGCCGGCGCGACATCATGAACACGGCGGAGGAGACTTCGCTCAGAACTTCATCTTGAGCGCCGCCCGGAACGTGTGGACGAGGGCTCTGGGTGGTGGAGTGATCGACGGTCAGGATGCCGCCGTCCCGGTGAAGGGCGGTCAGGCCGAAGCGGAGGCTGGTCACGGTGGGCTGGACGGCGGTGTCGGCCATTTCCTGGATATGCTCGATGCCGGCGCGCGGCGTCAGCGTTCCCCACAGGTAATCGATCCGGTAGCTGGCCTGAACGCCGACCGTTCCGGTCACCATCTCACTCCAGGCATGGGACATCTCGGCGTTGGCGGAGGCATAGTTGAAGCGGGTCAGGGCCGCCAGCCTCAGGCTGTTGCCGAAGCTCGTTTCCTTGCGCATGCCGAATCCGCCGAACAGCAGATTGCCCCGGTCCGCCCTTCCTTCCGCCAGCCGTCCGCTCCTGGGCCGATGCGAACGACAGGTCGCCGGTGCCGGCGATGGCGTCGAAGGTCAGGCCGGGCTTCAGCGTGTGGGCGCCGTAGACCGCGAGGCTGCGGCCCGACAGCTTTTCGGCGGTGGCGATGTAGCCGCCGGCAACGCCGATGGAACTGTGCTGGCCCACCTGCATGTCGGCCCCGGCCGTCAGCCCCGGCGTTTCCAGATAGGTTTCGCCGTTCTGATGGCGCCCGGCTTTCTGGGCCAGCCGGGCGCTGCCGCTGAAGAAACTCCCGATCGGGCCGGTGCGCTCCTCCTTCAGCATCGACGGCATGAAGCGCGAGAATGCCCGCAGCGGCACCTGCTTCTCGTCCAGCTCCAGCCGGAGCCGCTCGGTGCGGATGCCGCCGTTGGGCGCTCCGCCGGCATGCGAGGCGTGAAGGTCGTTCAGCCGGGCGATGACCGCCCGTGTCTGCTGTCCGGCCGCCGCGACCGCGCTGTTGATGTCCACCATGGGCTCGGCTCGGGATGAAGCCGTGCAGCCCAAAGCGACGGCGGCTGCCGTCAGCCGCGCTGGTATCGATGAAACCCACCGAGGCATCCCCGCCCCCTCCTGTCCTCCGAATCTGGAAGGACAGGGTCGGCGGGGCGGGTTTTGATATGGTTAATGAGATGCTGATAAAATGCCATCGGAACGCGAAACGCCGCCACGGGCCAGCAAAAGCGCCGCTCCGAAGGGGATCGCGGTCAGTACCAGCAGGCCCGCCCACTGCAATGCTTCCGTATTCGCGACACCTTCGCGAATCACGATCCCAAGCGCGCCGAGCAGCAGCAGCACCGTGAACGCCATCCCGGAAGGCGCCACCTTCGCCAGATCGCAGCAACGATCGCGGCTGTCTGGAAACAGCGGGCGCCAGCGTCGGACCGCCCGGCTGGCCGGTCAGCGCGCCATACACCGTGAAGGCGTCCGAGGCCGCCGCCCTGCAACGCCATCCGGATCAGCCCGAGCGCCGGCAACGCCAGACCCGGCACGAGATAATCGGGAACGGGGAAGTCGCGGTAGCGCCCGTCGAACACCAGCAGCAGCGTCGCCACGACGGCGACGGCCGCCATCAGGGTGGCGGCGGCGTCGCCCAGGTTGGCGAGCCGGCCGGGGCTTTTGCTGGAAGGATCGGTCAGCAGAAGCGCCGCCGATTCGAGGATGGCCGCCGCCAGCACCACTTCCAGCGCGAACAGCAGGGCGGCGCGGATCGTCTCGAACGTGTAATAGGTTTCGGTCCAGGCGACATGGGCCGCCAGCACCAGGGCGCTCGCCATGCCCTGGGCCAGCACGCGCCAGCAGGATGGCGCGGCCGGGCCGCAGCCTGGATATCAGTCCGGGCGTCGTCGTGGCGGCCACCAGAACGGCCAGGACCGCCAGCCCGCTCGACAGCGCGAAGTGCCGGACCCAGTAGGGGTTCTCGACGACCGGACCGGCCAGCGCGAACTTGCGCTCGCGGTCGGTCGAGAACAGGCCCCAATTGGCGCCCACGGTGCCCTCGTTGGCCGATTTCCAGCCCTGGTCGAAGGCTTCGACGATGTTGTACTGGAAGCCCTCGCGCTCGGCCATGCGGACGAACTGGTTGATGAAGCGCGCCTTGTTGACCAGGCCCGTTTCCGCCGGGCCGCGGGTCCGTCCGGCTGTCGGCCAGCCGACCTCGCCCACCAGGATCGGCTTGCCGGGAAAGCGCTCGCGGATCGTCTTATAGGCTTCGAGGATGCGCTCCTCGGCGTCCTCGACGCTGGTCGGGACATCTTCCCAGTAGGGCAGCAGGTGGATCGTGATGAAGTCCACCTCATCCGCCACCTGCGGATATTTCAGCCACCATTCCCAGACATCGGCATAGGTCACCGGCTGCTTCACGTGCGCCTTGACGTGGCGGATGTATTCGATGAGCTGATCGACGGTGCGGTCGCCGCGCAGCAGCACCTCGTTGCCGACGATCACCTTGTCGATCACGTCCGGATACTGGTTGGCGAGCCGGATCTGCGCCAGGACCTCTTCCTCGTTCAGGATCGGGCTTGCCGCCGATCCACGAGCCCTGCATCACCTTGATGCCGTATTTGCGGGCGAGTTCCGGGACATGCTCCAGCCCTTCGCGGCTGGTATATGTCCGCACCGCCATGACTTCGTCCTTCAGCAGCTTCAGATCCTCTTCGATCTGAGCCTTCGTCGGATAGACCATGGTCAGCGGGCTCTGCCCGTCATGGAACGGTGCGAAGGAGACGCTTTGAAGCTTGCCGCCCGGCGGCGGCTCAAGCGGCTGGGGACGGTTGGGAAGCGCCCACAGGGCGAAGTTGCCCAGGACGGCGACGGCCAGAATGGCGAGAAGGAGGAGTACACGCATGACGGCGATATCTACACGAATTCGCCCGTCACCGGCATGGAAAAACGGCCCGTGAGGAATGTCATTCCTCACGGGCCGCATTGTTCCGGTAGCAGGTTCGGAGTGGCGGCGGCTCAGCCGTTGAGAGCGGGCTTCTTCCGGGTCAGCAGGAAGATCGCCGAGTTCTCGTTGTAGGCCGGCAGTTCTTCCGTCTCGATATCCGGGTTGCGGCGCAGGAACTCGTCGAACGCCCGCTTCTCGCCCAGGTTCTGCTCGGCCAGACCGCCGGCATGCCAGTCGTCGAACAGCATGACCGCGTAGTCGCCGATCATCGGCTCGACGAAGGCCAGCGAATTCGCGGGCCGAGGTGTAGATGTCGCAATCGACCATGACGATGCCGGCACGCTTCATCTGGTGCTTTTCGACCAGCTCGGGCGTCATGGTGTCCTTGAACCAGCCCTTGATCAGGAAGGTCTTCTTCCAGTCCACGCCACGCCGGGTCAGCAGCTTGTGGGCGAACTCGATCGAGGAGGCGAGCTGGCCGCTGCTCCAGATGTTGTTGTCCTGGAAGTCGGTTTCCGGCGGCAGCCCCTCGAAGCTGTCGAAGCCGAACTGCCGGACGCCGATGTCTTCGTCTTGACCAGCGCATCGTGCATGCAGGCCATGGACGAGCCATAGCAGACGCCGAATTCCAGATAGTCTCCGATGTCTTCGCCGCCGTTCAGATCCCGCAGGCGCTGGATCGCATCGACGAAGCTCGCGGTGAGCTTCTGCTCGGGGACAAGGCCCTGGCCGGCGAGCGCACGCCGTTGGGTCCGCACCCGGTAGAGCCAGCGGTTGATTCTACGGGACGGCCCAAACAGTCCCAATGTCCTCAGCAGGCGGTAGAAAGGCGTGTTGAAACGCTCAACGCCCAGGGGCCGGGCAGCATGATTGTCTTGGACCGTCATCGGAGCCGGGTTCCTGCTTATCGTTTCATCAAGTTTCATTAACCAATAAAAACCATATTGGATGCGTGAACGCCAGAGTTTATTTGACGTGCCTCAAGAGTAAGCACAAAATGGTTATTGACGAACTTGGGAAAATTTTAGTAAATGAACGAGGATAAGAGCCTTGATGGCAATACAATTCTTTATGGGACAAAATTGAGAGAAAGTTCGTGGTATCGTTCGGGCTCTGCCTATATCGATACATGCGCGAGATGCCGTTTCCTGTTCACTGCAATGCTGTTGAGCATTTATCATAGGCATTTCGTGCTGACATTCAGCTCCTCCACTTGGCGATGCCTTGGTGCTGATATAATGAGATCGATCGGATAATAATGCCGAAAGATCCCCGGCGCTCCTCTAAACGGCCGGACCGCCGCGAGGTTTCCAGAAAATCCTTTGCCGCATCCATAACTTCCAATCGCCTGCGTCATGCGTTCACGGTGATGCGCGTCCCGCGTGGCTCGTATGCGCAAATGACACCGGGTCCCAAGCCAATCCCAAGCCTTTCGGGCCGTGGACTTGATCATGGCGCGATTGGCCGACTATCGCCGGCCGGGGCGCGCACACTCATTCGCTGCGGCGCGGAATCAGATGCGGAATTAGGCATTGACTTGAAGGGGGAAAGTCGCCACTTAACGGCCATGCTTTGAAAAGCTTGACGGTGCCTTTCGCACCCCGGCTGCGGTTCCTCCGGTTAGGGAGTGACCGTTTCACAGGCATCCGCATTTCGCGCGTTGACCGGGCCTTCTTCCCATTTCATGGGTCCGGTGGATCGAGCCGCCTCCCGGCGGACTTCGCTGCGAGTTGGGACGGATGCCAAGGTGGGTCGCCGGGTTGCCCACGCTGCTGCAGCGGGCTTGAGGCGCCCGACGATATTTCGACACAACCAATGGAGGATTGCTTTGATGGATCAGCCGCTCGCGGGAAAGACCATCGCCATCCTGGTGGCTAACGGTTTCGAAGAAACCGAGATGACCGAGCCCCAGCGTGCCCTGCTCAAGACCGGCGCCACCCTTAAGGTGCTTTCTCCCGAACAGGGACTGGTCAATGGCTGGCACGGTAAAGCCTGGGGTCACTATTTCCCGGTCGATCAGCAGATCGCCGAGGTTCTGGCCGCCGATTTCGACATGCTGATCCTGCCGGGTGGCGAGCGCAGCGTGGCCAAGCTGGCCGCCAATCCGCATATCCGCCGTATCGTCAGCAGCTTCATGGACGGTGGCAAGCCGGTCGCCGCCATCGACGACGGCGTCAGCCTGCTGGCGGTCGCCCAGAAGGTCAAGGGCCGCACCCTCACCGGTTCTCCGGCCGTGCGCGAAGCTCTGGAAGCCGCTGGCGCCATCTGGAGCGAAGAGCCGATCACGATCGACAAGGCCCTCGTGACCGCCGACGGTCTCGACAATCTCCAGGCTTTCGTCGATCAGTTGGTGAAGTCCTTCACCGACGCCGCTCAGGTGAAGAAGGCCGCCTGACGCTTCAGCGCAGTCTTCGACGCCTGTTCGAAAACGCCGCATCCAATGGATCGCGGCGTTTTTCGTGCCGGCAGCCCGTAGCGGGGACATTGCAAGCAGGAGTTTTATCAAACGCCGGGAGCCTTTGGCGCGACAATGTGTTTCTCCGCCGCAGCCTGCCGCTCGGCCGACCGACAAGGCCGATCGATCAGGCGGGCAGCACCTTGAAGCCGGAGACGAAAAGCCTGTGATCCTGTCCTTTCCCCGGCGGCCCCATTTGGTGGCCGCCTCCTGCCTGATGGCCTTTTCAGCCTTCGCGGGTGTGCCCGGAGCGGCATCGGCCCAGACGCCCAACGATGCCTTCATCGCCGGCTACGCCGCCGCCATTCTCCAGCGCGAGTTCGGGCTTCCCCCGTCCCAGGTGACCGTCTCGGGTGGCGTGGTCCAGGTGGACGCCGCAGCTTTGGCATCGTCGGCCGGCCCCCGCCTGCGGACCGCTCTTTCTGAAATACCCGGCGTGACCGACGTGCGTGTGCTGGAGGGCTCGGTGCCTCCTGGTGCGGCTCCCGGCCTCGTCCCCGTTCCGCCCGCCGCCGTCAGGGCCGATGGCGCGCCGCCGCCGGCTACGGCGGTGACGCAGGACGCGGGCGGTCAGGTGCTGCCGCGCTCCAACCTGTTCGAACCGCTGATGGCCGATCCGCGCTGGCCGCGCTTTTCCGCGGGATACCGCTACTACACGGACGACCCGGATGTGGATCATGCCGGAGCGGTCAGCTTCGGCGAGACCTTCTCGCTCTACCGGAACAGCCTGTTCGGCGGTCGCTGGGAAGTGGGTTTCCAGGCGGCGGTGTTCTCGGTCTTCGACATGAACAGCGACAGTCTGGATCTGGTCAATGCCGACTACTGGGTCGGCATCCCGGTTTCATACCGGATCGGCGACTTCTCGATCCTGGGGCGGCTGTTTCACCAAAGTTCCCATCTCGGCGACGAATTCCTACTGCGCGAAGGGATCGACCAGCTCCCGCCGGATCAATGTCAGTTACGAAGCGGTGGAAGGGCTGGCCTCCTACGATATCGGCGAGGAATTCCGCGTCTATGGCGGGGTCAGCTACTTATTCGACCAGGACCCGTCCGACCTCAAGCCCTGGGGCACCCAGGCCGGTCTGGAATATGAGAGCAGCGAAACCTTCGCCAATGGCCAGCTACGGCCCATCGCCGCCGCCGACCTGAAGTTTCGGGAAGAGTCCGACTGGGAAATGGACCTGTCGCTCCGGGCCGGTGTCCAGTTGGAAAGCACCTTTCTTGGTCCCCGGCGCATCCGGCTGCTGGCGGAATATTACAACGGCTCCAACCCGAACGGCCAGTTCTACTCAAGGGATCTGGAGTACATAGGCTTCGGCATCAACGTCCAGTTGGATTGATCGAGGCCGGCCGCGCTGAGGTGAGCTGGTCACGGAAGCTCGGTGCGGACCTCCCACAGTTCCGGGAAGAAGGTCGTGTCGAGCGCGTGGCGCAGGTAGCCGACGCCCGCCGTGCCGCCGGTCCCGCGCTTGAAGCCGATGATCCGCTTGACGGTGGTCATATGGCGGAACCGCCATTGCTGGAACCAGTCCTCCAGGTCCACCAGATCCTCGGCCAACTGGTACAGGTCCCAGTGCTCATGGGTGTTCCGGTAGATCTCCGCCCAGGCCGCCAGCACGCTCGGGTCGCTGCGGTGCGGCGTCGCGAGGTCGCGCGCCAGCACTTCGGGCGCTATGGCGAAGCCCCGCCGCGCCAGCAGCCTGATGGTCGCGTCATACAGGCTGGGCGCCTCCAGCGCCGCCTTCAGCGCCGCGTGCAGGTCGGGCCGGTGGCGGTGGGGCGCCAGCATCGCGGCCCGCTTGTTGCCCAGCAGGAACTCCATCATGCGGTACTGGTGCGACTGGAAGCCCGAGGCCTGCCCGAGGGTGTCGCGGAACTTCAGGTAATCGGCGGGCGTCAGGGTGGACAGGATGTCCCAGGACTGGATCAACTGGCTCTGGATGCGTGACACGCGGGCGAGGTTCTTGAAGGCGGGCTGAAGGTCGTCGCGCTCCAGCCCCGATATGGTCGCCTGCAATTCATGGATCGCCAGCTTCAGCCAAAGCTCGGTCGCCTGATGGATGATGATGAACAGCATCTCGTCATGCTGGTCCGAAACCGGTTGCTGGCAGGCCAGCAGAGGGTCCAGCTTCAGGTAATCGCCGTAGCTCATCGACGCGGTGAAGTCGGTATGGGCGCCTGCGGTCTCGTCGTTGTCGGGGATCTTCACCATGGTGGATCTCGCTCCCTTTTTCAGGTGACGGACGCCCGCGCATGGAACTCCGGCCTGTCCCATTCGCCCGAATTCCATGACGGCGCGCAGGTGGTCCACCGCGTGCCAGATATCGGCATGGCGGACATAAAGCGGGGCGAAGCCGAAGCGCAGGATATCGGGCGCCCGGAAATCCCCGATCACGCCGCGCGCGATCAGGGCCTGCATGATCGGGTAGCCGTTTTCATGGGCAAAGCAGATCTGGCTGCCGCGCGCGGCCTCATCGGCCGGCGATGCCAGCCGAAAGCCGTAACAGCCGCATCTCTGCGCCACCAGTTCGGCGAACAGGCGGCCCAAAGCCCTGGATTTCGCCCGCAATTCCGCGCCATCGGCCTCAAGCATCAGATCGACCCCGGCTTCCAGCGCCGCGAGGCCGATCACGGAGGGCGTACCGGTCAGCATGCGCTCCAATCCGGCGGCCGGCCTGTAGCCGGGCTCGAACGCGAAGGGAGCCGCGTGCCCCATCCAGCCGGACAGGACGGGACGCAGTTCGGCGTGGTGGCGTCGCGCCGCGAACAGGAAGGCCGGGGCTCCCGGTCCGCCGTTGAGATACTTGTACCCGCAGCCGACCGCGAAATCGGCGCCGCAGCCATTCAGGTCCACCGGTACGGCGCCGGCGCTGTGCGCCAGATCCCACAGCATGAGCGCTCCGGCCTGGTGAGCCCGCGCCGTGATTTCCCCCATGTCGTGCATGGCGCCGGTCCGGTAGTTCACATGGGTCAGGGAAACCAGCGCCGTTTCCGCGTCGATCGCATCCGCGATCTCCGCGCCATCCACCAGCCGCAACTCGTGCCGGTTGCCCGTCAGCTCGATCAGGCCCTCGGCGATGTAGAGATCGGTCGGGAAGTTGGAGCGCTCCGACAGGATCACCCGGCGCTCCGGCCTCAGCCGGAGCGCCGCCGCCATCAGCTTGAACAGGTTGACCGAGGTCGAGTCGGCGACCAGCACCTCCCCCGGTTCCGCACCGGTCAGGCGGCCGATCTTGTCGCCGACGCGGCGCGGCAGGTCGATCCAGTGGTGCGCGGTCCAGCCCCGGATCAGGCTTTCGCCCCATTCCTTCCCGACCACCTGGGCCACCCGGTCAAAGGCCGCTTTGGGGAGTGCTCCCAGCGAGTTGCCGTCCAGATAGATCACGCCGTCGGGCAGGGCGAAACGCTCGCGGAAGCCGGCCAGGGGATCACCGGCGTCCAGCGCCTCGCAGTGGTCCAGGTCGATCCGGGTCATCGGCTCCTCCCCTCGCGATTGTTCCTTGAGCCTCAGCTTGCCGCATTCAATGGCGGGATGCCAGGGAGCGGCCAAGTGACACGGTCAAAGATTCATATATTGTACATCTTATTGCCTGGCATGTCAGAATGGCGGATCAAGCTTGAGCAACGCGAGATCTGCGATGAAGTTCGACAGCGTCACCGAAGACCATATCGTCACTCTGGTCGACCGCTTCTATGACCGCATCCGCGAGGATGCGGAACTGGGGCCGGTGTTCGAGGATGTCGTGGCCGGTCACTGGGACAAGCACCTGACCACCATGTACCGGTTCTGGTCTTCCGTCATGCTGAAGACCGGGACGTATCACGGCAGTCCGATGCAGGCGCATATGCGCGTTCCCGGCCTGCGGCCCGACCTGTTTTCCGCGCTGGCTGACCCTGTTCGAGCAGACCGTCACGGAGATGTTCGAGCCGGACCCCGCCGCCCGCTTCCTGGAGCGCGCCAACCGCATCGCCGAGAGCCTGAAACTCGGACTGTTCTTCCGGCCGGAAGCCGTGACGGTGAACCGCTCCCCGCAATCCTGAATATCCCAGCCTGAATTCTCAGCGCCGTTTCAATTCCCGCGTTCATGTCAGCAAGCCGTCAGGTCGGGCGCCTAGTGTCCCCCTCGTGAAACAACCACGCCGGGCCTGATGGCCCGCGAGACACGGAGGTCAATGACATGAACCGCAATACGCTCCTCCTGACCGCTTCCCTGGCGCTTACCCTGGTGGCGGGGCCGGCGCTGGCCGGGCCGAAATGCACCGGCGAGGCCAAGGACAAGTGGCTTTCCGAAGAGGCGATGAAGCAGAAGATCGCCGAGATGGGCTTCAAGGACATCCGCACCTTCAAGACCACCAGCGGCAACTGCTACGAGATCTACGGCCACGACAAGGACGGCAGGAAGGCCGAAGTCTACTTCAACCCGGTCGATGCCTCGATCGTCAAATCAGGAAATCGGGGGCTGACCATGAGCGCCGGCGAAAACTCCGTGACGGTCTGGGACCCGGTTGTCCGCATCTTCCACTGGACGGTCGTCGCGGGTTGCCTTGCCAACCTCTTCATCGTCGAAGACGGCGGACGGGCGCACGAGGTCATCGGCTATGCCGTGGCGGCGGTGCTGGCGGTCCGCATCGTCTGGGGCTTCGTCGGCACCCGCTATGCCCGCTTCAGCGACTTCGTGCCGGGACCGCGCCGGCTGCGTGAATATCTCACCCTGCTGGCTCAGGCACGGGAGCCGCGCCAGCTCGGCCACAATCCCGCCGCCGCCGTGATGATGCTGGTGCTGATGGCGCTGCTCGCCGCCGTCAGCGTCACCGGCTGGATGGCGACCCTGGACGCCTTCTGGGGCGTCGAGTGGGTCGAGGAGCTTCACGAAGGGGTGGCCGAGGCGATACTGTGGCTGGCATTGATCCATGCCGCGGCGGCCCTCTACGAGAGCTATGCGCCACGGCGAGAACCTGGTGTGGGCGATGGTCACGGGCCGGAAACGGGTATGAGGGTCCTGCTGGTCGAGGACAATGAGCGGCTTTCGTCCCTGATGCGGGGCGGGCTGGCGCGGGGCGGCTTCACGGTCGATGCCTTCGATTGCCTGGGCGATGCGGAAGCCGCCATCGGCGCCGTGGACTACGACCTGATCCTGCTCGACCTGGGATTGCCCGACGGCGACGGAATGGAGTGGCTGAAGCGGTTCCGCCGCCGCAGCCACGACGTCCCGGTCCTGGTGGTGACGGCGCGCGGCGGCGTCACCGACCGGGTGGCCGGGCTGGATACCGGGGCCGACGACTATCTGGTCAAGCCGTTCGAGATGGACGAGCTGCTGGCGCGCTGCCGGGCGCTTCTCCGCCGTCCGGGAGCCTGCCTCTCCACCATCCTGACGGCTGGCAACGTGGCGCTGGATACCTCCTCGCGTCAGGTGGCGGTCGCGGGCCAGCCGCTCGATACGCCACGGCGGGAAACCGACCTGCTGGAGATTCTGCTGCGCCGCTCCGGTCAGGTCGTCCCGCGCGCGGTGCTGGAGGAACGGCTCTACGGCTTCGACGATGAAGTGACGCCCAACGCGCTGGAAGCCCATGTCTCCCGGTTGCGGCGGCGCCTGACCGATGCGGCGGCGGACGTGTCGGTCCATACCGTCCGGGGCGTGGGTTATCTGCTCCGGCCTCGCCGCGCCATGACGCCGACGCCATGACGTCAAGGCCGTCCCCGCGACCATCCGTCACGCGGCTGATCACGCGCCGGCTGATCCTGGTGGCGGGGTTGCTGATGGTGGCGCAGGTAATCCTGGTCGCCATGCATTATGGCTTGGATGGCAAACGGCTTGGCGTCCGTGTCGCGGCGCGCGAGGCGGAACGGATCGCCGATCATATCGCGGCCGGACCCGCCGGAACGCCTGTCCTGGCATTGCCTGAAGAGCATGTCGAGCGCTACCGGGATCACAGCGCCGCCTATGCCTTCCGCGTCATCGACGCTGATGGCGCCGAGATCGCGGGCATGAATCAGGCCCTGTTCACGGTGCCGCTGCCCGATCCGGCGACGGCCCCGGACCTGTTCTGGCGAATCGTCCCCAGCAGCGATGGCGATACCCGCGTGCTGGTCCAGCGCTTCGACCGGATAGCGCCGGGATTGCTGGTCGCCATCGCCATCGCCGCCGACCCGGACCGGCTCGCCTGGGCGGCGCTGCTGCACGAGGTGATCGACCACGTCGCGGTGCCCATGGTGCCGCTGGCCCTGCTGCTGCTGGCGGTCAACGTCTACGCGGTGCGGCGCAGCCTGCATCCGCTGGCGCGCGCGGCGCGGGAGGCGGCTGCCCTGGACGCCCGGCGTGGCGGTATGCGGCTGTCGATCGGCGAAGATCTCCCGCGCGAAGTCCATGCGCTGGTCGGCGCGGTCAACGCGGCTTTGGGCCGGGCCGATGAGGTGCTGCGCTTCCAGCGGGAATTCACCGCCAATGTGGCGCATGAACTGCGTACACCCCTGGCCGTGCTGCTGCTGCACCTGGACGAGATCGGCGGACCAGGCGGCGGAGGAGGCGAAAAGCGGACATTCAGGCCATGGCCCGGCTGGTCGATCAGCTTCTCCGCGTCGCCCAGATCGAGGGCATGTCGGCGGAAGTCCCCGGCGGAGGTCGATCTGGCGGAAGTCGCGCGCGGCGTCGTCCAGCAACTGGCCCCGCTGGCGCTCGACCGGGGCCGCGAGACGGAATTCCAGGACGAGGGCGCCGCCGTTATCCAGGGTCACCGCGACGCCATCGCGGGCGCTGTCCGCAATCTCGTGGACAATGCCTTGCGTGCCGCTCCGAAGGGGTCGGTGGTGACGGTGATCGCCGGGCCGGGACCGGTGATCGAGGTGCGCGATCAGGGGCCGGGCATCGATCCCGCCCTGCGGCGGGATCTCTTCAGCCGGTTCGCCCAGGGCGACAAGCGCACGCGCGGCAGCACCGGCCTAGGCCTCGCCATTGTCGCGAAGACGATGGAGATCCATGACGGCTCCGTCACCGTCAGCGATTGCCCCGGCGGCGGAAGCCGCTTCCGCCTGACCTTCCCGGACCCGATGGCGCCGGAAGCGCGTTGACGGCGGGATTCAGGCGACGGTCAAACGACCGCCTTGACCTCGTGGCGCAGCCAGACCAGCAACGCGATCAGGGCGAGCGCGCCCGCCTGATGGGCCGCCGCCAGCGGAATGGCGACGACGCTCAGCAGGGTCGCGATGCCAAGCGCTATCTGAAGCACCATCATGGCGCCGGTCGCATGACCGATCAGGTGACCGCGCCGGCTCAGGTCCGCGCGGGTAGCGCGCCACCACAGGGCCAGCACCACGATGCCGGTCAGCGATCGCCAGCCAGCGGTGGGTGAACTGGACGCCGGCGTGGTTTTCCACGAAGTTCAGTGCCGCGGGGTCGAGGAACCACATGTCCTCGGGCACCAGATGCCCGCCCATCAGCGGCCACGTGTTGTAGATCATCCCGGCATCCAGCCCGGCGACGAAGGCGCCCCAGGCGACCGTGACGGCGACCAGCCCCAGCGCCAGCCCGGCATGGCGGCGCAGCGCCGGTGCGGCACCGCTGCGGCCCGATTCGGGCTTCGGGTCGAGCAGGCCCAATGCCACCCACAGCATCAGCCCGAAGATCGTGAAGGCGACGCCCAGATGCAGCGCCAGCCGGTAATGGCTGACCGACGGCCTGTCCACCAGCCCGCTCACCACCATGAACCAGCCGATGCCGCCCTGAAGGCCGCCGAGCAGGAACAGCCCGAGCAGCTTGGGCATCAGCCCCTTGGGAATGCGCTTGGTCGCCCAGAACCACAGGAACGGCAGCAGGAAGGCGAAGCCGATCAACTGGCCCCACAGCCGGTGGAACCATTCCCAGAAGAAGATGTGCTTGAACTCGTCCAGCGACATGCCGGCATTGATGTAGCGGTATTCCGGAGTCGCCTGATAAAGGCCGAACACGCGGTTCCACTCGGCCTCCGACAGGGGAGGCAGCATGCCGATCAGCGGCTTCCATTCCACCATCGACAGACCCGATTCGGTCAGCCGGGTGATCGCACCGATCACCGCCATGGCGAACACCATGCCGCAGCAGAACAGCAGCCACAATGCTATGGCGCGCGATGCGGGGGCGGCATTGGCCGTGGCGCCGCGCGATGCGGGATAGGTGACGGACGACAAGATTCGGACCCAATCTTTTTTGGCGGAAGGAGGGGCTGTATTATCGCTCTATGTGGCTGCGCCCGTCAGCTCCCGTCAAACATCCGCAGGAATGCGCTGCCGCGACGAGAGGTCGCATGCGGCATCCCGACGCCTCCCGTCCTCACTCCCGGCCTCAGCGCGCGAGGTCCAGCACGGCGGCGACATCAGCGCTGTCGATGTCGCGGGCGGTGAAGGCCCGGCCGATCCCGCGCGCCAGAACGAAGGTGATCTTGCCGTCCTGGACCTTCTTGTCCTTGGCCATATGGCCCAGCAATTCCACCGTGTCCCAGGTGACGCCCTCCACCTGACTAAGCTGGGTCGGCAGCCCGATCGCTTCGAAATGGCGGCGGACCCGCACCGCATCCTGGCCGGTGCAGAGACCCAGCCGGGCCGACAGGTCGAAGGCCATCCCCATGCCCAGCGCCACCGCTTCGCCATGGAGCAGGCGGTTGTCGTAGCCGACCGCCGCTTCCAGCGCATGGCCGAAGGTATGGCCGAAATTCAGCAGCGCCCTGCGGCCCGATTCGCGCTCGTCCTGCCCGACGATGGCGGCCTTGGCGGCGCAGCTCACCGTGACGGCGTGGACCAGGGCTTTCGTGTCGCCGGCGCAGACGGCGGCGCCATGCTGTTCCAGCCACTCGAAGAAGTCGGCATCGTCGATCAGCCCGTACTTCACCACCTCGGCATAGCCGGCCAGCACGTGGCGGCGGGGCAGGGTGGCGAGTGCGGAAGTGTCGGCCAGCACCAGCCGGGGCTGGTGGAACGATCCCACGAGGTTCTTGCCCTGGCGGGTGTTGATGCCGGTCTTGCCGCCGACCGAGCTGTCCACCTGCGCCAGCAGCGTGGTCGGGATCTGGACGAAGTCCAGCCCGCGCAGGGCTATCGCGGCGGCGAATCCCACCAGATCGCCGACCACGCCGCCGCCAAGGGCGATCAGCACGGTCGAGCGCTCGATCCCACGGCCCAGCATCTCGTCCAGCAGGGCTTCCAGATGGGCGAAGCTTTTGGTCTTCTCTCCGGCGGGCAGGATGATGGCCGGACCGTTGCGGCGGACCCCGGCGTTCTCCAGGGCCTGCTCCAGCGCCGGCAGGTGCAGCGGAGCGACCGTGTCGTCGGTCACGATGATCACGGGACGCCGGCCGATCAGCGGCGCGATGCGGGCTCCCGCCTGGGCGATCGCCCCCGGACCGATCACGATGTCGTAGCTGCGCTCTGACAGATCGACGCGGACGATATCCTGCATGATTGAACTCTTTTCCATTGGTTTGCGCTTCGCGGTCGCTCGCGGCTGGCCGGTTTGTCAGCCGTCCGTCTTCGTCACGCCCGGCCATGCCTCCAGCGCCTTCAACACCCGCTCCACCGTTTCCTCCGGCGGCGCTTCGATGCTGTCCACCGTGATGTCGGCTTCGGCATAGACGGGATAGCGCAGCGCTATCAGCCGGCCCAGGATCTCGCGCGGGTTGCCCTGCTTCAGCAGGGGGCGGTTGTTGCGCCGGGAGGTCCGCGCCAGCAGCACGTCCACCTCCGCCCGGAGCCAGACCGAGATGCCATGGTCCCGGATCAGCCCGCGCGTGTGGTCGTCCATATAGGCGCCGCCGCCGGTCGCCAGGATATGCGGCGGATTTTCCTGAAGCAGCCTGCCGATCACGCGGCGCTCGCCGGCGCGGAACTCCGCCTCGCCGAACTGCTCGAAGATCTCCTCGATCGTGCGGCCGGCGGCCGTTTCGATCTCGTGGTCGGCATCGCGGAACGGCAGGTCCAGGCGGGCCGCCAGCCGGCGGCCGATGCTGGTCTTGCCCGCCCCCATCAGTCCGACCAGCACCACTGTCCGGGGCACCACCAGGCGGGGAAACGCCGGGTGCTGTGATGCTAAGGGCTGGTGGGCGATCATGGAAGCGACAGGGTCCTCTGCGATGCGGTTTGGCAACCGCTGATGTTGCGCTGCGATTAAGGTATGGCTACAGTATATCGTGTTTAACCTTTGGACAGGTGTATGATCCCGCATCAGGCGTGGATCAGGCCCCTTCGTCCCGAAGGTTCCAACTCCGCCTAAAAAAGGCCATGGTGTTCCTTAACACAAGGTATTTCGTCTTCTCCACAGCAATGACGGTACCGTGGCACGCTCTCGCAACCGCCCTTATTCGGGCTCATCCTCGACTGGTATAATGTCCCGCTTACTCGGCGCTCTGATAGTCCTGGCTTTGATCGTCGTCGCTGGCGGCTCGGTCTTCCTGGCAACCTGGGAAATCCCGGCCCCGTCGAAGACGGTGGAGCGGGTGATTCCCGATGACCGCTTCCCCCGCTGACCGGCTTCACCCGGCCATGGCACCCGTCGCGTTCCCATGCGCTGATTTGCCGCGCCTGCCATTTTGGGGCGGCCAGTGTTCAAGCGGCCGCAGCCAAGCGGCCAGAGTTCAAGCCGAAAGATTTCCAATGCCCCGTCCAGGACGTCCCCGCAAACCCAGGACCCCTGCTTCTCCCCGGATCGAAGCCTTCCTCGACATGCTGGTGGCGGAGCGGGGAGCCGCCAGCAATACAAGGCAGGCCTATGAGCGGGATCTGACCGACGTCGCGGCGTGGCTGGCCGGTCGCAAGATGACGCTGGATAACGCCAATACCGACGACCTGCGGGGATACCTGGACGACCTGAGCCGGCACGAGGGCGGCACGGCGGTCAGGACCATCGCCCGCCGCCTGTCGGCGCTGCGCCAGTTCTACCGCTTCCTGGTGTCGGAAGGTCTGCGCGCCGACGATCCGGCGGCGACCATCGACAGCCCCAAGCAGGGCCGCCCGCTGCCGAAAATCCTGAGCGAGGGCGAGGTCGACACCCTGCTCACGGCCGCCCAGCGCCGGGGCGGTCCGGACGGCATCCGGCTGGTGGCCCTGCTGGAAGTCCTCTACGCCACCGGCCTCCGCGTGTCGGAACTGGTGGGCCTGCCGCTGAACGGCATCGCCCGCGACGGCCGCTGCCTGATCGTCAAGGGCAAGGGCGGCAAGGAGCGGATGGTGCCGCTGTCCGAACCGGCGCGCGACGCGCTGGCGGCCTATGTGCCGTTGCGGAAGGACTTCATGGTGCCGGGGCGCGAGCAGCGTCAGGCGGCGTTCCTGTTCCCGTCCCGCACATCGGAAGACGGCCACCTGACCCGCCAGCGCTTCGCCCAGCTTCTCAAGGAACTGGCGATCGACGCCGGGATCGAGCCGCGCAAGGTCAGCCCCCACGTCCTGCGCCACGCCTTCGCCACCCACCTGCTGGACCATGGCGCCGATCTGCGCAGCGTTCAGAAGATGCTCGGCCACGCCGACATCGCGACCACCCAGATCTACACCCACGTCGTCGGCGACCGGCTGAAGCGCGTCATCAACGACCACCACCCGCTCGCCCGCCCGAAGAAGCTGGCCGGGGCCAAGTAGGCGGCGGGGCGGGGACAACCTACCAGTCCGCCGCCCGCCCGGTCAGCAGACGCTCGGCTTCCGCCAGATCGTCGGGGCGGTTGGTGTTGAAGAACGGATCGATCGGGTTGGTGTCGAAATCCGCTATCGCCAGCCGGTAGCGCGCGGTCCAGACATCCACCTTGCGGATCTGCTCCTCCAGCATGGCGCGGCGCAGGTCGTGGCGGAGATGGACCGGCCAGAGGCCGAACACCGGGTGCTCACGGCCGCCCGAGCGGGCGCAGGCCATGTCGGCGCCCTCGCGCTCGACGGCGGCGAGCAGCCGCTCCACCAGATCGGTCGGCTGGAACGGCGCGTCGGTCGCGAAGGTCGCGACCCAGCGGGCGCCGGGCGCATGCTCCGCCGCCCAGTCCAGCCCGGTCAGCACCCCGGCCAGCGGGCCGGCATAGTCCGGCACCACGTCGGCCACTACCGGCAGCCCGGTGCCGGCGAAGCGCGTCGGATCGCCGTTCGCGTTCAGGACCAGCAGCTCCACCTGGGGCCGCACGCGCTCCAGGATATGGTCCAGGATCGTCCGCCCGCCCAGCAGCCTCAGCGTCTTGTCGCCGCCGCCCATGCGCCGCGACAGTCCGCCGGCCAGCAGCAGGCCGACCACTGCCGTTCCGCGCATCCCGGTCATTCGCCGTCATCGTCGCGGCTCCCCTTGCGCCGATGGCTGGTGGGCTCGTCGGCGCCCTCGCCGGGAGCCAGATCGAAGTCGATGCGCTCTTCCCCCGCCAAGCGCCACGAAGCGCCGGCCGCGCGCCCGGCCGATCAGCGTCAGTCCCGCCTGCCGCGCCAGATCCACGCCCCAGGCGGTGAAGCCGCTGCGCGACACCAGGATCGGGATGCCCATCTGCACCGTCTTGATCACCATCTCCGAGGTGAGGCGTCCCGGTCGTGTAGAAGATCTTGTCTTCCGGCGTCAGCCCGTGCCGCCACATGTAGCCGGCGACCTTGTCCACCGCGTTGTGCCGGCCGACGTCCTCCATATAGACCAGCGGCCTGTCCTCGCACGCCAGCACGCAGCCGTGGATGGCGCCCGCTTCCAGATAGAGGCTGGGGGCCGTGTTGATCTTGCGGGTCAGCGCCGCCAGCCAGGATGTCTTGATCCGCGCGGTCGAGGACAGCCGGACATCCTCGAACTTCTCCATCAGGTCGCCGAAAACCGTCCCCTGGGCACAGCCCGAGGTCAGCGTCTTCTTCTTCAGCTTCTGTTCGTAATCGGTCGGGCGCTCGGTGCGGACAACCACCGTTTCGATCTCGTCGTCATAGACGATATCGGTCACGCGGTCGTCGGTGCGCAGCATGTTCTGATTGAGCAGATAGCCGAGCGCCAAATATTCCGGGTAATCGCAGATCGTCATCATGGTGACGATCTCCTGACCGTTGAGGAACAGGGTCAGGGGGCGTTCGACCGTGACCGAGGTTTCTATCGGCGCTCCGGTCTGGTCGATGCCCGTGACCCGCTGCGTCAGGCGCGGGTCGGAGGGATTGGGGCGGATGATGAACTCTTCCATGGGATGAAGCCTATTCGGCCACACCCGGTCAGGCAAGCGTTCCGCGACGCCGGCCCTGCTTCCGATCAGATCATTTCAAACAGAAAATGGCTCGCCAGACCGATTACCGATGCCGCGACGATGGCAATCGCCGTATACCGCTCACCGACCGACCACCGTGCCCAATCCTTAACGAAACTGTCCATTTTAACGCCCCTGATGCTCCCGACCTTGTGCTCCGCCATGACCACGCCCAAGAAATTAAGGTGCCTTTGGATAAGATACCTCAAATTCATCTCGTGGTCGGCTCACCCAAAACACTTCCAATCATTTTGCTTCGACCTGATGCCGCGCCGCAACATAGTCCGTCCGGCCGAGATCAGGCAAGACCAAGGATAGAATTCGAGAGCATTCGGAACTGTGATCTGAATCACGTCATCACCCGAAAAATAAACAATATCCTCCGAAAGTGAGACGCGAGAGCCGTACCCCGCCGAGAGCCCGCAGTGAGATTGGCCGCTTGTGTGAACGGCACGGCGGCTTTATGCAGGGCACAGGGTTGCAACAGCGGATCGGCGCATGGCACTGAGGACTTCGCATATCATGGTATTGGCTGCCGCGGTCGTGGCGGCAGCCGGCTGTTCCACCGCCGGCGGCGAACCCATGCCGACCCCCGCCGCCTCCAACGCGGCGCCTCCGGCCGCAGCGGCTCCGGCGGCGCCGCCGGTCGATCCGGTCGTGGAGCAGGTCGATTTCGACACATGGCTCGCCAATTTCCGGATCGAGGCGCGGGCCGCCGGCATCAGCGCCGCCACGGTGGACCGCAGCCTGACGGGCCTGCGAATCCTGCCCGACGTGCTGAAGGCGGACGGCAGCCAGCCGGAGTTCGTCCGGCCGGTCTGGAGCTATCTGGACGGCGCGCTGAACGAGGCGCGGATCAATCGCGGACGCGAACAGCTCAACACCCAGCGGGCGCTGCTCGGCAGCGTCAGCCGCGACTATGGCGTGCCGCCGGAAACCATCGTCGCGATCTGGGCGATGGAGAGCAATTTCGGCAGCAATATCGGCTCCTACAACGTGATCGAGGCGCTTGCGACCCTCGCATGGCACGGCCGCCGCGCCGCCTTCGCCCGCGAACAGCTTCTCGCCGCCCTCAAGATCATCGACCAGGGCGATGCGGCACCCGGCCGCCTGATCGGCTCCTGGGCCGGCGCCATGGGCCAGACGCAGTTCATGCCGACCACCTTCGCCGGCCATGCGGTGGACCGCGACGGCGACGGCCGGCGCGATCTCTGGACCAGCCTGCCGGACGTTTTCGCCTCGACCGCCAGTTATCTGCGCGACGTGGGCTGGCGGGCGGGGGAGCCCTGGGGGGCGGAAGTCGTCCTGCCCGCCGGTTTCGACTATGAACAGGCCGAACTGACGGTGCGGAAGCCGGTGGCCGAGTGGCGCCGTCTGGGCATCCGTCAGGCCGCCGGCACGAGGCCGCTGCCCGATCAGGCCGACGCCTCGGTCCTGCTGCCCGCCGGATATCGCGGGGCGGCTTTTCTGGTGCTGAACAACTTCCGCTCGATCCTGCGCTACAACAATTCCAGCAGCTACGGACTGGCGGTCGCCTACCTGAGCGACCGGATCGCGGGCCTGCCCGGCATCCAGGGCGGCTGGCCGCGTGAGGAAAGGTCGCTCAGCCGCGACGAGCGGTTTGAACTGCAACGCCTGCTGGCTGGCCGGGGCCATGCCGCCGGCACGCCCGACGGCATCATCGGCGCCAATACGCGCGGAGCCATCCGGGCTTTCCAGAAGACCCAGAACCTGCCGGCCGATGGCTTCGCCTCAAGCACGCTGCTCGACCGCCTGCGGACAACCGCCTCGGCCTCGTGAGGCCTGATGCCGGTTACTGAACCAGTTCCGCCTGCTGGGCGGAGGCTGAAACCGGCGCGGTGAACAGGGCGGCGCCGCGCACGATGTCCAGCGCGCGGGTAAGCTGGTAATCGCCTTCCTGCGCATGGTCGCTCGCCAGCGTCACCTTGGCCTGCTCGACCACCACGTCGGGGTTGATGCCCAGCGCCTGGATGGAGCGGCCGGTCGGCGTATAGTAGCGCGCGGTCGTCATCCGCGTGGCGCCCCGGTTCGACAGCGGCGTGATGGTCTGGACGGAGCCCTTGCCGAAGGTCTGGGTGCCCAGCACCACCGCCCGGCGCTGGTCCTGGAGAGCGCCGGCCACGATCTCCGATGCCGATGCGCTGCGGCCGTTGACGATCAGCACGATCGGCTTGCCATGGGCCAGATCGCCCGGCGTGGCGAAGTAGTGCCGCGCCGAGTCGGGATCGCGGCCACGGGTCGAAACGATCTCGCCCTGATCGAGGAAGCTGTCGCAGACCGAGATCGCCTGCTTGACCAGCCCGCCCGGATTGTCGCGCAGATCCAGCACATAGCCGGTCAGGCGCGGCCCCAACTCGGCATCGATCCCGGCCATGGCCTTTTCCAGGCCGGGCTGGGTCTGCTGGGTGAAGCCGCTGATCTTGACGTAGCCGACGGTCCCTTCGGTCCGCCAGCGCACCGCCGGGCTTTTGACCAGTTCGCGCATCAGCGTCAGGTCGAAGCTCTGGCCGCCTTTGCCGCGCTGGACGGTCAGCTTCAGCGGCGTGCCGATGCTGCCGCGCATGCGCTCCATCGCTTCGACCAGCGTCACGCCGCGCACCGGTTCGCCGTTGATGTGGGTGAAGAAGTCGCCCGGCAGCACGCCGGCGCGGAAGGCGGGCGAGTCCTCGATCGGGGTCAGCACCTTCACCAAGCCGTTCTCGACCGCCATTTCGACCCCGACGCCGCCGAACTCGCCGCTGTTCTGCGCCTTGTTCTCGGCATACTTGTCGGGGTTCAGGTACTTGGAATGCGGGTCCAGCGAGGTCAGCAGCCCGCCGATGGCGGCTTCGACCAGTTTGTCGGCATCGACCTGATCGACGAACGCGCCGCGGAACTGCGCGAAGGCCGAATTGAACAGGTTCAGCGCCTCGGTCCGGGACATCTCGCGCGCCGCCGGGCTTGCCGCCGCTTGCCCCGTTGCCGCTGGCTCCACGGTCTGCCCCAGCACCTGTAATGGTGCGAGCAGCAGCAGAGAGGCGACGAAGGCGGTACGGGTCCGGCTCATGGGCGCATTCCTTTCTGACCAAGAACGCTAGTGCATGAACCAAGCCTATCCGGCTTATAGTTAAAATTCTGTGTGGTCTTCTGTCTTCCCGGCGATGTTTTTTGTTACCCCAGGTCCCTATCCGGTGAATGCCGCCTTCACCACTTCACATTTATTGCGTGGATGGCGATTGCGGCGATGCGGCCGGTGGAACCACCCGCCGGCTTCGCGGTTGGCGTGCATGTCAACGCACGCAGTCACGCCGGAAACAAAGAGCCTCTCGACATCGACGCCGTCTTCGAGCGTCTGCGCCGGGCCGTGGCGGACCTGCCCAAGGCGGCCATGTTCGACCTGCGCGACCGGGGCTACGGCTCGCCGTTCGAGCAGCTTGTCGGCAGCCTGATTTCCGCGCGCACCCGCGACGAAACCACGGTCGAGGTCTGCCTGCGCCTCTTCGCCGAGGCGCGCACGCCGGAGCAATTCGCCGATCTTCCCGAAGACCGGCTGGTCACCCTGCTGAACGGCGCCACGTTCCCGGAGCCCAAGGCCCGCGACCTGAAGGTGATCGCCCGCCAGATCCTCGACAATCACGGCGGGCGGGTTCCCGATTCGCTCGCCGAACTGACGGCGTTTCGCGGAGTCGGCCCCAAGATCGCGGCGCTCACCCTGGCGGTCGGGTTCGGCCGTCCCGCCATCGCGGTGGATGTCCATGTCCACCGCATCACCAACCGCTGGGGCTACGTCGCCACCACCAGCCCTGAACGCACCATGCTGGCGCTGGAGAAGATGCTGCCCCAACGCTACTGGATCGAGATCAACGAGCGGCTGGTGCCCTTCGGCAAATTCATCTGCACGGCGGCGCGTCCGAAATGCTCGACCTGCCTGCTGCTGTCCATGTGCAGGCAGGTCGGAGTCGTCAATCCGCGCTAAGCGGGCCGTGATAAGTCAGGATCAGACGAACCGGACGCGGGCGCTGCCGACGCCGGAAAGCCGGATCTCGACATCCGCCGTCGGCCCGACCGGCTGCATGCCGATGAAGCTGCCGGTGGTCACGAAATCTCCGGCGCGCAGGCCGCCGGTGCGCTCAGCCACATGGTTGGCAAGCCATGTCACCAGCCGCATCAGGTCGCCGGCGGGATTGCCGCCTTTCGTTTCCAGGATGACGGCGCCGTCCACCACCAGGGACGCCGTCGGGTTCTCAAGATCCAGGCCCCGCCAGTCATGGACCGGCTCGCCATGGATGAAGCCGCCGTTCGACATGCTGTCCGCCACCACCGACATGCGGTCGAGCGCCCGGAAATTCACGTAGCGGCTTTCCACCACCTCGATCGCCGGCACGATGTAGTCGATCGCGTCCACCACGTCTTCCGTCTCGTACGGCCGGCCGATCGGCGGCAGGTCGGCGGCGATATGGAACGCCACCTCGGCCTCGATGATCCGGGTCTTGAAGGCGGCGCCGTTCAGGCTGCCCGGCGACGCCTGGAACAGTCCGGACGGCATGGGAGCGCACAGCGGCTGATCCGTCGTACCTTTGGAGCCGACCTTCCAGCCGCCGGTCCCGCCAAGTTCGGACCGCAGTTCCGCGGTGACCCGGTCCTGGATGGCGTAGGCGGCGGCGGCATCGGCCGGGCTCGACGTCCTTCGGCAAGACGTTCCAGCCGGGTGCCGGTGCGGCGTGCTTCCAGCAGCGATGCGGCTGCGCGTTCAGTCGGATTCATGTGCCCTGTCCCATCCTGCCGGTTCGATCCCGATGGCTTCCGGGCATTAGACCGCACGGACCGCGCGAACCCAATGTCATCTAGTGACGCACCGCGGCGGCGATCAGCCGGTTCAGGTCGCTGATCCGGTAGGGTCTCGACACCCAGCCGACCACGGCCGACCTCGTCCCGCGCGCCTTCCGTCCGGCGTCCGGCATCGGTCGCTGCACATCACCACGGGGATGCCGAGCCGGCTGGAAATCTCACGCGCCGCCGCCATGCCGTCGGTGCCATCGGCCAGCCCGAAATCGACGACGGCCACATCGGGGCGGTGCAGTTCGGCCAGACGAACCGCTTCCCTTCCGCTGTCGGCCCAGCCGCATACCTCGTAGCCCTGGTCCGCCAGTCCGACCCTGACGGCCCAGGCGATCAGGGGGTCATCCTCCGCAACGATCAGACGGGGTTTGTGATCCATATCTAGCCTCCACAAAGGCGATCGACCCAAGCTGTATGGATGTGTCTATATCTTGGGTGCTGCAATTCATTCCAACGCATATACGGCGTGTTTGTCGCAGGCGGGGATCGGCTTTTTTGCAGTCCCAAGGGGCACTCAAGCGCTTCCGTGTCCAGCCATGCCGGCACGACCTACCACGTCCCCTGCCCGAAGGCAAAAGCCGGTATTATCGAAAGTGTAGCCGATGGGTCCACAGCAGCTGGAAGCGTCGTGGCCCATCAAGCCGAAACTGGTAGCTTTGCTGATCTATGCCGCCGATAAGCAATCTCAGAAATCAGCTAATATAACTTATTCATATGAAAAATTGCCGAGTCATACCAGCTATTCGAACAGTAACTTCCGCCTATCGACCTTTTTCGGAAAAATAGAGAAGATTTTTTAAATCCTGCTTGCCTTGAGAGGTGACCTTCTCAAAATTATGGATGATTGTTATCTATCGGTGATTTCGTCCGGTTGATGTTGATCATCCCTTGGCGGAAGCTGATCGGTGAAGTGCAGAGTCGATGACTTTCCGCGGATCGCGGGGTTGCTGCGGAAGGGGCGGGGAATGGCTGGATGCTTGCCGGTACTGCTTGTCGACGATCGGTTTCATGGCTGGCCTGCCGGGATCTGCCGATACGATGAAGTCGCGGTCGCTGATCGCGGCGGCGGCGGATCTGGAATTGCTGCGCACCCAGTGGGCCGGTTTCCGCCCCGATCTGGTGTTCTGCTTCTGCGCTCCCGATATCGACCTTGGGCGCCATGCGGCGGCCCGCGTGTCGGCGGCGTTTCCCAGCGCCACCGTCATCGGCTGCTCGACCGCCGGAGAGATCGGCGTGGACGGCGCCAGCGACGGGCTGGTGTCGCTGCTGGGGCTGAGCTTCGGCGGCACCGTCGTGCGGGCGCATCGCGTGCCGCTGGACAGTCACGCCCGTTCCGCCGCGGCCGGTCATCTGCTGGGAGACCTCCTGCTGTCGTCCGGCGCTCCCGCGGCCGTCCTGCCCTTCATCCCCGGCCTGGGCGTGGACGGCAGCGCCTTCGTCCATGGCCTTCGCGCGGCGCTTCCCGCCGCCACCCCGACCATCGGCGGAATGGCGGCGGACGGCAGGCGCTTCGGCCAGACCTTCACGATCCTGGGCAATCAGGTCTACACCGATCAGGCCGTCGCGGTCGGTCTGTACGGCGAGACGCTCCGGGTCGGCATCGGCTCGGCCAGCGGCTGGACCTCGTTCGGCCCGACCCGAAAGGTGACCGAGGCGCATGGCGCGGTGCTCAGCACCCTGGACCGCAAGCCGGCCTTGCAGCTCTATCGCAATTACCTGGGCGACAAGGCGCGCGAATCTGCCGTCGAGCGGCATGCTCTATCCGCTGGCCCTGGTGGGGGAGGGCGATCCCGCCCGCACCGGCCTGATCCGGTCGGTCATGGGAGTGGATTGGGACGCCGGCACCCTGACCCTTGCCGGCGCGCTGGCGCCGGGCAGCCTCGTCCGGCTGATGCATGCCGATAACCAGACGGCTGATCGACGGCGCCCAGCTCGCGGCGGAGCAGGTATTGGCGGGCTCCGGCGCGCAAGCGGCGGTGCTGCTGGTCAGTTGCGTCGGCCGCCGCGAAGTGCTGGGCGACGAAATCGATGACGAGATCGAGGCCGTCCGCAGGGTGTTCCCCGCCGGCACCCCGATCGCCGGCTTCTACTCCTATGGCGAGATCGGTCCGCACGGCGACGACCGCTTAAGCGAACTGCACAACCAGTCCATGACGATCGCCTCCTTCTCCGAGGTTCTGACACATCAGTATGGCACGCTCCCGCAAGATCCGCCGACAGCTCCGCAAGGCCTTCGATACCGAGGATATCGGGCTGCTGACCAGCATGGGCAGCGGCCCCGCCACAGGCGTGCTGCTTTCCGGCCTTGAACACTTCCTCGATCAGGTCGATGCGGCCTATGCCCAGAGCGATGAGAAGCTGAAGCTGGCCGCCCGCAATCTCCAGATCAGTTCCGACGAACTGACCGAGGCCAACCGCGAACTGGAAGCGCTCAATGCCGCCATGCACACCATGCTGGGCGGGCTGGGGCAGGGCTTGCTGATGTTCGGCCGGGACGGGCTGTGCTTCGACACATATTCCAGCGCCTGCCTGACCCTGTTCGGCGCGCCGCCGGCCGGCCGGCCGATCGCCGAGGTCCTGGGCATTGAGGCGAGCGCCCGGCCCCGGTTCCAGACGGCGATCGATCTGGCCTACAGCGACGACTGCACCATGCCGTTCGACGAAATCATGGCGATGGCGATGGCGCCGCGCCGGATCGAGCAGGCGGGTGACCGGAATATCGATGTATCCTACCGGCCGATCCGCGACCTTGACGACCGACTGGTCTCCATCCTGGTGATCGCTCACCGGCCGCGCCGCAGAAATCAGATCGCTAGACCCGTACCCCGCCTTCAGCGGCGACAGGGGAACGCCGGCCCGGATCGCCTCCAGCATGAAGTACCGCGTCATTTGAAGAATGTCCGTCCGCCAGTAGAGCTTGTGCAGGTCGTTGACCAGGAAGTCCGGCTCCAGGTTGGCGTAGCAGTAGGTTTCCACCCAATGCTGGTCGGGTTCGCGCGGGGCCGCCGTGTCGCGCCAGCCGATCATCCAGCCCGCGTGCTGCGCGCCCGTGGCCCAGCGCTCGAAATGCGGCGCTATCGTGCTCGACCCGATCGGGAGCGTGACCGGCACCGAATAGACCACCACGAAGCGCCGGACGTTCAACTGCATCGTCATCAGCAGGTCCTCGCCGAACGCGCTGACCAGATATGCGGCATCGGGCGTGCCGGTGACATGCCGGACCTCGACCCGGCTGCGGGTCACATGGGCCAGCGTCTGCCGGTTCGGCTCCTCGCTGAAGCGCGGCATCTCGTATTCCACCGCCGACAGTGTCGAGGGCATCTGGACCGTCAGGAACTCTTCGGTTTCCCGCTGGGCGGTGTCGAGAGAAAGATCGGGGGTGTCGAAGGTCTGGCTCAAGAGGCTCGCTCCGGATCGGGGACTGCGGGAATACCCCGCAACAACCTGAATCCATGTGCCTTTTGTTTCGCTCGCCTGTTCTCTGGAGACGTCCCCGCCCCTTGCGCCCGTACCGGCTCACTCGCTAGTGTACCGGGCGCCTCGGCTCCCGGGCGCCAAGATGTGGAGACTTCTGAGCTTGCGCTACATCAGCACGCGGGGCGCCGCCCCGACACTCGCCTTCGATGAAGTTCTTCTGGCCGGTCTGGCCCGCGACGGCGGGCTGTACGTGCCCGAGACCTGGCCGACATTCACGCATGACGAATTGCGGGCGATGCGCGGCCTCTCCTACGTCGATCTGGCGGTCAAGGTCATGACGCCGTTCCTGGGCGGGCGCGTCAGCCGAGGCGGAGTTCGCGCCGCTGGTCCGCGACGCCTATGCCGGCTTCGACCATGCCGCCGTGACCCCTCTTGTCCAGCTCGACCAGAGCACCTGGGTGATGGAGCTGTTCCACGGCCCGACGCTGGCGTTCAAGGACGTGGCGCTGCAACTGCTCGGCCGCCTGTTCGACACCGTTCTGGCGAAGCGGAACGAGCGCGTCACCATCGTCGGCGCCACCTCCGGCGATACCGGTTCCGCCGCGATCGAGGCCTGCCGCGACCGCGAGGCGATCGATATCTTCATCCTGCACCCGAAGGGCCGCACGTCCGAGGTGCAGCGCCGGCAGATGACGACGGTGCTGTCCAGCAACGTCCACAACATCGCGCTGGAAGGCACGTTCGACGACTGCCAGGACCTCGTCAAGGCGATGTTCAACGACACCGCCTTCCGGGACGAGCAGAACCTGTCGGCGGTCAACTCGATCAACTGGGCGCGGATCATGGCCCAGATCGTCTATTACTTCGCAGCCGCCATTCAGCTGGGATCGCCCGACCGGCCGGTGTCCTTCGCCGTGCCGACCGGCAATTTCGGCAATGTCTATGCCGCCTACGGCGCCCGCGCGATGGGCCTGCCGATCGAGCGGCTGGTCGTCGGCACCAACTCCAACGACATCCTGGCGCGCTTCTTCGCGACCGGCACGATGGCGACGGCCGGCGTCACGCCGACCATCAGCCCGAGCATGGACATCCAGGTCTCCAGCAACTTCGAGCGGCTGCTGTTCGACCTGTACGACCGCGACGGCGCGGCGCTGAACGAGTGCATGGGCCGGTTCCGCGCCGGCGGCTCCTTCGCCGTGACGCCGGAACAGCTCAGCCGGGCGCGCCTGCTGTTCAACGGCCACAAGGTGGACGAGGACCTGACCAGCTCCACCATGACCGACACAAGGCGCATCGGCCGGCGGCCTGCTGATCGATCCGCACACCGCCGTCGGTCTGGCCGCCGCGCGGGCCGAGCAGCCGCATCTCGACCCCGCCGTGCCGCTGGTGGCGCTGGCCTGCGCCCATCCCGCCAAGTTCCCCGATGCGGTCGAACGGGCGACCGGCGTCCGTCCGCCGCTGCCGCCCCGTCTGGCCGATCTTTACGAGCGCGAGGAGCGCGTCACCGTGCTGCCCAACGATCTCAAGGCGGTCCAGGACTTCGTCCGGTCCCGTGCCCGCCGCACCGCTTCCGCTACTCTGGGGGCTGCATGAGCACCATCAGGGTCACCACTCTCCCCAACGGCCTGCGGGTCGCCACCGACACGATGCCCCATGTCGAGACCGCGTCTCTCGGCGTCTGGGTCGGCGTCGGCACCCGCAACGAGCGGGCCGAGGTCAACGGCGTCGCCCATCTGGTCGAGCACATGGTGTTCAAGGGCACGCCGACCCGCACCGCCTTCGACATCTCCGAGCAGATCGAGGCGGTCGGCGGCCACATGAACGCCTATACGACCCGCGAGCACACCGCCTATTACGCCAAGGTCCTGAAGGAGGACGCTGCCGCTGGCGCTCGACGTGATCGGCGACATGCTCCAGCACAGCCTGCTGGACGAGGACGAGCTGTCGAGCGAGCGCGCCGTCGTGCTGCAGGAGCTGGGGCAGGCGGAAGACACGCCCGACGACATCATCTTCGACCATTTCCAGTCCTGCGCCTTTCCCGGTCAGGCGCTGGGCCGTCCGGTCCTGGGCATCCCGACATCATCGGCAGCCTGCCGCGCGAGGCGCTGGTCGATTACATCGGCGCCAACTATTCCGGCCGGACCATGGTGCTGGCGGCGTCGGGCCGGATCGACCACGACGCGGTCGTCGAAATGGCGGAGCGGACCTTCCGCGACCTGCCGGCCCCGACCGACCCGGCCCCGCTGGACCCCGCCCGCTATACCGGCGGCGACTTCCGCGAGGACCGCGATCTGGAGCAGCTCCATATCGTGCTGGGCTTCGAGGGCGTCGGCGTCCACGATCCCGACTATTACGCCCACTCCGTCCTCTCGACCCTGCTCGGCGGCGGCATGTCGTCCCGCCTGTTCCAGGAAGTGCGCGAGAAGCGCGGGCTGGCGTACAGCGTCCATACCTTCTCCGGCGCCTATGAGGACAACGGGCTGTTCGGCATCTATGCCGGCACCGGCCCGGAAAAGATCGGCGAACTGGTCCCGGTCATGTGCGACGAGCTGTGCAAGGTCGCCGAGGACGTCACCGACGAGGAAGTCCGCCGCGCCCGCGCCCAGCTCAAGGCCGGCATGCTGATGGCGCTGGAAAGCACCATGTCGCGTTGCGAGCAGCTTGGTCAGCAGATGGTGATCTTCAACCGGCCCCTGACCATCGAGGAGATGGTGGAAAAGATCGACGCGGTCGATGCGGCGGCGGTGAGGCGTGCCGCCCTGCGGCTGCGGCTGAAGCCGCCGACCGTGACGGCGCTGGGGCCTCTGGACGGGCTTGAGGATTATGACCGCATCGTCGCGCGCCTGTCCTGAATTCAACACGCTTCCATGGACCAATCAGCCGGGGGATGGCGACAGGCCGTGATCGGATTGCTTCGGAACGGCCTGATCAGTCCTCCCGCCGTGCGCCTTGACGGCGAGCGGGTTTCGATTCGCCCGCCGCTGTCGCGCGACTGGCATGAATGGTCCGACCTGCGGGAGCGGAGCCGCGCCTTCCTGACCCCGTGGGAACCGACATGGCCGGCGGATGCGCTGGCCCGTACCGCCTATCTGCGCCGCCTGCGCCGCCAGATCATCGAGTGGCGCGACGACGAGGCGTACAGCTTCCTGGCGGTCGACCGGCGGACCGACCGCGTGGTCGGAGGCATCGGCCTCAGCAATATCCGGCGCGGCGTCGCCCAGACCGCCACGCTGGGCTACTGGGTCGGTGAAGTCTACGCCCGGCGCGGCTACATGAGCGAGGCGACCCGCCTGACGCTGGACTTCGCCTTCGGCCAGCTGGGCCTCCACCGGATCGAAGCCGCCTGCCTGCCGACCAACGCCCCCAGCCGGGGCCTGCTGGAGAAAACCGGCTTCCAGTACGAAGGCTACGCCCGAGGCTACCTCCGCATCGACGGCGCATGGCGCGACCACGTGCTGTACGCGATCCTGCGGGATGAGTGGCGGGGGTGAGCGGGCATAAGATGCCGGGTTGAAGTCCACCCGCCAGCCCATTCCGTCATGCTAAGATGAGCTTGGCATCGACCATACTTCAAGATTCGGCTCTTAGCCGACACGTCCGAGTCCTGATAGCTCATAGTATCAACCCTCACCCGGCCGGGGCGCCGGGCAGATCATCAGCAGCTTGTCGCCGGGATGAATCCTGTACCCCTCCCTTTCGGTGAAAGGGACCTCGCGGTCGCCGCTGTGGACATGGACGACCACGCAGTCCGCGACCTCGGCCATGGTCTTGCCGACATCGTCGGGGCGGGCGATTCGCTCGTCCATCACCATCTGCCCGCCGGTGGACATGAGATCGCAGAGGAAGGGCGTCGCGTACTGGGTTTCCACGGCGTCCGCCAGCAGGTAGCCGCCGACCCTGGTCGGGGTCACCACAAGGTCGGCGCCGCTCAGGCGGGCGAGCTTGATGTTCTCCTCGTCCCGGATGCTGGCGATGACCTTCGACTGTTTCGACAGATGGCGGACGGTCAGGATGACCAGGATGTTGGTGTCGTCCCGGCGGGTGTTGACGATCACCGCCTTGGCCTTATCGACACAGGCCTTGGCCAGCAGTTCCTCGCTGGTGGCATCGCCCAGCAGCCCGATGAAGCCGGCATCGGCCGCGGCGCGGACGCGGTCTTCCGCCAGATCGATGGCGACGATCCGGTCGGCTGGATGGCCCTTCGCCACGGTTTCCCTGGCGGCGATCATGCCGCTGTGCCCGAACCCGCACAGCACGACATGACCTTCCAGACTCTGATGAATCCGGGCCATGCGGAAATCCTCCACGATTTTCTGGATGACGAACTCGTAGGCCGTGCCGAGAAAGATGAACCAGATGAAGATCCGGATCGGCGTGACGGCGAAGGCGTCGATCAGCCGCGCGGTGTCGCTGACCGGCACGATGTCGCCATAACCCACCGTGGTCACGGTGATCATGCCGAAATACAGGATGTCGGAGAATGAGATATGACCGTCGATCTGGTCCTTCAGCCCATCGCGGTCGAACCAGAATATGGCGACCACGACGGCGATCAGGACGACTACCAGACAACCCCGCAGCAGCAGCGTCTTTTCCGGTGACAGGCCGGATTTGACATGGAGGATCAGGGCGTTTTCCCGGACGCGCCGACCCCGGTCAGCGAGTTTACGCATGCCCGCGCGTACCGCCCCAAGGGAGCGTCGAATTCAACGGCACCGACGACCTCCGCCCCTGATTCAACTCAAATGCGACAACGCGATCGCGGGGGAGGTCGTTCCACCTGAACCTGCGCAGTTCTATTCAAATCGGACGGTGCCGATTAGCGGCGTCCGGTCAGCGGCCAGTCGTTGCTGACCGCGAAGTTGCGCGCCAGGAAGCGGTATGTGTCCTTCAGCAGCGACTCCATCTCCCCCGACTGGCTCGACGGTGATGGCGGTCCAGGGATTGATCATCTCGTCCCACAGCATCAGGCGGTTATGCAACTCGTCGCGCATCTCGCGGATGAACTTGGTCTGGGGGCCGATATTGCGCAGCACCGCCAGGATCTCGCCGGTCTGGGCGTCGGCCTGGGTGAACATCGAGTTGAAATCGGCGACCGGCGCGCGGATCAGGACCTGCATGCGGAAGATCTCGTTCCGGATGCCGGGTTCGCGCTTGTAGATCTTGGACAGCAGCATGAGCTGCGCGTTGATGTACTGGACCTTGCAATAGCGGTCGCGCAACGCCTCGATATAGGAAAGCTCGCGCGCGAGCTTTTCGATCATATCGACGACTTCCTGCTTGCGCTCCGCCCCGATGCCCAGCTTCTCCGCCGCCTTGGTGAAGGCCTCCTGGACCCTCGCCTTGGTCTTGGGATCGTCGGAGATCTGTTCGAGCTGCGTCAGGTCCACCATCAGCGGTCTCGCCGCCGGTCAGCCATGAGACGAGCTGCACGGTCAGCCGGTTGCGCGCGATGGTCCGGTGCTTTTCCTCCACCGACCAGGATGCCGTGCCGTCCAGCAACTCGTGGGGGATCGAATTGTTGGGCCTGATCTCCTTCACGAAGCGCAACGCCTTCTCGACGATGCCGAGCAGCTTGCCGTCGCTGGTTTCCGGCGTAAGGTCGAACTCCGTCCGCAGGATCGGCAGAGCTATGGCGCCCTTCAGGTCGCCGAGCGGGATGTGGAAGGCCGCGTCCTTGGTGTTCTTGACATAAGCGAAGTAGCCGCCCGCCATCGAGAACACCTTATGTTCGAAAGCGAAGGTCTGGCTGCGGTCATCGGACGCCGGATCTGGCCGGCCGGTTGCGAGTCTGGTGCCTGAGTAAGCTGGTCAGCCGCAGTCATGGCTTCTACGCATCCGCCTGATAGAGGTAACTCAAGTTGTGTCTTTATACCTTGTTGTTGCTTCCAGGCAAAGCACCGCTTTCGCGATAAGCAGTCAGTCCGCCGGGACAGAGCATGCGACAATTACTCGGCTACGCTGTTAAGATCGCCCTTCGGCCGCAAGAGCCCGATCTAGCCAGATATGAGACCAGTGATGGATAAATCCGCTCCCAAGGCCATTCACCTGAAGGACTACACTCCCCCGCCATATCTGATCGACACGGTCGATCTGGCGTTCGACCTGGGCGAGGAAGTGACTCAGGTACGCTCACGCCTGGATCTGCGCGCCAATCCCAGCCAGGGTGCCGGATCAGGCGGCGGCGCCGCTGGTGCTGGATGGGCAGGATATGCGGCTGGTGTCGATCGCGATCGATGGCCGCCCGCTGGAAGCCGCCGAATACGCCGTCGGGCCGGAGTCGCTGACGATCTTCAACCCGCCAGCCGCCTTCACGCTGGAAGTGGTGACGGAGCTGAAGCCGCAGGAGAACACCTCGCTGGAAGGGCTTTACCGGACCAGCGGCAATTTCTGCACCCAGTGCGAGGCGGAAGGCTTCCGCAAGATCACGTATTTCCTGGACCGGCCCGATGTGATGGCGCGCTACCGCACGACCATCACGGCGGACGCGCTGAAATATCCGGTGCTGCTGTCCAACGGCAATCTGGTGGCCGCGTCGAAGATGGAGCCACGACGGCAGGCACACCGTCACCTGGGAAGACCCCTTCGCCAAGCCCTGCTACCTGTTCGCGCTGGTCGCCGGCGTGCTGGTCCATGTCGAGGACACCTACGTCACCCGCTCCGGCCGCACCGTCACGCTCCGGATCTATGTCGAGCCGGGCAACCAGGACAAATGCGACCACGCCATGCGGTCGCTCAAGAAGTCGATGGCCTGGGACGAGGAGGTCTATGGCCTGGAATACGATCTCGACATCTTCATGATCGTCGCGGTCGGCGACTTCAACATGGGGGCGATGGAGAACAAGGGCCTCAACGTCTTCAACACCAAATACGTCCTGGCCCGCCCGGAATCCGCGACCGACACCGATTTCCTCGGAGTCGAGGCGGTCGTCGCGCACGAATATTTCCACAACTGGACCGGCAACCGGGTGACCTGCCGCGACTGGTTCCAGCTCAGCCTGAAGGAAGGACTGACCGTCTTCCGCGACCAGGAATTCTCCGCCGACATGAATTCCCGGCCGGTCAAGCGGATCGCCGACGTGCAGCGGCTGCGCGCGGCCCAGTTCCCCGAGGACAGCGGCCCGATGGCCCATCCGGTGCGGCCCGACAGCTATATCGAGATCAACAACTTCTACACGACCACCGTCTACGAGAAGGGCGCGGAGGTCGTCCGCATGATCCACACCCTGCTGGGGCCGCAAGGCTTCCGCAAGGGGATCGACCTCTACTTCGAGCGCCACGACGGGCAGGCCGTCACCTGCGACGACTTCGTGGCGGCGATGGAGGACGCGACCGGCAAGGACCTCGGCCAGTTCCGCCGCTGGTACGCGCAGGCCGGCACGCCGGAACTGGACGTCAGCGGCGAATACGACGGTCACGGCCGGACCTACCGGCTGACGGTGCGCCAGTCCTGCCCGCCGTCTCCCGGCCAGCCGGTCAAGCAGCCGTTCCATATTCCCCTGGCGCTGGGCCTGCTGGACCACCAGGGCGACGACATCCCGCTCCGTCTGGCGGGCGAGGACGCGCCCGCCGGAAACTCCCGCGTGCTCGACGTGACGGAAGCCGAGCAGGTGTTCGAGTTCGTCGATGTGCCGGCCCCGCCGGTGCCGTCGCTGCTGCGCGGCTTCTCGGCGCCGGTCAAGCTGCGCATGCCCTATACCGACGACGACCTCACCTTCCTGATGGCCCACGACAGCGACGCCTTCAACCGCTGGGAAGCCGGCCAGACGCTGGGGACGCGGCTGCTGCTCGACCTCGTGGCCGACCGCGCCGAGGACAGGCCGCTTGAGCTTTCGTCGGGGTTCCTGGATGCGCTGGGCAAGATCCTGAACGATCCGGCGCTCGACCATGCCTTCGCGGCGCAGGCGCTGACCCTGCCGTCGGAAGGCTATCTGGGCCAGCAGATGCCGGTGATCGACGTGGACGGCATCCACGAGGTCCGCAGCTTCGCCAGGAAGGCCATCGCCGCGCATCTGCGTGACGATCTGCTGGAGACCTACCGCACGCTCGGCGGCAACGAGCCGTTCTCGATCGACGCGGCGGCGATCGGCCGGCGCAGCCTGAAGAATCTGGCGCTCGGCTATCTGATGAGCCTGGAGGATGCCGAGGCGGTGGAGCTATGCGTGGGCCAGTTCCACAACGCCCATGCCATGACCGACGTGATCGCGGCGCTGGGATTGTTGAACGACACCCATCTGCCGCAGCGCGACGACGCGCTGGCCCGCTTCTATGAGACCTGGAAGAACGAACCGCTGGTGGTGGACAAGTGGTTCTCCATCCAGGCCATGTCGGAGCGTCCGGAAACGCTGGCCGAGGTGCAGATCCCTGCTGACGCATCCTGCCTTCGAGATCCGGAACCCGAACAAGGTCTACGCCCTGATCGGCGGTTTCGCCGGCGGCAACGCCGTCCGCTTCCATGACCGCAGCGGCGCCGGCTACGAGTTCCTGGCCGATCAGGTGCTGACCCTCAACCGGCCTGAACCCGCAGGTGGCGTCCCGCATGGTCAAGCTGTTCGCCCGCTGGCGGAAATACGACGACCAGCGGCAGGCATTGATGCGCGCCCAGTTGGAACGGATCGTCAGCGCCCCAGATCTTTCTCCCGACGTGTTCGAAATCGCGTCGAAGAGCCTGGAAGCGACGCTGGGAACTTAACCGGCGAACCGGAGGCGACAGGGGTCTGGTGGCCCCCCTGGTCTTCAAAACCAGCGGCACGCCAACAGCGTGCGGTGGGTTCGATTCCCATCCGCCTCCGCCAGCCCGTCCGTCTCATACCACGTGCTGAAGACGTTGACCGGTCGGGAGCGCTGTTGTTGGGCCACGGCCCAACCTACGGGCTCCCGCTTCGTAGGTTGGGCCGTGGCCCAACACCTCCGGAGCGCCGGTCAATCTCTTCGGCTTTTGATATCAGGCGCGGTTCCCCCCAACGGCCGCCGCCTCGTCATAGGACCGGAGAGCCGCCCGCCGCTGCGCCAGGGCGCCGGCGTGGCGCCACGCGAAGATGGCGGCTTCGGTCCGGTTGCGGCACTGGAGCCGCGCCAGAAGCTGGCGGACCAGCAGCTTGGTGGTCGGCAGGGTGGCCCCTCTGGCTGTTGGCGATTTCCTCGTCGGTCATGCCGTCGGCCAGCAGCGGCAGCAGCGACAGGTGCGCTTCGGTCAGGGTGTCGAGCAGGGTCAGGCGATGCTGGTCCGCCGCCATCACCGAGATCATGGCGGGCGCCACCATGGCGTAGCCGCTGGCCGCCAGATCCAGCTTCGCCTTCAGATCGTCGGCCGATCCGCTCCAGACCAGCCAGCCGTCGAGCAGGGTCACGAATTCCCGCACCCGGCCAAGCTGGGTCGGCATGAAGACGCCCAGCGTGTGGATGCCGCGCATCAGGCCGACATTGCCGGTCGAAATGATGTCCTGCAGCCGGTCGAGCGAACGGACGCTGAGCAGCAGCGTTTCCGAACTCCAGCGCAGCGATTCCAGTTCCTGCAGACCTTCGATGCGCCGGACCTTGAACCCCATGACCTCGGTCAATGCTGGTTGGACCTGCGGCATGGCGCTCAGGCAGCGCTTGAAGGCGACGAAACTCTTGCCGGTCTTACCCTCCGGATTAGGGCGGAGTCCGGGCGTGGCGGCGCCGCGGGCCGCAGGGGGCGGAATAGGCACTCTGCTGTCCTTTTATGATCTGCTGAAGACTGGCGCGAACGACCCGGAGACGCCGTGCCGGGCCAGGATTGTTGCTGAAGCGATTTCCTCTATCCTTTGATCGGGCGAACAACGTCAATCATCCGATCGTTCAGTATATTTATCAGCTTCGATCCGAAAGTGCGGAGAACACTCGGAGAATTTTCCTCATTTTTTATGTTACTCCGCGCGCCTGAAGCCGTAGCTATGGATTCTCTCGGAAGGGTTAGTCTTCCGCCGTTTAGACTGTGGAATGGAACTTCAGCGTACCAGAGCGGGATGCAGTCCCTTGCCCAGACGCTCGGCGCCGCTCAGGCTGCCGTCGGGCCGGACGATCAGGTGAAGATCCAGGCCGGCCGGGACATGCCCGTCGGGCTGGGTCACCGCCCCCAGCAGGAGATCGTCGGATGCCTGATCCGATATTTCCGCCAAGCCGACCGGATCAGGCCCCGGATCATGCCACAGCACGGCATGGACCGGCCGCGTGCGGACCAGATGCGCGATGAACCGGCCATGAAGGCCGGTGGGGAGGAGGTGGCTCAGCGTATAGTCCGCTATCGGACTGTCGTCACCACCGGCATTGCAGAGCGGCGCCGGGAGCCGGTCCCGTCTGGACGACGCACAGTGCCGGATCGTTGCGCAGCAGTTTCACCAGCCGGCCGACCGTATCGGAATCCGCATCTGCCCGAGAGGACCAGGACGACCATCGGCAGCATCCGGCCGTACTGGTCCGGATCGTCCAGATTGGCGAAGGGGTTGCGCACGGGGCGGTCCCGATAGCCCCGCCGGACGGCGCGGCGGGCATCGCCGTCTTTGAACACGGCGGGGTTGCGCCGGTAGATGTCGTCGAACAGTTCGGCGTGGCGCTTGCGCGCCCGGTTCATGAAGGCGGCGGCGTGGCGGCGGTAATTGACCAGCATTTCCGGGATGACCTCGCCCCGGTATCCCCGCGCGCCCAGCCTCAGCCAGAACTCCCAGTCCTCGTAGCCTTCGCGCATCGCGGCGCAGAAACCACCGTCCTCCAGCCCGATTTCACGCCGGAAGACGGCGGAAATGCTGACATGGTTGTAGTAGCGCAGGCGGTCCAGATCGAGCGATTCGGACTTCCAGACCCGCTCTTCGGCGCCGGTCACCCGCAGCCATGAATAGGCCAGCGACACCCCGGCATTGCCTTCCATCAGCAGGACGCATTTTTCCAGGTATGTCGGCTCCATGGTGTCGTCGGCGTCCAGGCAGCAGACGTAAAGCCCTCTCGCCGCCCGTATCCCGGTATTGCGGGCGGCGGGCGCTCCCTGGTTCTCCTGGCGGATGATTGTCAGGTCGGGTGGGTGGCCGTGCGGGTGGTCCAGGACTTCCAGCGCGTCCAGCACGCCCGGCGTGACATCGTCGGTCGATCCGTCATCGACCACGATGATCTCGAAATCCCGCAGGGTCTGCGCCCGGACGCTGGCGATGGCGTCATTGAGAAACCGGCCGTAATTGTAGCAGGGGATCACCACCGACACCAAAGGCTGGCCCCGGTTCCGGCGGACCGGCGGCGTGTCCAGCCATTCGACCGGAGCGTCCAGGGGAGGGCGCGGCGGAAACAGCATGGCGCGCACCGTCTCCTTGATCCCCTTGGGGATCATCAGGACAAGCTGCTGAAGCAGCAGCAGCCGGGTGACGGCGAACCCCATGCCGGTGCCCTTCACCTGCCGGCCCCGGCGGGTATCCGTCCGCACCATCCGCCATCCCGCACCAAGCGAGCGGTAGAGGCCGGCGACCCGGTCGCTGATGACATCCAGCGAGTAATTCCGCTCCACCAGATCGCGGGCACCGGCACCGTAGCACTGGCGCAATTCCTCCGACGCCACCAGCTTTTCCAGCGCATCCGCCAGCGCCTGGACATCGCCCAGCGGCACCAGCAGACCGGTTTCACCGTCGATCACCACTTCGCGGCAGCCGGGCACGTCGGTCGCGACCATCGGCCTGCCGCAGGCCGCCGCCTCCAGCAGGCTGACCGGCAACCCTTCCCGGCGCGACGGCAGCACGGCGATATGGGCACGCGCCCAGACCTGCTCGGCGACGCGATCGACATGGCCCAGCCAGCGGATGCCCGGTTCCCGGTCCCAGGCGCGGAGCTGTTCTTCCGGGATGGCGGTCGGATTGCGGCCGTCCTGCTTGCCGACCAGCAGAAGCTCGGTATCGGGAAAACGGGCGCGGACCTTGCGGAACGCCTCGACCAGCCCGGCCAGCCCCTTGTCCTCGATCATCCGCGTCGTGATCGCGATGGTGACAGGGCCACCCTTGGGGAAGGGCAGGACCGGATAGCGGGCAAGGTCCAGGCCGGTGCCGCCGATGACGTGGGTATGGTCGGGCGTGTTGAGCTTCCAGCGCATCAGCACGTCCCGGTCCGTCCTGTTCATCGTGACCAGATGGACCTCGTGACCGGAGAAGGCGGCGCGCATGCCCAGCATCACCAGGGGGCGCAGCAGCCGCGCCTTCAGGTGGCTGGATGAGAACAGATACCCGAGACCCGCGAAGTGGTTGAGGATGCGGATGCCGCCGACCAGCCGGGCCGCCAGCGTGCCGATCAGGATCGGCTTCATGCCGACGCAATGGATCAGCGCCGGCCGCTCCCGCCGCAGGAACGCTATCAGGTCCGATGCGATCCGGACATCGTTGAGGACATTCAGGCCCGGAGCGGTCGAGCCGCAGGGGCACGACCTTGAAGCCCGCCAGCTCGATCCGCTCGCGGTCGGAGCCGACATTGCAGATGATCGTGATCTCATGGCCGCGCTCTTTCAGCCGCTGCGCAAGGTTCAGCCAGTGCAGGCAGAACCACCAGTCCTCCGAGACGAAAAAGACGACCTTGACGGCGGACGCCGCCGGCCGCTCCGTCAGCGCGTGGTCGGCGGTGGCGGTGCCGGGCCTTGGAACAGTTGTCACGTTCCATCTTCTGCTCCGGTCACGCCCGCCGATTTTGTGGATTGGTTTAAGTACTGGTTAACTAATGATGAACCCCCTCGTTGTCAAAGGTAACCGCAGGCGGCCAGCGCCGGCAGCATGTGGGCCGGCGGCGGTGCCGATGGCCGTGATCGGAGGCGCATCCGGCCTCAGCGGCAGCGTCACCGAGCGCGCCAGCAGGTGGAGCGGGCCGGCCGGTGGTACGGCTGAATCTCCATAGAAGGGATCGTCCACGATCGGCGTCCCGATCGACGCGCAGTGGATGCGCAACTGGTGCGTCCTGCCGGTCAGCGGCCGAAGCTCAAGCCAGCTCAAACCGCCGCCTGTGCCCAGCACGCGGTACTCGGTGACGGCCGGCAGCCCAGCCGGATCGGGCCTGATCCGCCAGCCGCCGGTTTCCGGCAGCACCTTCAGCAGCGGCAGATCGATGCGCCCCTGATCGGCCGGCGGAACGCCGCGCACGATGGCCCAGTACGTCTTGTCCACCAGCCCGCGCGAGAACAGCCGCCCCAGCTTCATCAGCGCCTTCTGGTGGCGCCCCAGGACAAGGCACCCGCTGGTGTCGCGGTCCAGCCGGTGGGCGAGGGCGGGCGGCCGCGCCATCTCGAACCACAGGTCGGGCAGGAAGTCGCTCAGGCTGCCCTGACCGCGCGGGCCTGGATGGACCAGCAAGCCCGCCGGCTTGTCGAGAATCAGGACGTCATGATCGAGATGAAGGACGCGGTCCTTTAAACCCTCCGCCGTGATTGCGGCGGCGGGCGCATCTTGGACAAACTGGCGGTTCTTCGATCACGGACATGCATCCACATACTATCCGGAACCGAACATGCAATTCGTCACCCCGACGGACTTCACTGCCGACCGCGCCTGGGGAGCGCTCGACATCGCCGAGATCGACGGCGCCACCGTCCGGCTCCATTGGACCGACCAGCCCTATGTCTGGCACGTCAACGACGGACCGGAGGTTTCGTCATGCTCGACGGCGTGGTGGACATGAAGTTCGGCGACCGCGAAGCGCCGACGGTCCGGCGCATGACCAAAGGCGACATCTTCCACGCCGCCGAGGGCGAGGCCACGTGGCCCACCCGTAGGTGCGGCCCGCATCCTTGTGATCGAGCGGAAGGGCGAGCGTGTAGCCGAAGCCTTCCCCGAACTACCACTTCAAGCCCTCAAACGCTGAAGCTCTCGCCGCAGCCGCAGCGGGCTTTTTCGTTGGGGTTCTTGAAGACGAAGCCGCTTTGCAGCTTGTCGTCCACGAAATCCATCTCGGTGCCGATCAGGAACATGGTCGCGGCCGGGTCGATCAGGATCTTGACGCCCTTGTCCTCCACCACTTCCTCGAACTTCTTGACCTCTTCCGCGTACTCGACGGTATAGCTGAGGCCGGAGCAGCCACGGGCCTTGACGCCGACGCGCAGGCCGATAGCGGGCTTGTCGGCCTTGGCCATGATCTGCTTGACCCGCTCCGCCGCGGCGTCGGTGATCGTCATTGCCTTGGGTAGCGCCATTTCAATTCTCTCCGACTTCTTCCTGATCAGAACATGTCCAGTGCGACCTTGGCCTCGTCCGACATCATGCCGGGGTGCCAGGACGGTTCCCAAACCAGTTCGACCTTGCACGACTTGACCGCGTCGAGGTTCTCGATCACCTGCTGGACCTGCATCGGCATCTCGCCGGCGACCGGACAGGACGGCGCCGTCAGGGTCATATCGACCTGGACGTTCCGCTCGCTGTCCACATCGACACGGTAAACCAGCCCGAGTTCCCAAATGTTTACCGGGATCTCCGGATCGTAGACCGTGCGGATCGCGTCGAGCACCTGTTCCATCAGGGTCTCGTTGTCGATCACCGGCGCATCCGCCGCGGTGTCTGGTCCAAAACCTGTCCGCTCACATCATCCGGCATCTCATCGCCTCCTTGAACCACCCGCCCGTCCATCTCCGCCGTCCATCATTCCGTGCTCGCCTTGGCGCCGCCCTTCAGGGCCGCGTCCAGCGTGTGCCACGCCAGCGTCGCGCATTTGACCCGCATGGGGAACTGCCGCACACCCGCCAGCACCTGAAGCTTCTCCATCGCTTCCTCATCGACGCCGTCGCGGTGGACGTGCTCGTGGTCGTCCTTGGTGCACATCTCGTGGAAGCTCTCGAACAGGGTTTTCACCTGCTCCTCGCTCCGCCCGACGATCAGTTCCGTCATCATCGACGCCGACGCGGTCGAGATCGCGCAGCCGCGTCCCTCGAAAGCCGCGTCCTCGACGATCCCGTCATCGTTGACCTTCAGGAAGACCGTGACCTTGTCGCCGCACATCGGGTTGTCACCCCGAGCCTCCCGGTTGGCATCTTCCGGATGCCGGAAGTTCCGCGGATGCTTGCCGTGGTCCAGGATCACTTCCTGATAAAGATCGCGCAGTTCGTCGAGCATCAGCCGAAAATCTCCTTCACGCGCCGCAGCGCGCTTCGCCAGCGCCTCGGCCTCTTCCCGAGTGTTGTAGAGGCCGAACGAGGCGCGCGCCGTGGCCGCGACATTGTAAAAGTCCATCAGGGGCTGGGCGCAGTGATGCCCGGCCCTGACCGCGACGCCGGCCCGGTCGATGATCGTTCCGACATCGTGAGGATGGGCACCTTCCAGCGTGAATGAAAGGATGCTGGCCTTGTGCGGCGATGTGCCATAGATCCGCACGCCGGGAATTTCCGACAGAAGCTCCGTCGCGTAGGTCAGCACGTCGTGCTCATGCGCCGCGATCCGGTCGAGCCCCAGGCCCATCAGGTATTCGAGAGCGGCGCCCAGCCCGATCACTTCGACGATGGCCGGCGTTCCGGCTTCGAAACGATGCGGCAGGCCCTTGAAGGTGGTTTCCTCGAACGTCACGCGGGCGATCATGTCGCCGCCGCCCTGGTAGGGCGGCATGCCTTCCAGGATCTCCGCCTTGCCGTAGAGCACGCCGACGCCGGTCGGGCCGTACAGCTTGTGGCCGGAGAAGACGTAGAAATCGACGTCCAGGTCCTGCACGTCGGTCGCCCAGATGCGTGACGCCCTGGCAGCCGTCCAGCAGCACCGGAACGCCCCTGTCATGGGCCAGCCGGACGATGTCCTTCACCGGGTTGATCGTGCCCAGCGCGTTGGACATGTGGGTGATGGCGACCAGCTTGGTCTTCGGACCCAGCAGCTTCTCGTACTCGTCCATCAGAAGCGTGCCGCTCTCGTCGATCGGCACGACCTTCAGGACGATGCCCTTCTCGGTCCGGAGCATCTGCCACGGCACGATATTGGCGTGATGTTCCATATGCGAAACGATGACCTCGTCACCTTCCCGCAGGTTGGTCCGGCCCCAGCTTGCCGCCACGAGGTTGATCGCCTCGGTGGCGCTGCGGGTGAAGATGATCTCCCGGTCCTCGCGCGCGTTGATGAAGCGCTGCACGGTCTTGCGCGCCGCTTCGAACCGGGTGGTCGCGGTGGCGCTCAGCCAGTGCAGGCCCCGGTGCACGTTGGAGTATTCCTCCGTCATGCAGGAAACCATGGCGTCGATCACCTGACGCGGCTTCTGGGCGCTGGCGGCGCTGTCCAGATAGACCAGCGGCTTGTCGTAGACGGTGCGCGACAGGATGGGGAAATCCTTACGGACCTCGTACACGTCGAACGGGGCTGCCGTCCCGCTTTCCAATTCCTGCCGCACCTTGGTGATCTCGTTCATGTCGTTCCCTTACCCTTTACCGGCACCCGGCCTGTTGCCTCAGGCCCGCTGCGACTTGAGCCAGCCGGAGACGATCCCCTGGAAGGAGTTCGCGTACCGTCTCGATCCGGACCTCATTGATGGCATCCGCCAGGAAGGCGGAAATCAGCAGATTGCGCGCGGTTTCCAGATCGATGCCGCGAGCGCGGAGATAGAAAAGCTGATCGTCGTCCAACTCGCCGGCGGTGGCGCCGTGGCTGCACTTGACGTCGTCGGCATAGATCTCAAGCTCCGGCTTGCTGTCGATCTCGGCCGTGTCGGACAGCAGCAGCGCCCGGTTCAACTGGTAGCCGTCGGTCTTCTGCGCATCCGGCCGCACGATGATCTTGCCCTGGAAAACCGCCCTGGCATTGCCGTCGATGACGCCCTTGTAGACTTCGCGGCTGGTGCATTGGGGCTGGGCGTGGTCGATCACGGTGGTCGTGTCGCAGTGCTGATTGCCGTTCACCATATAGGCGCCCGACAGCCGGCATTCGACACCCGTTCCGTTCAACACAGGCTTGATCTCATTGCGGGACAGCCGGCCGCCGATGGTCAGCACGAAGTTGTCGTAGCTGCTGTCCTTGGCCAGATCCGCCGTGACCGTCGCCATGTGGAAGGCCTGCGGGGTTTCGCGCTGCGCCTTGTAGTGATGCAGGCGGGCACCCTCTCCGGCCACGATCTCGGTCACGAGGTTGGAGAAGTAGGTCCCGGCGCCGAGGCCGACGTGATGCTCGACCAGCGTCGCTTCGGCATTGGCTTCCGCGACGATCAGGATGCGCGGATGATGCATGGTCGGGTTTTCCGACCCGCTGCCGACGAACACGACCTCGATCGGCTCGGCGATCGCGACGCCCTTCGGCACATGGACCACGAGGCCATCGGCCAGGAAGGCGGTGTTGAGCGCCTGGAACGGGTTGGCGTCGGTGACGCCGACCTTGCCCAGATACCGCTCCAGCAGGCCGGCCTGAGAGGCCAGCGCTTCGCCCAGCGAGGTCACGACGGCGCCGGCGGGGAGCGTCCCGACGGAAGACAGGTCCGCCCGGTACGCGCCATCGACGAACACCAGCCGGTGCGACGACTGGCCGGCCGGCATCACCGTCGGCAGCAGGTCGATCGCGACCGTGCCGGCCTTCGCGGGAGCCGGCTCGAAAGCGAACTTCTCCAGCGGGCGCAGGCTGGTGTAGCGCCACGCCTCGACCCGCGCACCGGGGAAGCCCTGCTTGCGGAAGCGGGCAAGCCCGGCTTCGCGGAGCGACGCCAGCCAGGGCAGCGCGCCGCCGGGCAGGCCGGAGGCTATCCGGCCGTGATGGTCCAGGTAGGACTGGATGGGGGATGCGGTTTCAGTCGCCATGATATCAGGCCGCCTCATCCACGCCGAACTCGGCGTAGCCTTTTTCTTCCAGTTCCAGCGCCAGGCTCTTGTCGCCGGTGCGCGCGATGCGGCCATTGGCCAGCACGTGTACCTTGTCCGGCACGATGTAGTCGAGCAGCCGCTGATAGTGGGTGATCACCAGGATCGCGCGGTCGGGGCTGCGCAGCGCGTTGACGCCGTCGGCCACGATCCGCAGCGCGTCGATGTCCAGGCCGCTGTCGGTCTCGTCCAGCACGCAGAAAGCGGGGTCCAGCACGGCCATCTGAAGCACTTCGTTGCGCTTCTTCTCGCCGCCGGAGAAGCCCACGTTGACCGCGCGCTTCAGCATCTCGTCGGTCATGCCGAGCTGCTTGGTCTTGGCCCGCACCAGCTTCAGGAACTGCATCGCGTCCAGTTCCTTCTCGCCGTGCGCCTTGCGGATCGAGTTGAGCGCCGACTTCAGGAACGTCGTGTTGGACACGCCGGGGATTTCGACCGGGTACTGGAAGGCCAGGAACACGCCCGCCGCCGCCCGCTCGTCCGGCTCAAGCTCCAGCAGGTCCTTGCCCTGGTACGTCACGCTGCCCTCGGTGACCTCGTAGCCGTCGCGGCCGGCCAGCGTGTAGCCGAGCGTGCTCTTGCCAGCGCCGTTCGGCCCCATGATGGCATGGACCTCACCGGCGTTGATGGTCAGGTCCAGCCCCTTCAGGATGGGCTTGTCGGCGACGTTGACGTGAAGATTCCTGATTTCGAGCATCGGTTCGGTTCCGTTCGGTATTGTATTTCAGGGTGGTTCAGCCGGGGGCAGGAGACGGGCGCGGAGCCTTAGCCCACGCTGCCTTCCAGGCTGATGCCGACCAGCTTCTGAGCCTCGACAGCGAATTCCATCGGGAGTTCCTTCAGGACCTCCTTGCAGAAGCCGTTGACGATCAGCGACACCGCGTCTTCCGACGACAGGCCGCGCTGCTGGCAATAGAACATCTGGTCTTCGCTGATCTTGGCCGTCGTCGCCTCGTGCTCGACGCGGGCGCTGCGGTTCCGGCTTTCGATATACGGCACGGTATGGGCGCCGCACTTGTCGCCGATCAGCAGGCTGTCGCACTGGGTGAAGTTGCGGGCACCCTCCGCCTTGGGCAGGATCTTGACCAGCCCGCGATAGGTGTTCTGCGCCTTACCCGCCGAGATGCCCTTCGACACGATGGTGGACTTCGTGTTCTTGCCGATATGGATCATCTTGGTGCCGGTATCGGCCTGCTGGCGGTTGTTCGTGATCGCGACCGAATAGAACTCGCCGACCGAGTTGTCGCCCTGGAGGATGCAGCTCGGATACTTCCAGGTGATCGCCGAACCGGTTTCGACCTGCGTCCACGAGATCTTCGAGTTCTTGCCGCGGCAGGCGCCGCGCTTGGTCACGAAGTTGTAGATGCCGCCCTTGCCGTTCTCGTCGCCGGGATACCAGTTCTGCACGGTCGAGTACTTGATCTGCGCGTCGTCATGCGTGACCAGTTCGACCACGGCCGCGTGAAGCTGGTTCTCGTCGCGCTGGGGCGCCGTGCAGCCTTCGAGATAGCTGACATAGCTGCCCTCGTCGGCGATGATCAGCGTCCGCTCGAACTGGCCGGTGTTCTTGGCGTTGATGCGGAAATACGTGGACAGTTCCATCGGGCAGCGCACGCCCTTGGGGATGTAGACGAACGACCCGTCGGTAAACACCGCCGAGTTCAGCGTCGCGAAGAAGTTGTCCGAGTACGGCACGACCGAACCCATGTACTTCTTCACCAGCTCCGGATGGTTCTGCACCGCTTCGCGAGATCGGGCAGAAGATGATGCCCTTCTCTTCAAGCTTCTTCTTGAAGGTGGTCGCCACCGACACGCTGTCGAACACGGCATCGACCGCGATGGAGGGACTGTCGCCGGCGCCTTCGACGCCGGCCAGGATCGCCTGCTCCTTCAGCGGAATGCCCAGCTTCTCATAGGTCCTCAGCAGCTCGGGATCGACCTCGTCCAGGCTCTTCGGCTTGGACGCCACCTTGGGCGCCGAATAGTAATAGGCGTCCTGGTAGTCGATCGGCGGATAGCCAATCTTCGCCCAGTTCGGCTCTTCCATCGTCAGCCAGTGGCGATAGGCCTTGAGACGCCATTCCAGCAACCATTCCGGCTCGTTCTTGCGTGCCGAGATGAACCGGACGATGTCCTCGCTCAACCCCTTGGGCGCGGTATCCGACTCGATATCGGTGAAGAAGCCATACTTGTACTTCTGTTCCGTAACGGCCCGGACCTGTTCGGCAGTCTCAAGCGTCGCAGCCATGCTTCTCTCCTATTCCCCTCGTAGTCCGTCCGGTCCGACGGTTATCGATTAAAACGTCCTGCTCTATCGCGGTCAGCGGTGGAAACGCCGGCACCGTGCTCATATCCGCCAAAGTCACTTCTTCCAAGGCGCGGCGGACGGCGCGGTTGACCTTGTCCCAATTGCCCCGCATGGGGCACAGGCTTTCCACGTCGCAATGCCCCTCGGCGCCATCGACGCAGGCGGTAAGCGCTATCGGCCCGTCCACGGCGCTGATGATCTCGGCGATCGAAATCCCCTCCGCCGCGCGCGTCAGGCTGTAGCCGCCGGTAGCGCCCCGGTGGGATTCCATCAGGCCCGCCGGGGCCAGCAGCTTCATGAGTTTGGCGACAGTGGGGGCGGGGACGCCGGTGCGCTCGGCAAGCTGAGGAACGGTCTGGACGCAGGCGCCGTCACGCGCCATCCGCGCCATCACGACCACCGCGTAGTCCGTCATCTTGCTGAGCTTGATCATCCCGGCGCCTCAATCCGTACTAATCTGGTACTGATTAAGTGATGAGCCGCACCGTGATGTCAAGGTGCTTGGTGGCCCTATCATACGCCTTTCGGCTGGGCCGGCGAAAGACCCAGCGCATTCCTGGGGCATTTTAGGGGTGCTGTGAATGGGTGCGGCATTCCGCCGCGCCGAAGCTGCATAACCCCGTAGGTCGGTCTAAAGCGAAGCGGCAGCCGACAAGCAGGCGCGTTATGTCGGCTGCCGCTTCGCTTTAGACCGACCTACGAAGATTGTTCCAGCGGGTAGTCCCGCAGCGGGTCATAGACCACCCCGCTACGTCCCGGACGGCTCTCGAACAGGGTGAAATGCTCGATCGGGATCGGCCCGGCGCGGAACAGGCCACGGTCCTGCGATGAAGCGGCCGACCCGCTCCTGGGGGGAGTTGTGCAGCCGGGCGAGAGTCACGTGGGGGGAATAGCGCCGCTCCTCCGGCGGCAGCCCGGCCCTGACCAGAGCCGACTTCGACCTTCTGGTTCAGGTGGAACAGCGCGTCGTTGCGCTCCACCCCGGCCCACAGGATGCGCGACCGGCTGCCGCTGCCGAACTGGCCGACACCGTCCAGCACAAGGTCGAAGGCGGGTGCCGAAACACCCGCCAGGGCCGCGTCGATATCGGGAAGCAGCCCGTTTTCGACCTCGCCGATGAAGCGGATCGTCAGGTGCAGGTTCTGGACCTCGGTCCAGCGGGCGCCGGGAACGCCGCCGCCCAGACCGGCCAGACGTTCACGGATGGCTGCTGGCAGTTCCAATGCTACGAACAGGCGAATCATAGTGCTTCAGCCGGCAAGCGGCGCTTAGGGGCAGGGGTTCGGGAGCCTTTCGTGGACTTCCTCGATCTCCTTCAACACCTCATCCGACAGTTTGACATCGATGGAATCGATGTTGGTCTTCAGATGCTCCATCGAGGTGGCGCCGATGATGTTGGACGTCACGAAAGGCTGCTGATTGACGAAGGCCAGCGCCAGATGCGCCGGGTCCAGGCCGTGCCGCTTGGCGATGTCCAGATAAGCCCGCACGGCGGGATCGGCATTGACCTTGTCGTAGCGCGACTTGCGGTGGTCGATCGCGCGGCGGGTGCCGGGCGGGATCGCGCCGTCCAGGTACTTGCCGGTCAGCGTCGCGGCGGCCAGCGGGGAATAAGCCAGCAATCCGGCTCCCTCCCGGATGGAAACCTCGGCCAGACCGTCCTCGTAGGTGCGGTTCAGCAGATTGTACGCGTTCTGAACGCTGACGATGCGCGGCAGGCCCAACTCGTCGGCCAGCCGCAGGAAGGTCATCGTGCCCCAGGGCGTCTCGTTCGACAGGCCGATGAAGCGGACCTTGCCGGAGCGGACCAGATCGTCCGCCGCCCGCAGCGTCTCGTCGATCGGTGTCGCTTCCGCAGTCGTCGCCCCCCTTCCAGCCGCGAGCGCCGAAGCGGGCGGTGGTGCGGTCGGGCCAGTGGAACTGGTAGAGGTCGATATAGTCGGTCTTCAGCCGGGTCAGGCTGTCTTCGACAGCGCGCACCAGATTGTCGCGGTCGAGCCGGGCATTGCCTTCGCGTATCCAGGCGAAGCCGCCGGGAGCCCTGCCGATCGCCTTGCTCGCCAGCACGACTTTTTCACGGCCGCCCCGGCTGGCGAACCAGTTGCCGATGATCTTCTCGGTCGATCCGTAGCTCTCCTCGATCGGCGGGATCGCGTACATCTCGGCGGTGTCCCAGAAATTGACGCCGCGCTCCAGCGCGTAGTCCATCTGGGCGTGCCCCTCGGCCTCCGTGTTCTGCCTGCCCCAGGTCATCGTGCCAAGGCAAATGGCGCTGACCTGCACGTCCGTGCGGCCCAATCTCCGGTATTCCATGTTATTCCTTGTAGAACTTTTCAAACTTACAGGAAGAGTGTGAGGACACCGGTATAGCCGTAAAGCCTGTTGTGGGAAATCTCCCCATTGGCGAAAAATCCGACCAGCGGGAAATCGCCCAGCGCATCCCGGATCGTCTTCAACTCCTGGCTGTCGTCGCCGAACAGCGCCGGCCCACGGGCGAGGCAGGACACGTAGATGCCGCCGCGCGGCGGCCCCTTCAGCCGCTTCTTGATGACCGACAGCATCCGTTCCAGATCGGCCTGGGCGCTCGCCAGATCCCGCCTCGCGAACATGATCGATCTGCCGGGCTCGACCATGTCGCCGATCGCGATCAGGCCGTGGTTGGGATCGATGCCGACCAGATTGCGCACCAGATAGTCGCCGGTGTCCGACCCGGTGATCGGCAGTGCGGCGAAGATATAGCCGGCGACCCGCCGCAGGTCGCGCGCCAGCAACTCGCCGATATCCTCCTTGAAGACATCCAGCGCCGGCCTGCCGTCGATCTCGACGATGATGTTGTTCTGCGCCCGCGTGATCTTGTGCGCCGGCCCGATCGGCGTGCAGCCCTGCGTCAGGCCGGTGGCGACCGGGACCTCGCTGGAGAACAGCACGCCCGACACGCCGCCCTCGATCACCGGAGCGGTGCCCGGACGGCCGCCGAACTGGCCGTAATTGGTCCGGGACGACGTCAGCCCGCCGACCAGGAATCCGCCCAGCGCGTCGGACAGTTCGGGGATGATGTCGTGGGTCTGGGGATTGCGCGGGTCGCCGTGGACAAGCGCCAGCACCGGCCCGTGCGTCTTCAGCCATTCCGCCGTCTCGGGCGCGAAGCCCTCGATGCTCTCCGTTATCGGGGCGGGCAGGTGGAAGCTTCCGGGCGGAAGCTGCGCCGCCATCACGGCGATGGCCGGCTGGTCGAACAACTCCTCGCCCGTGGCGCAGATGCCGATGCCGACCGTGCCGACCCATTCCTTGATGCCGGTGACCCCGCGCATCAGCGTTACGATGCTGACCGCATCGGCGGCCAGCGCGTCGGAGATATACAGGAAGCCCAGGTTGCAGCCATCGACCGGCCCCAGCTTGTCCAGGCAGGCCTTGACCGTCGTGCGCCAGTCCTCGCCGGTGGCGGCGGCCGAGGCGAAGCGGGCGCCGGTCGGCGCATCCCGCCCGCTCATTTGCCGGTTGCTCCGGTACCAGTTACTCCGGGAAGACCGTCGATCAGGGCGGTCAGGTGCGGCAAAATGCCATCCACCACGATCGCGACGCCCTTGGCATTAGGATGCATCCCGTCCTCCTGGTTCAACTTGGGGTCCAAAGCCACCCCCTCCAGGAAGAAAGGATAGAGCGGCACATCATGTTTCGCGGCAAGGTCGGGATAAATCGCGTTGAAGCGGTCGCCGTATTCCCGCCCCAGGTTGCGCGGCGCGTACATGCCGGCCAGCAGCGTCGGTATTTTCCGCTCCTTCAGTGTTGTAAGAATGGCATCCAGATTCTCCCGCGTCGAGGCTGGATCAAGGCCACGCAGCCCGTCATTTGCGCCTAGTTCCACCACGGCGACGTTTGGCTGATCGCCCAGCGCCCAGTCCAGCCGCGCCCTGCCGCCCGCCGTGGTGTCGCCGGAAACGCCGGCGTTTATCACCTGAACGTCATAGCCCTTGTCCTTCAACGCCTTCTGGAGCCTTGTGGTGAAGCCGTCGGCCTCCGGCCAGGCCGTAGCCGGCGGTCAGGCTGTCCCCCAGCGCCAGGATCTTCACCGGTTCGCCCGCCAGGACAGGCGTCCCGGCCGCTGCCAACGCCAGCGCCGCGACGGCCGTTGCTTTCGCAACCGCGTTGAAAAGCCGGCCACGCAAGCCATATCCGCTTGAGCATTCATGAATGTCTGGAAAACCCATGGCGAAGTCCGATGCTGTATCTCGGGATGACCTGATCGTCGAATTGGCCGACGTACACCTAAAGCTGGCCAGTGCCGCCGGTCCCGTCAACATCCTGCGTGGCATCGACCTGACGGTCGGGCGTGGCGAGACGGTCAGCGTGGTCGGGCCGTCGGGGTCCGGCAAATCCACCATGATGATGATCATGGCCGGGCTTGGAACGTCCGACCAGCGGATTGGTTCGGGTCGCCGGCCACGATCTCGGCGGGATGGACGAGGACAAGCTGGCCCGCTTCCGCCGCGACCATGTCGGCATCGTGTTCCAGGCGTTCCACCTGATCCCGACCATGACGGCGCTGGAAAACGTCGCGATCCCGCTGGAATTCGCCGGCCGCGCCGACGCCTTCGAGCGCGCCCATGCCGGGCTGGAAGCGGTCGGCCTGAAGCACCGCACGACCCATTATCCCGGCCAGCTTTCCGGCGGCGAGCAGCAGCGCGTGGCGCTCGCCCGCGCCTTCGCGTCGGAACCGTCGCTGCTGCTGGCCGATGAGCCGACCGGCAACCTGGATGGCGAAACCGGCGCGCAGGTCATCCGCCTGATGTTCGATCTGGCCGCCAACCGGGGCGCCACGCTGGTCCTGATCACCCACGACCCTGCCCTGGCCGCCCGCTGCGACCGCGCGATCCGGCTGGTGGACGGCCAGATCGACAGCCGCGACGATAGTTCTGACGACACACGGGCCAACCTGCGCCCCCTCCACGCCTCCGGCGTCTGAGACATCCCCATGAACAACACGCTCTCGATCGCCTGGACCATCGCCCGGCGCGAGCTTCGCGGCGGCCTGAAGGGCTTCCGCATCTTCCTCGCCTGCCTGACGCTGGGTGTCGCCGCCATCGCGACGGTGCAGTCGCTGTCCGGCGGCATCATCGAAGGCTTGCGGGCCGACGGGCGGGCGATCCTGGGCGGCGACGTGGCGCTCCGCGTCCTCTACAACCCCATCGGGGAGGCGGAGCGGGCCTATCTTGAAAGCCAGGGCCGCGTTTCGGTCGGGGTGGAGGCGCGCTCCATGGCCCGGCGCGAGGACGGCGCCCGCTCCACCCTGGTGGAGTTGAAGGCGGTCGATGACCCGTATCCGCTCTACGGCGCCTTCACGCTCCGCGAGGGCGGCAGCCTGCGCGACGCGATCGGGCAGCGGGACGGCGTCTGGGGCGCCGTGGTCGAAGAAACGGTCCGCCAGCGCCTCGACCTCAACGTCGGCGACGCCGTCAAGGTCGGCGATACGACCTTCCGCATCCGGGGCACCATCGAGCGCGAACCCGACCGCGCCGCGTCCGGCGGCTTCGTCCTGGGGCCGCGCCTGCTGATCGACCTGAAGGCGATGGAGAGCACCGGCCTGATCCAGCCCGGCAGCATGATCACCTGGAACTACCGGATCGGCCTCAATCCGGGCACCGACCTTCAGGCGTGGCAGAACGACCTTCAGGCCCGCTTCCCCGATGCCGGCTGGCGGGTGCGCGACTTCACCAACGCCGCCCCGCAGATCGAGCGCTTCATCGGCCGCCTGACGCTGTTCCTGACGCTTGTGGGCCTGACGGCCCTGCTGGTCGGCGGCGTCGGCGTCGGCAACGCCGTGCGCAGCTATCTCGACGGCAAGGTCGCCACCATCGCGACGCTGAAATGCCTGGGCGCCCCCGGCTCCCTGGTGTTCCAGGCCTACCTGCTCCAGATCCTGGTGCTCGCCTCGCTCGGCATCGTGCTCGGCCTGATCATCGGCGCCGTGGCCCCGCTGATCGCGGCGGCGGCGCTGGCGAATGTGCTGCCGATCACGGCGCGCGATCGGCATCTATCCCGGCGGCCTCGCCATCGCAGCCGCCTTCGGCCTGCTGACGGCGCTCACCTTCTCGCTCTGGCCGCTCGGCCGCGCGCGCGAAGTTCCCGCCGGGGCGCTGTTCCGCGACGTCATCTCTCCGGCGTCGGGCCGCCCGCGCGGGATCTATCTGGCGGCGGGGCTGCTCTCCGGCGCGGCGCTCGGCGCGCTGGCGATCCTCACGGCGCAGGAGAAGATGTTCGCGGCGTGGTTCGTCGGCGGCGCGTTCCTGACGCTGCTGGCCTTCCGCTTCGCCGCATCGGGCGTCACCTGGGCGGCGGCCCGCGTCGGCAGGCCGCGCAATCCGGGATTCCGGCTGGCGCTCGCCAATCTGCACCGGCCGGGCAATCCGACCGGCAGCGTCGTCCTGTCGCTCGGTCTTGGCCTGACCGTGCTGGTCGCCATAGCCCTGATCCAGGGCAACTTCTCCGCCCGCGTCAACGAGAGCATCCCGAAGAACGCCCCCGCCTACTTCTTCATCGATATCCAGCCGAACCAGCGCGCCGACTTCAACAGCACCGTCCTGGGCGTCGACTGGCGCCAGCGACCTGCGCGAGGTCCCGATGCTGCGCGGCCGGATCTCCCGCGCCAACGGGGTGGAGGCCGAAAAGGCGCTGGTCAACCCCGAGCACGCCTGGGTGCTGCGCGGCGACCGGGGCGTGACATATTCCGGCCCGCCGCCGGAGGATGCCGAGATCACCGCCGGGCAGTGGTGGCCGGCGGACTACAAGGGCAAGCCGCTGGTGTCGATCTATGCCGACATCGCCGCCGCCTTCGGCATCGGCCTGGGCGACACCCTGACCGTCAACGTGCTGGGCCGCGACATCACGGCGGAGGTGGCGAGCATCCGCGCCATCGACTTCTCCACCATGAACATCAACTTCACGATCATCTTCTCCCCCGGATTGCTCGAAGGCGCTCCCCAGACCTTCCTCGCCACCGTCCGCGCGACACCGGAGGCCGAACCGCTGATCCAGCGCGCGGTGACCGACAAGTTCGGCAACATCACGTCGGTCCGGGTCCGGGACGCGCTGGATACCGTCAACGAACTGCTCGCCAATATCGGCACCGCCGTCCGCGTCACGGCGGCCATCACGCTGCTGGCCGGCACGCTGGTGCTGGCGGGCGCCGTCGCCGCCGGGCATCGCCGCCGGGTCTATGACGCCGTCGTGCTGAAGGTGCTGGGCGCCACCCGCGCCGATGTGCTCAAGGCCTTCCTGGTGGAATACGGCCTGCTCGGCTTGATCACGGCGGCGATCTCCGGCGCCATCGGCACGCTGACCGCCTGGGCGGTGCTGGTCCACGTGATGGACTGGGAATGGACCTTCCTGCCGTCGGCCGTGCTCACCACCGCCGTGATCTGCACCGCCATCACGCTGGCTTTCGGCTTCGTCGGCACGTGGCGGGCGCTCGGCCAGCCGGCCGCACCCCTGCTGCGAAACGACTGAAACCGATGCCGAAAATTTTCCGGGATTAAAACGGAAACTCGCGCGTACACCTGCACACCAGGATATAAACCTTGGGGGTCAAAGGGTTAGGCGTGAAGAACCGGACCCCGTTCCGTGTCCGATTTCCATTGAATTGCCCGGCGATCTCCCCAATATCCTGGTTCAGGTAAAAACTGCCTTTCAGATCGAGGATCACATGGCAAACGGACTGTTCAATCGGTACGCGACCCCCGGCCGCGCGGTCGATCAGGCCCAGTACGACGAAGGCCTGCGCCAGCACATGCTGAGCGTGTATAATTACATGTCGATCGGTCTGGGCCTGACCGGCGTGGTGGCTTTCGTTACCGCCATGCTGGCTATGTCCAACCCGGCCTTCGCACAGGTTCTTTACGGCTCGCCGCTGAAGTGGGTGGTGATGCTGGCCCCGCTGGGCTTCGTCTTCTTCCTGTCGGCCAAGATTCACTCCATGTCGATGTCGGCGGCGCAACTGACCTTCTGGGCCTTCGCCGCGGTCATGGGCCTGTCGCTGTCGTCCATCTTCCTGGTGTTCACCGGCGCCAGCATCGCCCGCGTGTTCTTCATCACGGGCGCCACCTTCGGCGCGATGAGCCTCTGGGGCTACACGACCAAGCGTGACCTGTCGGGCATGGGCTCGTTCCTGCTGATGGGCCTGATCGGCATCATCGTCGCGAGCGTGGTCAACATCTTCCTGGCCTCTTCCGCGCTGCAGTTCGCGGTGTCGGTGATCGGCGTGCTGATCTTCACCGGCCTGACCGCCTACGACACGCAGCGCATCAAGGAAGAGTACAACGAGGGTTACGGCTCCGAGTTCGCTCGGTAAGATGGCTCTGATGGGCGCGCTGTCGCTGTATCTGAACTTCATCAACCTGTTCACGATGCTGCTTCAGCTCTTCGGCCAGCGCGAATAAACCGATACGACCTTCGACTGGTAATAAGCGAAACCCGGGCTCCCCAGCCCGGGTTTTTCTGTGTCGGCAGCCATGCGTCGATAGGGGGACGTGCAAGGTGGCGGTTTCTTCCGTCGTGGAGATATTCTACACTAAAGGCCGAGTATGGGTTATGACAAAGGTCTGAGCCCTCTGCCCAACGTATGGTGTGTGCGATAAACCGCGCGAAATCAAATTCCAGGCCGTCGCGGACCGCCCCGGCAGCAGGCCGTCCACCGGACGGCTCCAGTCACCGCGCGACGCCTGATCGCCGTGACCTATGCGGCCGTCGCCACTTTCTGGATACTGATGTCCGATGGGTTGTTGCAGTGGGCATTCGGCGACACGCCGCCCGTTTCCTTCATCCACCCGCTCAAGGGTCTGGTCTTCATCCTGGTGACCGCTCTTCTGCTCCACCGCCTCGTCCGCCGGATCGGCGAGGCCGCCCAGGCGGAAGCGGTGCTGAGGCAGGATCAGCAGCGACTGCTGGTCATGCTGGAGAACATGCCGGTTCTGGTCGCGGCATTCGACAAGGACCATCAGGTCGCCTTGTGGAACCGCGAGGCCGAGCGCGTCACCGGCTACAGCGCCGCGGAAGCGATCGGCAACCCGCGGATCGTCGAACTTCTGCTTCCCGATCCCGACTACCGCCGCGCCACCGCCGCCGAGATCGGCCGCAATGCGCTCCGGTGCCGCGACTGGGAGCGTCAGATCACCTGCAAGGACGGCTCGGTCCGGACGATCGCGGTATCCTGCATCGCGCGGGATTTCCCGATCGCCGATTATCCCGGCGGCTGGGGCATCGGCGTCGACGTGACCGCCCGTGTCGCCCGCGAGCGCGAACTGGCCGAAGCCCGCGACGACCTGGAGCGCGCCCGTGCCGAAGCGGTGCTGGCGCGCAATGCGGCCGAAGCCGGCAGCCGCGCCAAATCCGATTTCCTGGCGCTGATGAGCCACGAGCTGCGGACGCCGCTGACGGCGGTGATCGGCTTCGCCGACGTCATGCGGGGAGAGCTTTTCGGTCCGCTCGGTTCGCCCAAATACCATGAATACTGCCGCGACATCGAAGCGAGCGGGCACCATCTGCTGGACCTGATCGACGACATCCTCGACCTCGCCAAGGTCGAGTCCGGCCGCTATGTGCTGACCGAAGGGAGTGGTCGATCTGGATGCCCTGGTCCGCGCCTCGATCCAGCTTCTGGGCGACCGTCCCGGCCCGCAAGGATATCGTCCTGAACACGCGGGTCGAGCGCGCCCTGAAGATCCAGGGCGACGAGCGGGCGTTGAAGCAGGTGCTGATCAACCTGCTGACCAACGCCGTCAAATACACGCCCGCCGGCGGACGGATCGAGCTGACGGCCGGCATCGGCTCATCCAACGAGCTGGAACTGATCGTGAGCGATACCGGCATCGGCATTCCGGCGGCGGAACTGGCCCTGGTGCAGGAGCCCTTCGCCCAGGCCAGCAATTCCCACAGCCGCCGGGGAGGACGGAACGGGCCTCGGCCTTTCGATCGTGCGCACGCTGGTGGAACTGCATGGCGGCACCCTGTCGATCGAAAGCGACGTCGGGCGCGGCACCCGCGTCCGGGTCCGCGTCCCGGCCGAAGCGGGTGCTGTCCGGCGGCGTGAGCCGCGCTATCCCGCTCGTTACAGCACTTCGCGTGAAGGGCATGTAGTCCACCATCGAGCCGCGCTCCAGCCGGGTGATATCCTCGGACAGCACCACCAGCCCGTCGGACCCCACCATGGACGACAGGATGCCGGCGCCGTCGCGCGGGAACTTGGTGGCGACAAGGCCGCCGTCGGCATCCCGGCCCAGGCAGACGCGGACGAACTCGCGCCGGCCCTCCTTCTTCTTGTAATCGAAATCCGGCCCGGACCCGGAACAGGGTCGGCTCGGTCACGGCTTCGCCGCTCAGGCGCTGGATCAGCGGACGGGCGAGGCAGAAGAACGTCACCATGGCGGCGACCGGGTTGCCGGGCAGCCCGATGAAAGGCACGGAACGCACCTGTCCCAGCGCCACCGGCCGCCCCGGCTTGATCGCGAGCCGCCAGAAATGCAGACCGCCGCTGGCCTCGACAGCGCCCTTCACATGGTCCTCCTCGCCGGTCGAAACGCCGCCGGTCGTCACGATCAGGTCATGCGACTTCGCGGCACTCTCCAGGGCCTCCCTCAACTCCACCGGATTGTCGCGCAGGATGCCGAAATCCGTGACCCGCCCGCCCATCTGCCTGACCAGCGCCGACAGGGTGAAGCGGTTGGCGTCATAGATGGCGCCGGGAGCCAGGGCCGATCCCGGCTCCACCAGCTCATTGCCGGTGGAAATGACGGCGACGCGCAGCGGCGTGCGGACATCCGCCCCGGTCAATCCGACCGCCGCCAGCCAGCCCGACATCCTGCGGACGCAGCCGGCGGCCGGCGGCCAGGATCACGCGTGCCGGCGCGGACATCCTCCCCAGCCTTCCGCAGATTGGCGCCGCGCTTGATGCCCGGCCGGATCAGCACGCTCCCCAACGCGCCCAGGCCCGGCCTCGCTCGCGGCAATCCTCCTGCATCATGACGGTATCGAAACCGGCGGGAATCGGCGCCCCGGTGAAGATGCGGACAGCGGTCCCCTTCGGGTCGGCCAACCCCGGCCCGTCGCCCGCCGCGATCCGGGCGACGATGGGCAGGACCGTATCGCCGTCGCTGCGACAGATCCTCGAACCGGACGGCATAGCCGTCCACCGCCGAATTGTCGTGCGGCGGCACGCTGACCGGCGACACCACATCCGTCGCCAGCACGCGCCCCAGCGCATCGCCCAGAGCCACCCGCTCGACGCCGGTGACGGCGACCAGCCGCTCCGCCAGCAGGCCACGCGCCGCCTCCAGGGTCATCAACGGCCCGCCGAACGCGAAGCAGTCGTCACTGAGTTGGGCCATCGGCGTCTTCTCCCAGGCTCTCTAAGTCAGCAGGCATGATACCGGGCAGGGCGGCGGTTGCCGCCTGTGCCGGTCAGTGTCGTATTCCTACATCAAATTATTGCCGCTGTACCTACTGGGCCATCACCCAGTTTTCTATTCGCAGGCCGGGGTAGCCGTCAAAGTCGGCGACGTTGTTGGTCACCAGTGTCACGTTGAGCGCGATGGCATGGGCGGCGATCAATTTGTCCAATGCGTCGCGCTTGCGTTCACGGGTTGCAAGGCGCACTGGGCCATAAGCGCGTCCTGCCGCCATATCGAAACCCAATACTGGGATATCCTCGACCAGATCATCAAGTGCCGCTTGGTTCTGTGTTTTCCGTTCACCCGAAACTGCGATTCCATAATCCAGTTCCGCATATGTCACGGCTGACATGACTACCTCGCCCACGCGACACCGCGCGAACCGCTCACCGACCGATGGTGGCTCGTTCTTCATCAGGTAGATGCAGATGTTGGTGTCGAGCATAAACCTGGGCCTCACAGTGTATCCCGCTCGGTTTCTTGGTTGTCACCTCGGCCATCGGCCATGAAATCAGCGGAGAAGGCGCGAAATTTTCGCATCACCTTGTCTAATTGCCGGGCAACTGGTCGGATGCGGAGTTCATCGCCAACGCGTTCGATTTCCACTTCCAAATCATTGCGGTCAAAGGCCAAATCGGCGGGAATCCGCACTGCTTGGGAGTTCCCGTTTTTGAATATCTTCGTGATGGGCATGTCTGGTTCTCCCGATGCGCTCTACGTATTATGGGCTCTGGTGAGACAAGATGTAAATACGAGTGTGTACATTGGGTGGCCATGTCGAAGGGGGCAGCTTGATCACCTCGATAAAGCGAGATCCAATCGGAAAAGAGCTTCAATTTCATGCGGGAACAGATCGCCTAAGAGCATTGATCCTAGCTCCATAACGAAATAGGCCGCCTCACTCATCCCTGAAATGGCACGCCGCGAAATGCCCCGGCGCTACCGGGTCGAACCCCGGCGCCACCTCGGCGCAAATCGCCTCGGCGCGCGGGCAGCGGGTGCGGAAGTAGCAGCCGCTCGGCGGAGAGAGTGGGGAGGGCAGGTCGCCGGTCAGGACGATGCGTTGCTTGGCCCGCTCGCGGTCCGGTCGGGGATGCGCCTCCTTCGCCGGATCGGGGATCGGCACCGCCGATATCAGCGCCTTCGTATAGGGATGGCGCGGGTCGCGGTAGAGCGTGTCGCGGTCGGCCATCTCGGCCTGCTTGCCCAGATAGAGCACCATGATGCGGTGGCTGATGTGCCGGACCACGCTCAGGTCGTGGCTGATGAAGATCAGCGACAGGTGGAATTCCCGCTGCAAGCGCATCAGCAGGTTGACGATCTGCGCCTGGATCGACACGTCCAGCGCCGACACCGGCTCGTCGCAGACGATCAGCTTCGGGTTCAGGATCATCGCGCGGGCGATGCCGATCCGCTGGCCTGCCCGCCGGAGAACTCGTGCGGATAGCGGTTGATCATCTCCGGCAGCAGCCCGACCTTCGCCATCATCTCCTGAACGCGGGCGCTGCTTGCGTCCCGCTTCAGTTCCGGATGGAAGGTGTGCAGCGGCTCGCCGATGATGTCGCCCACCGTCATGCGCGGGTCGAGCGAGGCCAGCGGGTCCTGGAAGATCATCTGCATGTCGCGGCGGTGGGGGCGCATGCGGGACTCCGGCAACCCGGCCAAGTCCTGGCCCAGCCACGCCACCGTGCCGCCGGTAGGCGCGATCAGCTTCAGCACGGCGCGGCCGAGCGTGGACTTGCCGCAGCCGGACTCGCCGACGATGCCCAGCGTTTCGCCCGGAAACAGGTCGAAGCTGACGCCATCGACGGCGCGAAGCGTGTCGGTTCCCCGGAACAGGCCGCGCGGGATCGGGAAGGTGACGCTGATGTCGCGCACCGACAGGAGGGGAGCTGAATCTGGCGGTCATGGCTGGCACAGATGGCAGGCGGCGGAGCGGGACATCTCCGGGCAGCGGGATCAGGGCCGGGGATCTCGACGACGCAGCGGTCGAACCGCTTGACGCAGCGGTCATGGAAGCTGCATCCCGGCGGCAGATGCTGAAGGTTGGGCGGCTGGCCGGGGATCGTCGGCAGGTCTTCCATCGTGTCGGAATCGATGCGCGGCATGCTCTTCAGCAGCGCCTGGGTATAGGGATGGCCGGGGCGGTAGAAGATATCCCGCACCGCGCCCGTCTCGATCACCCGGCCGCCATACATCACCATCACCCTGTCGGCCAGACCGGCGATCACGCCCAGATCGTGGGTGATCAGGACGATGGAGGTGTTGAACTCCCGCTTCAGATCGCCCATCAGGTCGAGGATCGCCGCCTGCACCGTGACGTCCAGCGCCGTCGTCGGCTCGTCCGCGATCAGCAGGTCGGGGCGGCACAGCAGCGCCATCGCGATCATGACGCGCTGGCGCATGCCGCCGCTGAACTCGTGCGGATACATGTCGAGCCGGCGCGACGCCTCCGGGATGCGGACCAGGTCCAGCATCTCGACGGCGCGGCGGCGGGCGGCACCCGCGGTCCATGCCCTTGTGCAGCCGGAGCACCTCGACCATCTGGGTGCTGACCTTCAGGTACGGGTTCAGCGAGGTCATCGGGTCCTGGAAGATCATGGAGATCTTCTCGCCCCGGATGCGGTTCAGGGCGGGGGCCGGCAGTCCCAGGATCTCCTTGTCGCGGAACCGCACGCTGCCCGTGGCGCGGCCGTTGCCGGCCAGCAGGCCCATGACCGACATGAAGAGCTGGCTCTTGCCGGAGCCGGATTCCCCGACCACGCCGACGCGTTTCGCCGGCCATGACATCGAAGCTGACATCGTTGACGGCGCGCACCTCGCCGTCGGGTGTCGCGAAGCTGGTCGTCAGGTTGCGTACTGAAAGCAGGAGCTGAAGCATGGCATGGCGTCAGCGGTCCTTGGGGTCGAGCGCGTCGCGGATGCCGTCGCCGATGAAGTTGAGCGAGAACAGGGTCACGGCCAGGAAACCGGCGGGGAAGACCAGCATCCACCACGACGATTCCATGTTGGCGGCGCCCTCGCTGATCAGCACGCCCCAGCTTGTCATCGGCTCCTGAACGCCCAGGCCCAGGAAGCTCAGGAAGCTTTCCAGCAGGATCACCTTCGGGACGGTCAGCGTCATGTAGACCACGACAGGCCCCAGCGTATTGGGGATGATGTGGCGCCGGATGATCGAGACGGGACGGACGCCGCCCGCCCGCGCCGCCTCGATGAACTCCTTCCGCTTGATGCTCAGCGTCTGGCCCCGGACGATGCGCGCCATGTCCAGCCATTCCACCGCCCCGATCGCGACGAAGATCAGGACGATGTTGCGGCCGAAGAACACCATCAGCAGGATCACGAAGAACATGAACGGCAGCGAATAGAGCACATCGACCAGCCGCATCATGACGCTGTCGACCCGGCCGCCGAGATACCCCGCCGTCGCCCCATACAGCACGCCGATCGTCAGGCTGACCGCCGTGGCGACCAGCCCGACCATCAGCGAGATCTGCCCGCCGTTCAGCGTGCGGACCAGCAGGTCGCGCCCGTTGGCGTCGGTGCCGAACAGGTGGCCGGCCGCCCAGTCCGGCGGCGCCATGATGGCGTCCCAGAAGATCTCGTCCAACTCGAACGGGACCAGCAGCGGCCCGACGAAGCAGGCCAGCACCACCAGCAGCAGCACGATGCCGGCGGCGACGGCGGCCTTGTTGCGCAGCAGGCGCCGGCTGGCGTCGCCCCACAGGCTGCGGCCCCGCACGGCCATCGGCCGGATCCGCCGAGAGGATCGTTCATGACCATGACGAACCAGCCTCAATCATAGCGGACGCGCGGGTCGAGCAGCCCATAGGCCAGATCGACCAGCAGATTGAAAACGATGATCAGGACGCCGTAGAAGATCACGACACCCATCACCAGCGTATAGTCCCGGTTCAAGGCGCCCTGGACGAAGTAGCGGCCGATGCCGGGGATGCCGAAGATCTGCTCGATCACGACCGAGCCGGTGATGACCGCCGCCGTGGCCGGACCCAGATACGACACCACCGGCAGCAGCGCCCCCTTCAGCGCATGGCGGAAGATCGTCACCCGCTCCGGCAGGCCCTTGGCGCGGGCGGTGCGGATGAAGTTGGAGCGCAGCAGCTCGATCATGCTGGCCCTGGTCATGCGGGCGATATACGCGATCTGCGGCAGCGCCAGTGCCAGGACCGGCAGCAGCATCTGCTGCCACGTTCCCCAGCCGCCCGTCGGCAGAACGCCCAGATGCACGCCCAGCACCAGCGTCAGCAGCGGCGCTATGACGAAGTTGGGGACCGCGATCCCGACCATCGCCGCACCCATCACGCCATAGTCCAGGCCGGAGTTCTGGCGCAGCGCCGCGAAGGCGCCCAGCGCCGTCCCGATCACCACCGCCAGCAGCATGGCGGTGCCGCCCAACTGGAGCGAGACCGGAAAGCCGCTCCAGATCAGCTGGGTGACCGAGAAGTCCTTGTACTTGAAGGACGGCCCGAAATCGCCCTGAAGCACCTGCCCCAGATAGCGGACGTATTGCAGCGGCAGCGGCTCGTCCAGATGGTAAGCGGCGGCCAGATTGCGCTCGATCTCCGCCGGCAGCGTCCGCTCCCCGTCGAACGGCCCGCCCGGCGCCAGGCGCACCAGGAAGAAGGTGATGGTCAGGATCACCAGCAGCGTCGGGATGGCGCCGAGCAACCGGCGCACGGCATAGCTCAGCACGATGGATGGACCTTCTGAACAGCGGGATCACTTCTCGACGCGCAGGTACCGCGTCGGGTGCCAGTCCATCAGGTTGTCCTGCCAGCCCTTGACGCTGTCGGAAACCATGTGCTGCTGGGTGTAGAAGTAGATCGGGATGATCGGCATGTCGGCCAGCAGGGTCTTTTCCGCCTCCGCCAGCAGCTTGAACCGCGCCGCCGGGTCCTTCTCGTTGGCGGCCTTGTCGGCCGCCTGATCGTAAGCCTTGTTGGTGTAGCCCGCCGGGTTCTGTTCGCCGATGTCGCCGCGCAGCAGTTCCAGGAAGCTGTAGGGATCGACATAGTCGCCGATCCAGGCGGCGCGCATGACTTCGAACTGCTTCTTGTTGCGGCTTTCCAGATAGACCTTCCACTCCTCGTTCCGGAGCGAGGTCTCGACGCCGAGGAACTGCTTCCACATCCCGGCGACGGCGATGGCGATCTTCTTGTGGTTGTCGTTGGTGTTGTAGAGCAGTTCGACCTTCAGCGGGTTGCTCTTGTCGAAGCCGGCATCGGCCAGGATCTTCTTCGCCTCCGCCACGCGCGCTCTTCTGGTCCGTCCCCGCCCAGGAGACCTGCTGCTGCTCATAGCCCGGCACGCCGGGCGGAACCCAGCCATAGGCCGGAAACTCGCCGCCCTTGGTGATCTGCTTGATCAGGATATCCCGGTCCAGCGCCATCGCCAGCGCGTGCCGGAGCTTGGGATTGCTCTTGAACGGCTCGCGCGTGACGTTGATGCCGTAGTAATATGTGCCGAAATAGGGCGAGTTGCGGAACTGGCCGGCCATGTTCTGCTCAAGCCAGGGGATCTGCTCCTGCGGCACGTCGTAGGTCGAGTGCAGCTCTCCGGCGCGGAACTGCTTCAGCTCCGTGCCGTATTCCTCGACCGGGTAATAATAGACCGTGTCGATCTGGACGTCGGCGGCATCGCGGAACTTCGGGTTCTTGACCGCCTTGATATGGCCCTGCGGCACCCATTCCTGGATCGTATAGGCGCCGTTGCTGACGATATTGCCCGGCCGCGTCCATTCCGGCCCGAACTTCTCGATCGCCTGCCGGGGCACCGGATAGGCCGAGTGATGCATCAGCATCTGGAGGAAATAGGCGGTGGGAGCCCGCAGCGTCACCTTCAGCGTGTGATCGTCAACCGCTTCCGCCGCAAGCTCGTCCTTGGGCAACTCGCCCTTGGTGATCAGCTCGGCGTTCTTGATCGGCCACAGGATGAAGGCGTAGTTGGACGCCGTCGCCGGATCGACCATCCGTGCCCATGAATAGATGAAGTCCTTCGCCGTCAGCGGCGATCCGTCCGACCAGACGGCATCGGGACGGAGCTTGAACGTATAGGTCAGGCCGTCGTCGCTGACCTGCCAGCTTTCCGCCACGCCGGGGCGCAGGGTGCCGTCGGGGCCGGGATGCACCAGCCCTTCGAAAATATCGATCTGGATGAAGGATTCCGGCACGCCGGTCGAAATGGCCGGGTCCAGCGATTCCGGTTCAGCGCCATTGCCGCGCTTCAACACCACTTCCGCCCGAAGAGAAGCGGCCGCAGGGAAAGTCAGCGCCAAGGCAAGCCCGGCACATGTCAGGAATTTGCGAAAATTCCGCATGTCGTGAAGCTCCATGTTCATTGGGGCTGGTCATTGCCGCCCTTGTTAACCTTAACGTAAAGCAGCGCAAACCCGTGCGGCAACGGATTTTCAATCAGACCGGTCTCTTGCTGATGAATTAGCAACTATCTTTTGTAACGCCGGCATCTTGGACGATTCGAGCCTGTTTGAGGTTATTCCGGCATTTCATACGTTAGTGCGGTGAAGGCCTGTCACTCCTGGCCGCTCCCCAACCTCAAGCCAGACGCCCATGCCGCCGCAGTCCAAGCCCAACTGCCCTACCCAGAACATCTTTCAGGATACCGATCCGGCATCGCCCGCTGCTGATCCCCGGCAAGACCTGCTGGCGGCTGGAGCATGCCAACCGCGTGGCCCTGATCGTCGATGCGGCCGCCTATTACGCCGCCGTGAAGGCGGCGATGCTGAAGGCGAAGCGCTCGATCATCCTGCTCGGCTGGGATTTCGATACCCGCGTGGAGTTGGAGAAGGACCCGACCGATCCGACCGTGCCCAACCGGTTCGGCGACTTTCCTGGAACGGCTGGTGGCGGACTGCCCTCAGCTTGAGATCCATGTGCTGAAATGGGATTTCTCGATGATCTTCGCGCTGGAGCGCGAGATCTTTCCGACCGCGCTGATGGACCTGATCACCCACCCGCGCGTCACCTTCCGCATTGATGGCGAGCACCCGGCCAGCGCCTGCCACCACCAGAAACTGGTGGTGATCGACGACGCGCTGGCGTTCTGCGGCGGTATCGACATCACGGCGAACCGCTGGGACACGCGCGGCCATATCGACCACGACACCCGCCGCAGGCGGCCCAACGGCGACCTCTACGACCCGTTCCACGACATGATGATGGCGGTGGACGGCCCGGCGGCCGCGGCGCTGGGCGAGCTGGCGCGCTACCGCTGGCGGCGCGGCACGGGCGAGCCGCCGATCCCGCCGGTCACCATCCCCTCCGACCCCTGGCCCGACCATCTCACCGCCGATTTCGAGAACGTCGAGGTCGGCATCGCCCGCACGCTGCCCCGCCACAACGAGCAGGCCGAAGCGCGGGAGGTGGAAGCGCTCTACGTCGCCTCGATCGCGGCGGCCCGCCACAGCATCTATATCGAGAGCCAGTATTTCACGGCGGAATGCGTGGGGCAGGCGCTGCTGGCCCGGCTGGGCGATCCGGACGGCCCGGAGATCGTCGTGGTCACGCCGCTGAACTGCCCCGGCTGGCTGGAGGAGGAGTTGATGGGCCGGGCGCGCCGGTATCTGGTCAACCGCCTGCGGAACGCCGATACCCACGGCAAGTTCGCGATCTATGGGGCGGTCACCGCCAGCGGCGTGCCGGTCACGATCCATTCCAAGACCGTGGTGATCGATGACCGGCTGCTCCGGATCGGCTCCAGCAACCTCAACAACCGCTCCATGGGCTTCGACACGGAATGCGACCTCGCGGTCGAGGCCGTGGCGGGCATGCCTGACGAAGCGACGCGGCGCGCCGCGATCACCCGCTACCGCGACGGGCTGCTGGGCGAGCATCTGGGCGTGCCGCCCGATCATGTCGCCGCCAAGCTGGCGGAAACCGGCTCGATCATCCGGACCATCGAACATTTCCATGACCCATCGCGCCGCCGGCTGGAACCGGTTAAGGTGAACCAAGTTGACGGTGTCGATACCTTCATCGCCGAAATCCACCTGTTCGATCCGGAAAGTCCGGTAACCGCCGAGGAATTGACCCGCCAGATCATGCCCGATCTTGAAAAGCCGACCCCCAGATTGAAGTTCGGCATGGTCGTGGCGCTGGTGGCGCTGCTGCTGGCCGGTCTCGCGGCCTTGTGGCGCTTCACCGATCTCAGCGAGCTGGCGACGGTGGACGGCATCCTCGACTGGGCGCAGAGCCTGGCCGACATGCCGCTGGGGCCGCTGATCGGTATCGCGGTCTACGTAGTCGCCGGGTTCGTGATGTTTCCGGTCATGGTGCTGATCGCCGCTACGGCAATCGCGTTCGGGCCGGTGCTGGGCTTCGCCACGGCGCTGGCCGGCTGCCTTGCCAGTGCGGCGGCGCTGTTCTGGGTCGGGCGGCTGGGCGGCCAGCGCTGGGTCCGGCGGTTCGGCGGGCGGTTCGTCAACAAGGTCAGCCGGAAACTGTCCGATCAGGGGATTCTGGCGGTCGCGGTGATCCGCGTCATACCTGTCGCACCCTTCAGCGTGGTGAATGTGGTGGCGGGAGCGTCCCATCTGCGGTTCACTGACTACCTGATCGGAACGGCCCTGGGCATGGCGCCGGGCACGCTGGCTTTCAGCCTGCTGGGCAGCCAGCTTGAGCGGGCGCTGCGGGAGCCGTCCGCCACCAGCATCGCCGTGGCGGTCGGGATCGCGGTGGCCGCCGCCAGCCTGGGCTGGGCCGCCAACAAACTGCTCGGCCGCAAGGCCGGCGGAACACACAAAGCAACGGCAAGGACGGGGTAAGGATAGCGTGGCTGATCTGCCTGACAACACCGACATCGATACCGGAATTGACGCCGAAGCCGATGCCGAAGGAGTCGATGTTCGCGATGAACGGCCGGGAACGACACCGCCCGGCCTGAGCTCCTTCCGGATCGCGACCTACAATGTCCATAGCTGCGTCGGCATCGACGCCAAGTTCGCGCCCGGCCGCATCGCCACCGTCGTCAAGGCGCTGGAGGCCGACGTGGTCGGGCTTCAGGAGGTCGGGTGGCATCACAGGGGCGAAATCGGCCTGGACCAGTTCGAGTTCCTGTCGCGGGAAACCGGCATGAAGGCGTGGCCCGGCCCCACCAAGCACCATGAACGCGCCCATTACGGCAACGCGCTGCTGAGCCGGCTGCCGGTCCTGGATGTCCGCCCGATGGACCTGTCTCTGCCCCACCGCGAGCCGCGCGGCGCCATCGACGCCGACATTCAGGTGGGCGACAAGGTCGTCCGGGTGATCGTCGCCCATCTCGGGCTCGACCCGTGGGAGCGCAACGCCCAGATCACCCGCGTGCTTCACACGGTGGAGCGCGGCCCCGAGCGGCCGACCGTCTTCATGGGCGACCTGAACGAGTGGCGGCCCCGCTCGCCCCGGATCAAGCGGCTGATGCACTGCTTCGCCGACTGCGCCGCCCCCCGCAGCTTCCACGTCCGGATGCCCACCCTGCGGCTGGACCGCATCTTCGTGTCCGAGGGGCTGGTGCTGTCGAACTACGACGTGGTCCGCACGGTCCTGACCAAGCGGGCATCGGACCATCTGCCGGTGCGGGCGACCATCGCCCTGAAGAACTGACGGAGCCGGTGACGACACCTTGAACGAACGCCTGCGCCGGCTGGGGCTGACCGCCGCCCGCTTCGCCTTGTCCGGAGCGCTGCTCTGGCTGCTGCTGAGCCGGACCGATACCGCGGCTCTGATGGCAAGGCTGGCGGCGATCGATCCGCGGCTGGCTGACCGCCGCCTTCGCCCTGACGCTGGTCCAGGTCGTGCTGATCTCGTGGCGCTGGGCCGTCATCATGGCGGGCCTGAACGCTTCCATCGGGACGGTGCGGGCGCTGCGCATCAATCTGGCGGCGTTCTTCCTGGGGCAGGCGCTGCCGACTTCGATCGCGGGTGACGCGTGGCGGGTCTGGAAGATCCGCAGCCTTGGGTTCGGCATCGGGACCGGCCTGCGCGGAGTCCTGATCGACCGGACGACGGCGATGATCGGGCTGGTGCTGGTCGTGCTGCCGACCGCTCCTCTGCTGCTCGCCCGCATGCCCGACCCGGCGATGCGCTGGAGCGTCGCGGCGGGGCTGGGGATTGGGGCGGCGCTGCTGGCCCTGGCGCTGTCGGCGGACCGGCTGTCCGGGCGCTGGGCTTCGGGCAGGCTCGAGCGGAGTGGCCGAGTTCGGCCGGGCGGTGCGCGGGTTGCTGAGCCGCCCGGTCACCGCGATCCCGATCATCGGCGTCTCGGTCGTGGTCCACCTGCTGGCGGGCGTCACCATGTGGCTGATCGCGGGCAGCCTGGGGCTGGCCGGTCGGGCTGGTGGATTGCCTCGTCCTGATGCCGCCGATCGTGCTGGTGGCGGGCATGCCGCTGTCGATCGCGGGCTGGGGCTTGCGGGAAGGCGCCGTGGTCGCGGTCTTCGCGCTGGTCGGCGTGCCGATGGACGGCGCTTTGCTGATGTCGGTGCTGCTGGGCCTGCTGCTTCTGCTGGTCAGCCTGCCCGGCGGGCTGGTGCTGGCGTTCTCGGAATCCGGACCGGTGGATGCGGCCGTCAGGCCGCCCCACGCCGGATTCGATAGGTGAAGACGCCTTCGGCCTGGGTATGCTCGACCAGCTCATGGGCCGTGGTGTTGCAGAAGTGCCTGAAGTCGATCACCGAGGCCGGGTCGGTGACCAGCACGATCAGTTCCTCGCCTTCCGCCATGTGGTCCAGTTGCCGGCGGGTGCGCAGGATCGGGAGCGGACAATGCAAGCCCCGAACGTCCAGTTCCCGTGCCATGGGTTCCCCTCTTACGCTTCCTGTGTCGAGGAGGTAGTGTAGCCTAATTCGGCACCGCGAACACGGCCCGGCCGCTCATGCCGGCCAGCAACTCGTCCTGCCGGCTCGCCACCTTGCCGAAGACCTTGATCGACTGGCTGACCGGATCGATGCGGGCCGACAGGCGCGTCACCTCGGCGTTGAAGGTCTTGCCGGTTTCCTCGATCAGCACCTTGAACTTGTTGCCCGGCGTCAGCCAGACCAGCCAGCGGGACGGGACGATCATTTCGACCTCAAGGTCGTGGTCGTCCAGGATCTCCATCAGCTCCTTGCCTTCGCTGACATATTCGTAGCGCCGGACCTTCATTTCGGCGACCCGGCCGGGGAAGGGGGCGGTGACCACGCAGCGCTCCACCATGATGCGCGTCATGGCGGTTTCGGCTTCGGCGGCGCTGAGCTGGGCGGCGGCGGCTTCCAGTTCCAGGGTGCTGACGGACCCCAGCTTGTCCAGGCGCGAATTGACCTCATAGGCTTTGCGGGCGGCCTGCTGCTGCGCCGTCGCCTTGTTGAGGCGGGCGCGGTGGGGGGCGCAGTCGAAGCCGACCAGCTTCTGCCCCTCCTTGAAGCGCTCGCCCTCGCGCACGGTCAGATCGTCGATCTTTCCCGGCCAGTTCCGACGCCAGCATCGTGCTCCGGCGCGGGCTGATCTGAGCCCGGATTTCCGGCACGCCGGCCCCGTTGCCGGACTGATCCGGCAACTGGGCCGACGCTGGAAATGCCGCCATCAGCAGGACGGCGGCAAGCGGGTAAGCGAACCACCTGACCTTGGGCACAGTGTTACCTGAAGTTGGAGATGAGGGGCTTGCGGGTCGGATTGGCTTTGCGGGTGGTGGGAGGCGGGGCGCTTGGGCCGTCTCCATCGACACGGGATCGACCTTGGCGACGGGCGCCACCGTTGCGACGGGTTCGACCTTGGCGACAGGCGCCACCGTCTCGACGGGTTCGACCTTGGCGACGGGCGCTACCGTCTCGACGGGTTCGACCTTGGCGACGGGCGCGACCGTCTCGACAGGTTCCACCGGCAACCGGCGGCGCTAGACGACACGGGCACGGGGGCCGGTGCCGGAACCGGTACCGGCGCCGTGCACCGGCACGGGGGCCGGCGGGAGGAGCTGGCCGGACTGCCAGTTCGACGTTCATCGCCGCCAACGCCTGCGACAGCGTCTTGATGTCGTGGCCCGGCACTTCGGCCGGCAGCGGATCAAGCCCGAGCGAGACGACGAGGTTGGCCGTGGCCGCCTGCACATCCGCATAGGCGCGGTCGCGCGACAGTTCCGACGAGATCGCCGAAGCGGCGGCGCGGACCCGCTCCAGCACGTTCTGGGCATCGCCGGCTTCGGCGTTCCTGGTGTTGTCGAAGATGCGCTGCTCGATCGAGTTGAGCAGTTCCGCCTGCTCGAAGTTGCGGCGTGCCCGCTGGTATTGCTGATAGCCCACATGGACCTGGGTCAGCGTCGCCATGCTGAGCGCCAGACGCCGCGTTTCGCCCAGTTCCTGCTGGGCTTCGGCCGCCGCGATCGATGCCGGTCCCGACAGCAGGGTCAGCAGGTTCCAGCTCACCCGCAATCCGGCTTCCGCCCAGAAGTTGTTCTGTACGTAGGAGTTGCTGTCATAGTTGCCGCCGCCGGTGAAGGTCACGCCCGGCAGCAGGCGCAGGATCGCTTTCCGGACTTCCGCCGAGCTGATCCGCTGCTGGTACTGCTCTTCCCGCAGTTCCGGCCGGTTGGTCAGCGCCGCCGACTCCATGTCCTCCAGCGTCAGCTTGATCGGCGGAACGTCGCGGCGGAAGCCCTGCGGCAGCGCCAGAGTGAAGGGCTGTGCCGGGCTGGAGGTTCATCAGCGCACGAAGCTGCGCCTTGGCGATGGCAAGGTCCTGCTCGACCGCTTCGAGCTGGCGCATGATCTCGATCACCGCCTTCTGGTAGCGCAGAACTTCCAGCGGCGGACGCAGGCGCTGCTGTTCGACCGCGCGGGCGTCGGCCAGCGCGCGGCGCGCTTCCTCCAGCACGGGCGTGATGGCCGCCTGGATACGTTCGCCCGAAACGGCCTGCCAGTAGGCGGAGCGCACCTGCTGCGACACGGAATGCACCACCCGGCGGCGGCGCTCGTCGGCGATCAGGGTGCGGTCGGCCTGCTGGTGCGCCTGATAATAGCTGACGCCGAAATCCAGCACGTTCCACGACATGGTGAGGTCGGCGGTGGCGCGTTCCTGATCCTGGCTGACCGAGGGATCGGTGGACCGGACGCCGGTGCGCTTGTTCTCGCTGACGGTCAGGTTTTCGTTCGACCGGGCGGTGCCGGCGGCGGAGGCCACCAGCTTCGGCAGCATGTCGTAACGGCTCAGGTCGAGCTGCCGGTTCTGCAGCGCCTGATCCATGGCGGTCAGACGGTAATCGTAATTGTACTTGATGGCGCGGGCGATCGCCTCTTCCAGGGAGATCGGGCCGGTCACCGGTTCCTGATTTTCGAACAGGTGCTTCCGGTCGGCGGCGATCAGCGCCACCCGCTCTTCCGGAGTGATCGGCTCCGGGGTCACGGCGCAGCCGGCTGCCGAGATCATCACGAAGGCCAATGCCGCATATCGAAAATGCTTCTTGCCAACCCGAAGACGCGCTGCCTTTTTCACCGTAATGACGCCGTGCATATTATCCCCATTGAGCCGTTATCCCCGGCCTGAATCAATCATATGTATTACATCTTAAGAAATAGATACCCATCTTTTGGAGTATCGTCCAGCAAGCAGGAAATCCATTCGGCGGAATAACGGTAAAAATTGTCATCAAATGTCATCATGTGTTGTGTTGGCAACACTGTGACAATGATGCAAATGCCAGTGACCAGAGCGGGGCCGATCCGTTCGAACGGATCGGCCCCGATGGTTCGGTGAAGCCTCAGGCCGCCTTGTCGATATCGTCGATGCCGGCCGCTTTCAGCAGGCTTTCGAGCAGGGCCAGCCCTTCGGCCATGAAGCCGTCCGTCCGCGCCGCCTTGACCTGCGCCGTCAGCGACGGTCTGCCGGGAAGCGGGGCTTGAGCGGTCTGCTGGTCGGCGGGACGGCCGGCATCGGTGCTCTTCTGCCCGTCGTTGCTTCTGACCGTTCTCGGCCTTCGCCGGCCGGCTGGTTCGCCGTTTTCTTGACGTCCAGCTTGAACTTGACCGTGGCCTCGGATGCCGGCCTTGTCGCGGGCGGTCACCTTGATCTCCAGCTTCCGCCTTTCGCCTTCCGGCGGCTTGCCGCTGAAGGTGCCGGTGGTCGGCATCGAACTTCAGCCAGGACGGCAAGGGCGAGCCGTCCTCCAGAGTGGCCTGGATGGTGACGACGGCGTTGGGGTCGCTGTGCCCGAAGACCCCGGCCGGGATCTTGAAGCTGTCTCCCGAAGTGCCGCCGACCTGCTGAGGCCGTTACTTCCGCGCGGACGGTCAAGGCCGGTGCTGATGGCGCCGCTGTCCGAAGTGAAGCCGGTTCTGGTACCGCTGCCGGTTCCCGTCCCGCTCGTTACTGTCCCGACGGTCGATCCGCGACGCTGATCAGGACGACTGACTTGCCGGTATGCTGATCGAATTGAGCGACGAGGTGTCGCTTGACGGCGTGTTGCCGGATGAGGCGGTTGTCGATGCCGTGGGCCTCGTCGTGGTGAGCGACGGTGTGTTTGTCGAGTTGCCTGTCGAAGATGAAGACGAATTGGACGAAGAGGACGAGGAAGAGAATTGAACGGGACGAAGATGAGCGAAGATGAATCGAAGACGACGAGGATTCGACGAAGACGAAGACGAAGCTCGACGACGGACTTGACGACCGGCATAGATGATCGGCGCGGTCGCGGGAGTGGTGGATGGCGTTGTCGGCGTGGTCGACCACGTCGGTCGTCGTCGGTGTCGACTGATCGTCGTCGTGGGGACGACGACTGCGGTATCCTCGGCGCCCTTGATTGTGACGGTCAACAAGGCGGTATCGGTCAGCGTTCCGTTGGAGACGGTGTAGTTGAAGCTTTCCGACAGGCTGGCGCCGGCGTTCAGGGCATCGACCGTGGCATTGTCTGTTGTTCACGACATAGGTGTATGTGCCGTCCGCCTTCAGCGTCAGGGTGCCGTAGCTCCCCGCCAGCGCCGTCCCGACGCTGCCGGCGGTTCCGCCGCCCTCCGTGGCGCCCAGGCGCACGGCGGTGACCGTCCGCGTCAAGCCGGTGTCCGCATCGGTGTCGTTGGTCAGCACGTTGCCGGTGGCGTTGCTGCCGGCCGTGCCGTTGGAGATGCCGCCGGCTTCCAGGGCGCTGCCGGTATCGTCCGCGGCGATGGGAGCATCGAGCGTTCCGGCGACCGCTACGCTCAGCGTCGTGCTGCTGGTGACGCTGCCATCCGACACTGTGACCGTGAAGCTCTCGGCTGCCGCGGCGCTTGTCGCGTTGATGGCGCCGCTGTTCGGGACGAAGACATAGGCGCCGGTCGCGCTGTTGACATGAAGCGTGCCGTAGGTGCCGGTGCGTGAGACGTCATAGGTGACGCCGCTCGCCGTGAAGCTGCGCCGACGGTGCCTCCGGTGATGCCGAAAGTCAGGCCATCGGTATCGGTATCCGTCGCCGTCGAGTTTTCCGGTTTGATTGTTGAAGCTATCGGCCCCCGCCGTGTCCGATAAGGTGAGGACGGCCGGTGTCGTCAGCGACGGCACCGTGTTGGCGACTCCGGATCTTGCCGAGAGGCTGGTCTGCGTCGTGCTGCCGTTGGCGTCATTGGCGGTGACCACGACGTGGACGAACTTGTGCGCGTCCGCCGTCGACAGCGCGTATGTGGCTGCCGTCGCGCCGGTGATGGCCGTCTCGTTGGTTCCGCCGCTGTCGTCGGACGCGGTACCACTGGTAGGTGTAGCCGAGCGTGTCGCTGTCGGTGTCCGACCAGGTGCCGGTCCCGGCCGACAGGGTTCCGCCGACCGGCGCGGTGCCGGTGACGGCGGGCGCCGCGGTGTTGACGGGGACGGTGTTGGTGACCGCCGTCCTTGAGCGAGGCTGCGGTCTGCGGTGGTCCGGCCCTGGGAGTTCGCGGCGGTGACCACGACCCGCAGGTTCTTGTGGGCATCCGCCGTGGTCAGCGTGTAGCTCGCGGAGGTGGCGCCGCGTGATGGCGGCATCGTTGGTGCCGCCGCTGTCGGTCGACCGGTACCACTGGTAGGTGTAGGTGACGTCGGTGTCGGCGTTGCTCCAGGTGCCGGTGTCGGCCGTGAGCGCCTTGCCGACTGACGCGGTGCCGGTGACCGCGGGAGCGACGGTGTTGACCGGGGCCGAGTTGGCGATGGACGGTGTAGGCCGATTGGCGGTCTGGGTCGAGCTTCCGTTGGCGTCGTTGGCGGTGACCACGACCCGGACATACTTGTTCGCGTCCGCTGAGTCGTCAGCGTGTAGCTGGCGGAAGTGGCGCCGCTGATCGCGGTGGCGCCGGTGCCGGCGGCTGTCGGTCGCCCGGTACCACTGGTAGCTGTAGGTCAGCGTATCGCTGTCGGTGTCGGACCAGGTGCCGGTGCCGGCGGCCAGCGCGTTGCCGACCGTGGTGGTGCCGGTGACCGCCGGGACGACGCTGTTGACCGGCGCGGTGTTGGTGATCGGCGTGTAGGTGGATTCGGCGGTTTGGGTCGAGCTGCCGTTGGCGTCGTTGGCCGTGACCACGACCTTGACGAACTTGTGCGCGTCCGAGGTCGTCAGCGTGTAGCTGGCGGATGTGGCGCCGCTGATCGCGGCGGCGCCGGTGCCGGCGGCGTCGGTCGCCCGGTACCACTGGTAGCTGTAGGTCAGCGTATCGCTGTCGGTGTCGCGACCACGTGCCGGTGCTGGCGGTCAGCGCGTTGCCGACCGTGGCGGTGCCGGTGATCGCCGGAACGACGCTGTTGGCCGGCGCGGTGTTGGTGATGGTCGGTGTAGGTGGATTCCGCCGTCACGGTCGAGCTGCCGTTGGCGTCGTTGGCCGTCACCACGACCTTGACGAACTTGTGCGCGTCGGCGGTCGTCAGCGTGTAGCTGGCGGAGGTGGCGCCGCTGATCGCGGCGGCTCCGGTGCCGGCGGCGTCGGTCGCCCGGTACCACTGGTAACTGTAGGTCAGCGTGTTGTTGTCGGCATCGGTCCAGGTGCCGGTGCTGGCCGACAGCGCATTGCCGACGGTGGCTGTTCCGGTGACCGCCGGCGTCACCGTGCGATGGGGATGTCGTTGACTCCGGTCAGGTTGATGGTCAGCGTCTTCGGGTCGCTCAAGGTGCCGTCGGAGGCGGAAACGGTGAAGTTTTCCGTCGTGTTGGCGATCAGTGCGTTGATCGGGCCGGCGTTGGGGACATAGACATAGGCGCCGGTTGTGCTCAGCAGATACAGCGTGCCGTAGGTGCCGGTCTTCGACACGTCGTAGGTCGTGCCGTTCACGACGTGCCGCCGGTGGTCCCGTCGGTGATGCCGTAGGTCAGCGTCGTGCTCACGTCGACGTCGGTGGCGCTCAGCGTGCCGGTCTGGTTGGCGAAGGTATCGGTGGCGGACGTGTCGGTCAGGCTGATCGCGGTCGGCGTGGTCAGCACCGGCGTGTCGTTGACCGCCGATGATGGTGATCGAGGCGGTGTCGGTCGCTGTGGAATAGGCTGTTATGCCGCCATTGTCGGTGCTGGTATTGGCCGTGCCGCCCGCCGTGCCGCTCGATTTGTCCCAGGCGCGGAAGGTGATGGAGGCCTGAGCCGTTGTAATTGAGCGTGGGGACGAAGCGGATCTTCTGCGTATCGTTGCCGGTCAGCGTGCCGTCCAGCAGCCGCGCCGTGCTCGCGGAGACGGAACCGAAGGCGGTCCAGGTCGTCCCGTTATCGGTCGAGTACTGCCAGACGCCGTTGGTGTTGTCGACCGCCGTCACTGCGATGGCCGTTACCGCCGTGCCGTCGGCGTCGGTGATGGTCCGCCGGCCACGATGCTCGGAGATGCTGGTGCCGGTGTTGTCGGCGCTCGTCACGTCCTCGGCGATGCCGGTCAGGGTCGGCGACCTTGGTCGCGTCCAGCACCGGCGCGTTGTTCACCACGGTCAGCGTCAGGTCGTTGCCGGTGCCGCCGGTATAGCTGACCTGGAAGGTGTAGCCGCCCGACTTGAAGGTGTCGCCCTCGGCCAAGTTGAAGCCGTCCGACGTCTTCAGGACGCCGGCGATCGCATCGGTGCCGTCGTTGGTGATCAGGATGAAGCTGTCGCCGACCGTGGGCGTATAGCCCAGGCTCAGCGTCAGCTTGGCGCTTTGGATGGCTGACGGTCCCGGTCACGTCGATCTGGTCATAGCTGGTGCCGGCCACGGTGCCGTTGAGTTCGGCCGACGATGAATGCCGCCCGATGCGATCGTCAGCCCGCCGGTCAGCGTCAGCTTGCCGGGGCTGTTGCCGGCGGCGATGGTGCCGCCGTTCGCGATCGAAACCGCGCCCGCGATGCTGCCCGAACCGCCCAGCGTGCGCGCCGGAGGACACCGTCATGGCGCCGGTGCCGGTCATCGTGCCGTTGACCGCCAGCGTGCCGCCGCTGATCGTGGTGGTGCCGGTATAGCTGTTGGTGCCGGTCACGGTCACCGTGCCGGTGCCGGTCTTGGTCAGGTTGCCGGTGCCGGTGATGCCGCCGGACAGGGTGACGGCACCGGCGGTGTTCACCGTGCCGTTGGAAGCGCCCAGCGTGATCGCGTTGGTGATGGCGACCGTGGCGCCGGTGACGTCCAGCGTGCCGCCGTACAGCGTCACCGTGCCGGTCAGTGCCGAGGCGCGTGGCGACCGCCACCGTGCCGGCGCTGACCGACATGCCGCCGGTGGCGCCGGTCACGGTCAGGGTGCCGGTGCCGATCTTGGTCAGGGCGAAGCCGTTGGCCGCCAGCGCGCCGTCCAAAGTCACCGCGCTCGTCGGTCTGGAGCGAGGCGTTGCCGGTCAGGGTGACGTTGTTGTGGATCGTCGTCGCCGTGGTCACCCGCAGCGCCGTGCCGGCCGCCAAGCGTCACGGCGCCCGATCCCAGGTTGACGTCGGCGGTCATCGACAGCGTGCCGCCGCTGACCGTCGTGGTCCAGGTGTTGCCGTTGTTGGTGCTGCTGGTCAGCTTGACCGTTCCGGCGCCCGACTTGGTCAGCGAGGTGGCGCCGGTGATGGCGCCCGACAGCGTCAGCTCGTCGGAAACGCCGGTCAGGCCGTAGCTGATCGTGCCGCCGCCGGTCCCGAGGGTGATGGCCTTGGTGATGCTCAGCGCGCCGGTGCCGGTGAAGGCCAGCGTGCCGCCGGCCAGGGTCAGCGCGCCGGAGCCCAGGTTGGCCGTCGGCGGCGACGCTCAGCGTGCCGGCCGACACGGTGGTGACGCCGGTGTAGGTGTTGGTGCCCGACAGCGCCACGGTGCCGGTGCCGGCCTTGGTCAGGCGGGCGGTGCCGCTGATGATGCCGCGACAGGGTCAGCGCGTCGCCGGTACCGGTGTTGGCGTAGCTGATTGTGCCGCCGCCGGTGCTCATTACGATGGCGTTGTCGATGGTCTGCGCACCGGTCCCGGTGACGGCCAGCGTGCCGCCGGCCAGCGTCAGCGCGCCGGTGCCCAGGTTGCCGTCGGTGGCGACGCTGAGCGTGCCGGACGAGACGGTGGTGGCGCCGGTATGGGTGTTGGCTGCCCGACAGGATCAGCGTGCCGTCGCCCGTCTTGGTCAGGGCGGTGGAACCGCCGATGATCGCCGGACACCGTTGCCGTGACCGACGAGGCGACGTCGATCGTGCCGCCGCCGGTGCCGAGCGTCATGGCGTTGTCGAAGGTGTTGGTGCCGGTCAGGGCCAGCGTGCCGCCGGCCAGGGTCACCGTGCCGCCGACCAGATTGCTGTCGGCCGCGACCGAAACCTTGCCGCCCGACACGGTCAGCCCGCCGGTGAAGCCGCTGTTGGTGCCCGACAAGGTCAGCGTGCCGATACCGGCCTTGGTAAGGGCGCCGCCGCCGGTCAGGGTGCCGGCAAAGCTGGTGGTGCCATCGTTTCCGCCGGCGGTCAGGGTATTGGCGCCCAGCGCCACGGTGCCGCCGCCGGCCAGCGAACCGATGGTTTCGTTGGTGGATACCGTCAGCGTGGCTCCGCCGTTGACTGTGACCGCCACCGCGTCGGCGACCGCGGAACCGCCTGACAGCGTCACGCCGCCGCCCGACACGGTCAGCGCCCCGACGAAAGTGTTGGTGCCCGACAGGCTCTGCGTGCCGGTGCCGGTCTTGATCAGGTCGCCGGTGCCGCCGATGGCGCCGGAGAAGGCCGTGCTGGTGTTGTCGCCGCCCGTGGTCAGCGTGTTCGTCCCCAGCGTCACAGTGCCTGACCCGGCCAGAGAGCCGATGGTTTCGTTGGAGGAAAGCCGCAAGGTGCCGTCCGAGTTCACCGTCACGGCGCTGAAGTTGTCGATCGCGTTGCCGTTGGTGATGGTGAGAGTGCCGTTCCACACCTTTGTAGCGCCGGTACGGGTGTTGGCGGCCGACAGCGTCAGCGCGCCGGCTCCGCTCTTGTGGAGGCTGGCGTCGCTGCCGCCGATCACGCCGGACAGGATCACGTCGGCGCCGGTCGCCACTTCGATCCTGGCGGCGCCGGTCAGAGTGATGGCGTTGTCGATCGTGGTGTTGTCGCTAATTCGCAGCACAGCGCCCAAAAACGGGCTCGGGCCAACATCGCCGACCACGATGATCTGGCCAGTACCCAGGTTGCCGTCTCCAGCCACATTCAGAGTGCCGGACGAGATCGTGGTTGTGCCGCTGTAGGTATTCGATCCCGACAGGCCAAGCGTGCTGGAGCCAGTCTTGGTCAGCGTGCCCGTACCGCTTATCACGCCGGCATAGATCTCGCTGAGGGACTGGTCGAAGACGATCGCCGCGTTATTGGTGATCGAGCCCTTGAGGCTGGAGGCGCTGCCGGTCAGCGTGCCGGCCGTCACGGTCGCGCCGCCGGAATAGGTGTTGGCACCGGTCAGCGTCAGGTTGCCGGCGCCCGTCTTGGTCAGGCTGCCGGTGCCGCTGATGACGCCCGACAGGCTGACCGCGTTGGCGTTGGTCACCGTGCCGTGGCTGGCGCCCAGCTCGATCAGGTTGTCGATCGTCACGCTGCTGCCGGTGACATTCAGCGTGCCGCCATTCAGCGTCACCTTGCCGCCGACAAGGTTGGCGTCCGCCGCCACCGCGACCGTGCCGCCCGATACCGTCATCGTGGCGGTCGTGGCGCCGCTGTTGGTGCCGGACAGGGTCAGCGTGCCGGAGCCGGTCTTGGTGAGATTGCCGGTGCCGGTCAGGGTGCCGGAGAATGCGGTATCGGCATTGGTGCCGCCGGTGGTCAGCGTGTTCGTCCCCAGCGCCGCCGTCCCGGCCCCGGCCAGGGAGCCGATCGTCTCGTTGCCGGAAAGCTGGAGGGTGGCGACCGTACGACCGTCACGGCGCTGGCGTCGGCGATGGCCGAACCGTTGCTCACCGTGAGGGTGCCGGCTGAAACGGTGGTGGCGCCGGTATAGGTATTGGCGCCTGACAGCGCCAGCGTGCCGCTGCCGGTCTTGGTGAGGCCGCCGGTGCCGCCGATGGCGCCCGAGAAGGTGCCGTCGCCGACGGTCAGCGTGTTCGCCCCCAGCGTCACCGTGCCGGCTCCGGTCAGCGAGCCGATGGTTTCGGAAGCGGCAAGCCCAAGGGTGGCTCCCAACGCCACGGAGACGGTGCCGCCGTCGACGATGGCCGAGCCGCCCGATACGGTGAGAGTGCCGGCCGATACCGTGGTGGCGCCGGCGTAGGTGTTGGCGCCGGACAGGGTGACGGTACCGGCGCCCGTCTTGGTCAGTGCGCCCCGGTCGAACCGGCCAGCACGGTGCTG
>CAWKET010000010.1:0-39201 GCA_963848585.1 uncultured Alphaproteobacteria bacterium | reverse complement strand
TCACCAAGGCGCTGGTCGAGCGCCACGGCGGCGATCTGGCGATCGAGAGCCGGCTTGGTGAAGGCACGACGGTCACGATCAGGCTGCCGTCCGACCGCCTCGTCCCGGTTTTCGCCAACCCGGCCTTCCTGGCCCATGCTTGAAGTGGCCCATGCCTGAAGCGGAACCGGCTATCGGCATTGTCTCTCCGGCGTCAGCCGATACAACAACCGCATACCACTAAATTCCAGCTTCCAAAGGGGGAGACCAGGCAGCGCAATTTATATACAAATACGTGACAAATGATGGAAATGGAGCTGGCCCATGGGTAAGTTCAATGTAGCGCTGCTTTGGTTGGGCGCCCCCGTCGCGCTGAATTTCGGCGGCCTTCTGCCCTGGTGGGGCGTGGTCACCTGGATGCTCTCTCCATTCATCGCCATAGCTCTGCTGAGGATCGGCGCCGGAACGATCGCCGCTGGATCATGGACACCTGCACCGGCGACCGCGCCATCCGGGGCCACAGCGCCAACTCTCCCCGAAAGCCCCTGACCTTGAAGTTGAACAAACCAGCGGCATCGTCCATGGCGCCATCGGCCTGGACCATCCATCATCCCGGCTCCCCATAACTTTTAACCGGACCTAGGTTGGGTTCAGGCCCGACAATTCCAACGACCCATTGAATCCAGCTGAAAAACTGTAACTCCCCCGCTGCGGCGCGCCATCACGATGATGGCCGGATGAGGCCGGACATGGTACGAGAGCGGCAGACCGCCATAGACAGGTCGAACCGTTCAGGGCATGAAGTCTGGCTGAATTGCTCATCCGCGATCTGTTGGCCGGTCGCACCGCGAGGGAGAAGGCATGACCCACGAGCAGTTCCTGTCAATGGCCGTACTGGCGGTTACCCTGGGTCTCTTCATCTGGGACCGCCTTCGCTACGATGTCGTTGCCCTGATCTCGCTGCTCGCGGCCATTGTGACCGGTGTCGTGCCGATGGCCAAGGCCTTTACGGGCTTCAGCGACCAGATCGTGATCGTTGTCGCCAGCGCCCTGATCATCAGCAAGGCGCTCAGCTTGTCGGGCACGGTCGAGCGGCTGCTTGAGCCGCTGGTTCACCGGCTGACCACGACCACCCGGCAGGCCGCCGTTCTGGTCACCGCCGTCACGGCGCTGTCGGCCTTCATGAAGAATATCGGGGCGCTGGCGATCTTCATGCCCGTGGCGCTCCAGTTCTCCCGGCGCATCAAGGCGTCGCCGTCGCGGCTGATGATGCCGCTGGCGTTCGGCTCCCTGCTGGGCGGGCTCATGACGCTGATCGGCACATCGCCGAACATCATCGTTTCCCGCGTGCGCGAGGATCTGACCGGCCATCCCTTCTCCATGTTCGACTTCTTCCCCGTCGGCGCCGGCATCGCCGTCATGGGCCTGATCTTCCTGATCTTCGGCTGGCGCCTGCTGCCGGAGCGGCGTTCCCCCACGTCGTCGGCGGAAGGCGAGCTGCATATCCGCGACTACCTGACGGAAGTCCGGATGCTGCCGAACTCCCCCCTGATCGACGGCACCGTCGGCGATCTGGAGGCCCTGTCCGGCGGCGCCGTCACGGTCGCGGCCCTGATCCGCGACAAGGGCCAGAGATACATTCCGGGGGAGCACTGGCGGCTGCTTCAGGACGATATCATCATCGTCGAAACCGACCCCGAGAACCTGAAGAAGCTGCTGGCCGCCGGCAAGCTGGAGATCGCGACCGGCAGCGGCGCCGCCAAGGACGGCGTCATGGAGCCGTGGGAAGAGCTGGTCCTGATGGAAACGGTGGTGGCGCCGTCGTCGCCGCTGATCGGCTGCACGATCCAGGACTTCCGCCTGCGCTCCCGCTTCGGCGTCAACGTCCTGGCGCTCGGCCGCGGCGGCCGCCAGCTTGTGACCCAACTCCGCCAGATCCCCATACAGGTCGGCGATGTCATGGTCGTGCAGGGGCCGAGCAACGCGCATGGCGACCGTCCTGGCCGACCTCGCCTGCCTGCCGCTGGCCTACCGCAACCTCGCTTTCGACAAGCCGCGCCGGTTCAATCTGGCGGTGCCGATCCTGATGATCGCGATCCTGCTGATCTCGCTGGAGGTCGTCACCGTGGCGGTGGGATTCTTCGCGGCGGCCGTGATCATGGTGGTAACCCGCCACCTCTCGCTCCGCGAGGCTTACGAGGCGATCGACTGGCCGATCCTCGTCATGCTCGGAGCGCTGATCCCGGTCAGCGACGCCATCCAGAGCACAGGTGCTTCCGACCTGATAGCGGGCGGCCTCGCCAGTCTGGCGGCGACGCTGCCGTCCGAGGGCACCGTTGTCCTCATGCTGCTGGCCGCCATGCTGCTGACGCCCTTCCTGAACAACGCCGCCACGGTCCTGGTCATGGCCCCCATCGCGGTCAGTCTGGCCCATAAGCTGGGCCTGAACCCCGACCCCCTGCTGATGGCGGTAGCCATCGGCGCCGCCTGCGACTTCCTGACGCCGATAGGCCACCAGTGCAACACGCTGGTGATGGGACCGGGCGGGTACAAGTTCGGCGACTACTGGCGGCTGGGACTGCCGCTGAGCATCATGGTGGTGGTCATGGGGAGCGCGTTGCTGCTGCTGTTCTGGCCGCTGAAGTAAGGCCACTCCGCTCGCCGCTGGCGGCGGCAATATGGCCATATCGGGGGGAACTCTACGACATCGGCCGGTTTGATATCCTCAGCCTGAACGAACAAAAATGGCGGGAGGAAATGCCGATGCCGGATCAGAAGGGCCACCCACTGCTGAGTGGCGGAACGATCATCCCGAAGGACAAGATCGTCACCGCCGAGGAAGCCGTCCGCCTGATCCGCGACGGCGCCACCGTGGCGACGGGCGGCTTCGTCGGGATCGGCTTCGCCGAGGCCATCGCGATCCAGATCGAGAAGCACTTCCTTGACCAGGGCCGTCCCCGCGACCTGACGCTGATGTATGCCGCCGGCCAGGGCGACGGCAAGGGAAGCGGCCTCAACCACTTCGGCCACAAGGGGCTGGTCCGGCGCGTCATCGGCGGGCACTGGGGCCTGTGCCCCAAGCTCCAGAAACTCGCCATCGACAACGAGATCGAAGCCTACAACCTCCCCCAGGGCGTCATCAGCCACCTGTTCCGCGACATCGCCGCCGGCAAGCCGGGCACCGTGACCCGCGTCGGCACCGACACCTTCGTCGATCCGCGCCACGGCGGCGGCAAGATCAACGCCGGCACGACCGAGGACATCGTCGAGATCGTGACGCTGGGCGGCGAGGAATACCTGTTCTACAAGGCGCGCCCGATCGATGTCGCGATCCTGCGCGGCACCAGCGCCGACCCCGACGGCAACATCACGATGGAGAAGGAGGCGCTGATCCTCGAAGCGCTGGCGATCGCGACGGCGGCCCGCAACTCCGGCGGCGTCGTCATCGTCCAGGTCGAGCGCATCGCGGAGACCGGCAGCCTCAACCCCCGCCTTGTCCGGATACCGGGCATCCTGGTGGACTGCGTCGTCGTGGCGAAGCCCGAGCATCACTGGCAGACCTTCGGGACAGCCTACAACCCGGCGTTCAGCGGAGAGATCCGCGTGCCGATGCGCGCGATAGCGCCGATGGAGATGGGACCGCGCAAGATCATCGCCCGCCGCGCCGCGTTCGAACTGCGCCCCAACAGCGTCGTCAACCTCGGCATCGGCATGCCGGAAGGGATCGCCAACGTCGCCAACGAGGAACAGACGCTGGAATACCTGACCCTGACGACCGAACCGGGGACCATCGGCGGCATGCCGGCGGGCGGGCTGAATTTCGGCGCCGCCAGCAACATCCAGGCGCTGGTCGATCAGCCGGCGCAGTTCGACTTCTACGACGGCGGCGGGCTGGACATGGCGTTCCTCGGCATGGCGCAGGCCGACCGGGAAGGCAGCGTCAATGTCAGCAAGTTCGGCCCCCGGCTGGCGGGAGCCGGCGGTTTCATCAACATCAGCCAGAACGCGAAGAAGGTCGTGTTCCTCGGCACCTTCTCGGCGCGCGGCGTGTCGAAGTTCGTGGACCGGGTCGAGCACCGCACCTTCAGCGGCCCCTTGGCCGTTCGCCGGGGCCAACCCGTCCTCTACATCACCGACCGCTGCGTCTTCCGCCTGACCGCCGAAGGGCTGGAACTGACGGAGGTGGCGCCCGGCGTGGATATCGAGCGCGACATCCTGAACGAGATGGCGTTCCAGCCGGCCATTTCCGGCGATCTGGCGCCGATGGACCCTCGGATCTTCGAGCCCGGCCCGATGCATTACCGGGAGGAATGGCTGAGCCTGCCCCTGGAGGCCCGCCTCACCTATGAGCCGTCGGAGAACCTGTTCTTCATCAACTTCGAAGGACTGTCGATCCGCCGGATGGAGGATGTCGAGAATGTCCGCCGCGCGGTCGAACAGCGGCTTGAGCCGGTCGGGCGCAAGGTGCTGGCGATCGTCAACTACGACAACTTCCGGATCCTGCCCGAACTGCTGGACGATTACACCGACATGGTCAAGGGACTGGCGGACCGCTTCTATTCCGGCGTCACCCGCTACACCACCAGCGCCTTCCTGCACATGAAGTTCGGCGACGCTCTCCAGCGGCGGGCCGTGTCGCCGCACATCTACGAAAGCCGCGAGGAAGCCGAGCGCTACCTCGCAGGATCTGGCAAGGCCGGGACTGATTCAGTTACCTTTTCGTCGTAGGTTCGTCGTTCTCCTCAAGAGCCGAAGGACGGCCGACATGGCGGAAGCACTGAATCAACATATCCAACGATCCGTCTTTTGTGGACATGCCGTCCACTCATCCCGGTCATGCCCTCATTTCCGGCCATGATGCCAATGCGGGATAAATTTTTTACCGACTGGAAACGGCGCCGGGGTCGAAAGAGTATATCCCCACAACAAAAAGTTACAACTCTTCTGAGCCAGTTGCCTCATTAACCAATTGTGTGACATTTAAAGGTGAGATGATCGCAGGCAAAGACGCTTGATTCTGCACCTAAATTTAGGCACGCAAGCCGGAGATCGATAATGAAAGTCGGCATATTAGCAGGTGGACTTGGGACGAGATTTGCCGAAGCGACTAAGCAAAAGCCAAAAGCTTTGATTGAGATTGGCGGCAAGCCGATCATCTGGCACGTGATGAAGCACTATGAACATTTTGGTTTTTCTGAATTCGTGATCGCCACCGGTTACCGAAAAGAAGAGCTTGTCCGTTACTTTGTCGATTATCACCGGACAAGCTCCAATGTGTCGGTAGCCCTTAAAACCGGTGCCGTTACCACCCACGCGGACGGTGATACGGACTGGCTGGTCCACCTGATCGACACTGGCCTGACACCATGACGGGTGGGCGCATCAAGCGTCTGGCGCCCTTCATGGGAAACGAGACCTTCATGCTGACCTGGTGCGACGGGCTTGCGGATGTCGATATCGACAGCGCTCCTGGCCTTCCACCGGTCCCATGGCAAGCTTGCCACGATCACCGCCGTCCGGCCGCCCGGCCGGTTCGGCTATCTCACCATCGACGGCGACGCGTCACGGGTTTCGACGAGAAGCCCGACCATGTCGATCAGTGGATCAACGGCGCCTTCTTCGTCCTTGAGCCCGGCGTCTTCGACTACATCGACGGCGACGAGACCATGTGGGAAAGGGAGCCGATGCGCCGGCTGACCGAGGCTGGACAGGTGATGGTCTACCGCCACCATTCGTTCTGGCAGTGCATGGATAACCCGCGCGAGCAGGAAATGCTCGAAAAGATATGGGCCACAGGGAAAGCCCCCTGGAAATCTTGGGAGTAAGAAAATGCGCGTCTTCGTCTCAGGGCATCATGGCTATATCGGGACGATCATGTCGCGATTGCTCCGCGAAGCGGGTCATACCGTCTGCGGCGCCGACATGTATCTTTACGACGATTGCACCTTCGGGAGCGATCTCCTGCCGCCCGCCATCGGATTGAACGGGACATCCGTGAGATCACGCTGGCCGACCTGGAAGGCTGCGACGCGGTCGTTCATCTGGCGGGACTGTGCAACGATCCGCTGGGCGATCTGCTTCCGGAAATCACCTACGAGATCAACCACAAGGCCACGATCCGGCTGGCCGACTGGCGAAAGAGGCGGGCGATCGAGCGGTTCGTCTTCTCCTCCAGTTGCAGCGTCTACGGCGCCGCCGGGCGGACTGGGTCGATGAGGCATTCCATGCCCAACCCCGTGACGCCCTACGGCGTGTCCAAGCTGCGCGCAGAGGAGGACCTGTTCGAACTGGCCGACGACGATTTCTCGCCGGTTTTCTGCGCAGCGCCACGGCTTACGGCTTCTCGCCGCGCATCCGCTTCGATCTGGTGGTCAACAACCTTGTCGCCTATGCCGTTTCACCAAGGGCGAACTGCTGCTGAAGAGCGACGGCCGGGCATGGCGCCCGTTGGTCCATATCGAGGACATCAGCCGCGCGTTCATCGCGGCGATCGAGGCCCCGCGCGAGACCGTCCACACGCAAGTCTTCAACGTCGGCATCACGACCGAAAACTATCTGGTCCGTGAAGTGGCCGATATCATCGCCAAGACGTATCCCCGGGTCGACCCGTGCGGTTCGGCGAAGGGGCGGGACCCGATGCGCGGAGCTACCGCGTCGACTGCTCCAAGATTTCCCGCGAAGCTGCCGCGGTTCCGGCCGCAGTGGACGATCCATCGGGGCATCCTTGAACTGCATCAGCGGTTCAGTGAAGTCGGACTGACGGTCGAGGACTTCGAAGGCCCGAATACCAGCGCCTCGCCCACCTGAAGCATCTGATGGCGCGCGGTCTGGTCAACGAGAGCTTCGCTGGACGCCGGCAGGCGATCCTTGAAACCCCCTGGCGCCGGCCGTGGAAGCCAGCATCCTGCCAAGCATTTCCGGACCGCCTGATGGGGAAGTCCATGCTCATCGAAGCTTGCCGGTCGTGCGGCGGCCGGACGCTGCTCCCGTTCCTGGACCTCGGCGTCACGCCGCTGGCCGACCGCCTTGTCTCTCATCCAGAAACGTGAGGACTCGGAGCCCACTTTCCCGCTCCGGGTCGTCTTCTGCCCGGACTGCTCGCTGGTGCAGCTCGATCTATACGGTGGCGCCGGAAGTTCTGTTCTGCCGGGACTACCCCTACTATCTCGTCGTTCTCCCCAGCTTGCTGGACCACTCGCGGGATAACGCCCTGGCGCCTGATCGCAGACCGGCGCTCGGACCGCGAGAGCCTCGTGGTCGAGATCGCGAGCAACGACGGCTACCTGCTCAAGAACTTCGTGGAGCACGGCATCCCGGTGCTCGGCATCGACCCGGCCGCCGGTCCGGCCGATACGCGGCCGCAAGGCCGGCGTTCCGACCTGAGATCGCCTTCTTCGGCAAGCGATTGGCGGCCGAACTCGGTGGCGAAGCACGGCCACGGCCGATGTGATCATCGCCAACAACGTGCTGGCCCACGTGCGCCGACCTCAACGGCTTCGTCGCCGGCTCGCCGACGCTGCTCAAGCCGACGACGGCGTCGCGTCGATCGAGATCCCGTACGTGCGCGACCTGGTCGACCACTGCGAGTTCGACACGATCTACCACGAGCACCTCTGCTACTTCTCGCTGACGGCGCTCGATCGACCTGTGCGGCGGCACGGGCTGTACCTCAACGATGTCGAGTATCTGCCCGATCCACGGCGGCTCGCTGCGCTTCCACGTCGGGCACGATGACGCGGCCGTCGCCGGCGGTCGACGGATATGCTGGCGGAGGAGCGGGCGCATCGGGCTGGACGCGCTCGACTACTACCGAGACTTCGCCGGCCGCGTCGCCGCGCTTCGCGCCGACCTCGCGCGCCCTGGCGGATCTGCGCGAGCCGAGGGCAGCGGATCGCCGCCTACGGCGCCGCCGCCAAGGGTGCGACGCTGCTGAACTATGTCGGGCATCGGCACCGAACTGGTCGACTACGTCGTCGACCGCAACGTGCACAAGCACGGCAAGCACATGCCGGGCACGCATCTGCCGATCTTCGGCCGACCGAGGCGCTTGTCGAGCGACCGGCCGGACTACGTGCTGCTGCTCGCCTGGAACTTCGCCGACGAGATCCTTGCCCAGCAGGCGGCTTTACCGCGAGCTCGGCGGCCGGTTCATCGTTCCCGTCCCAAATGTGAGGATCGTGTGATGCCGACAGCCGCCGATGAAGTCGAAATCGATGCCGGCCTTGGCCAGGACCGTTGCCCGGGTTGCGGTGGATCGGGATGCCGTAATATCTACAGTGTCGCCGATATTCCGACGAACAGTTGCATGCTGATCCCGGATCGGGAAGCGGCGCTCAACGTGCCTACCGGCGATCTTGAACTGCGCTTCTGCCCGTCCTGCGGCTTCATCTTCAATGGCCTTTGGCGCCATGACGCCACCGTCTATGCCAAGGGATACGAGGAAACGCAGGCTTACTCGCCGACCTTCAACAATTTCCAGCGCTCCATCGCCGAAATGCTGGTCGAGCGCTATGGCTTGCGCGGCAAACGCATCCTGGAGATCGGCTGCGGCAAGGGCGAGTTCCTGGCGATGATCTGCGAGATGGGCGGCAACTTCGGCCTGGGCTTCGATCCAGGCTTCGTTCCGGGCCGGTTCGGCGAGATCAGCAACGGCCATGTCGAAATCGTCGCGGACTACTTCGACGAGAACACCAAGGTCGATCCGGGCGACCTGATATGCTGCAAGATGACGCTTGAGCATATCAGCGAGGTCGGACAGTTCATCCGCAACATCCGCACGCTTATCGGGCAGCGTGAAACGGCGGTCCTCTTCCAGATCCCCGACGCCAGCCGAATACTGGACGCTCTCGCGTTCTAGGATATCTACTACGAACACTGCTCGTACTTCACCCCCCAGTCGCTGGCCTCGGTGTTCATCAGCGCCGGCTTCGCGGTGGATGACATCTGGACCGGCTACGGCGACCAGTACCTGATGATCTGCGCCCACCCTGTTTCGAGACAGCATCGGCACGCGTTCCTGAACTCTCGCCGCCATCGGCGCTCGCGGCCCAAGTGGAACGCTTCGCCGCCGATGTCGCGGTGCTGCTGGATCACTGGCGCGACAGGCTGCGCGGCTACAAGGCCGAGGGGCGGAAGGTGATCCTGTGGGGATCGGGGTCCAAGGCCGTCTCGTTCCTGACGACGCTGGGGATCACCGACGAGGTGGCCTTCGTCGCCGACATCAACCCGCACCGCCACGGCTGCTACCTGCCCCGCTCGGGTCACCTGATCGTCTCGCCCCAGACGGTCGCCATCGAGGCGCCCGATGTCGTCATCGTGATGAACCCGATCTATGTGGAGGAAGTCAGGGCCGATCTGGCGGCTCTCGGCTGCCGTCCGACCTTGCTGACCCTGTGAGCATGATGCGGGAGGATTGCATTGTTTGCGGAAGCGAGGATCTGGTCCATCTGGCCTTCGTGGAGCGGGTGCCGATTTCCTGCAACACCCCCGCCCCCAGCAAGTCGGGCGGCCCTCGATGTCGAGCGCGGCGATATAGCCCTGACGGGGTGCCGGGGCTGCGGCCATGTCTTCAACCGCGCTTTCGATCCGGACCGGATCGCCTATGGGCACGGCTACGAGAACGCGCTCGACTTCTCCCCCCGTTTCCGCCGGTACGCCGAGGAAACGGTCAGGCGTCTGGTCCAGCGCCATGGCCTCCAGGGCCGCCGGATCGCCGAGATCGGCTGCGGCCATGGCGCCTTCCTGCGGCAGGTCTGCGAGGCCGGGGGCAATCACGGCACCGGTTTCGATCCCGGCCGGCCCGATGGTCCCGAAGAGCAGGCCGGTGCTGGAACGATGCGCATCCTGGGCCGCCCCTATCAGGCCGAAGACGGCGCATCCGCCGATCTTGTCTGCGCCCGCCACGTGCTTGAGCATTTCGCGGAACCGATGACGCTGCTCCGGATGATCGCCGCCGGACGGCGGGATCTCGCCTGTTTCATCGAAGTGCCGGACGGGTCATTCACGCTCGACCGTCTCGGCATCTGGGACCTGATCTACGAACACGTCTCCTACTTCACGCCGTCATCGCTCGGCACCGCGCTGAGGCAGGCGGGATTCAGCGTCAGCGACATGCAATCCTCGTTCGGCGGGCAGTTCCTGTGGGCCGAGGCGTCCGTGGCGTCCTCACCCGAACCGGCGGTAAAGTTGACGACAGAACGCTGTCCCTGTTCGAGACCTACCCGGAACGGCACCGCGCCATGGTCGGCGCCTGGGCCGACTTCATCGAAAACGCGCGGCTGAAGCACCGCCGCATCGCCCTATGGGGCGCCGGCTCCAAGGGAATCACGTTTCTCAACGTGCTTGGGGTCCGGGCCGGTCAGGGGATCGATCTGGTGGTGGACATCAATCCGCGCAAGACGGGTACCCATGTCGCCGGAACCGGTCAGCGCATCGTTCAGCCGTCCGACCTTGCGGCCGAACCGCCCGATCTGGTCCTGATCATGAACCCGGAATACACCGACGAAATCGCCGGCATGCTGGCCGCCGTCGGGGTCGCGGCCGAGATCCAGGCCGTTTCCGGCTGTCTTCCGGCCTGAAATCCACCCGTTTCAGGGCTTCCCCGCCGAGGCTTCGCTGATGGCTCTCTTTCGCTCCAATTCCTCGGGGAAGCCGCCGAGAGACTGCTCCCCGGCGATCAGCACATCCCGGAGCAGCTTCGGCGCCCTCGCGATAGCCCGGCGGCCGATATGGACGCCGCAGCGAAGCCGCTCCATCGGCGGCAGGGATGCGGGGGTCAATGCTCGCCAGTACTGCCACAGGATGCGCCAGTCGGGAAACGTGATGCGACCTTCCCACACCGGGTCGAACCATTCATCCGGCGGGATCGGCCCGATCCCCAGCCGCTGGCCGACGCGGGTATGGCCGCGCCATGTGCGCTTGGGATCGAACACCATCGACCGGCCCGCATGGGTGCGGTTCAGCAGCAAGGGCTCGGGCAACCGGTGAAAGCGTCCCATCAGAGAGAGTGCCGCAAGCGTCAGCCGGTCGCCATGGGCGAAATTGCCGATGGGGGGCTGGTTGATCCCCTTCAGCGCCGACATCCGGATGAGGCCGAAGATTTCGACTCCGGAATGATGGCGCTGATCCATGTGGATCAGGCTGCCGAAGCGGTCGGACGCGCGGGCCTGCTCATAATCCGGCAGCTTTTCCAAATGCTCGATGACGGCCTTGTTTTCATCGATGCGCGCCCATTTGGCATGGCACAGCACCACGTCAGGCTCAGCGTCGAGAACCGCCACGGCGCGCTCAAGAAAATCCGGCTCGCACAGATCGTCGTGGGCCATCCATTTCAGGTATTCGCCCGTGGCCTTTTCATAGCTGGTATTGAAGTTCCACGCCGGACCGCGGTTCTTGATGAGCCCTGTGATAGGAAATCCGGTCATCCTTGTCAGCATAGCTCTGGCAAATCGCTTGCGTGCGATCCTGGGAGCCGTTGTCCGAGATGATGATTTCAATATCCCTGAACGTCTGGTTCAGTATCGAGTCCAAGGCTTCAGCAATAAATTTCTCGCCATTGAAGACCGGGAGACAGACGCTTACCCGACACGTCCTTGTGGACACGATTTTTCTCCAATGGGCGGGATGACTGACAAGATTATGCCAAGGGATGTGCCCGAAAGGTTAGGGAATTCAGCACAAGCCAGCCTCTATCCACAGGTCAATGCCGTTATCCAATTGATATCTTGTCGCTGCCTGAACGAGCGTTCAAGCATTGGGCTAGCATACATCTTTCCCGGCGCACATCTTTCCCGGCATTGTATCAGGGTGATTCATGCAAGACGGCTTCGATCCTGATTTGCCGCTCATCGCGGATGACTTCAACTCCGATGCGTCCAAAGGGGGCCAGCGGACCGTTCGGGATGTCGAAGGCGTCGTTTCAGTCCACCATGACGGGCTCCGGATATCTCCGCTTGCCACGGTCGGCTGGAACCGGGCGGCGATCCAGTACGGCGGGCACCAGCGGCGGGATGGTCTGGCGCTGGCGGTCGGTCTGCTCAACGGGCACAACGGATCGGAACCTTTCAGACAAACTTCCCTGCTGCGTCAGATCCGGCGCGGGACGATCGGCAGCGGTACCGATCCGCTGCTGAAGCGGCTGATCCGCCTGCCCTTCCGCCTGAAGCGGGAGAGCCTGTACAGAAGGCTGGAATGCTGGGTCAAAGCGCGGCGCCCCGCCGCGACCGCCGCGGGATTGGGCGGCAATCTCGGCATCGGCTGGTTCGATGAGGAATCCCCGGCCGACCCCGGGGCCGGCGGCAACGCCTTCATCGTCCAGGGTGCCGGACCCACGAACGGGCGGGTGCTCGCCCGTACCGATGGACAGCTTCTGCCGGTCGCCGAGCGGGTTCCGAACATCCCGATCGGGTATGTCATCATCCTGAGAGCCGACGGAGGTGCCGCCTATTACCTCGCCATGGAAAATGCGGGAAACGATGGCGGATACCTGCGCCCGGTCGCGATCGACGCTGGCGAAAAGTCCGGAACGGTCCATCCGGGGCTCCAGCAAAGCGTTCTGGGTGAGATCGGGTTCAGCGCGGATACCAGAGTCTACGGGGTCCGGGTGGCGCATCTGAGCAGGTACGGGCAGTGGTACGGCACCGCCCATGCCGCCGACCGGTTCGACGGAGGCGCTGGCGCGGCGGCCCCTGGCACGGCCTAGAAGACGGCTCGACCGTTCTCCGCCCTCCGGCACCCAGCGGCCTGATCCATGTCGTGGTCAAATCGGATGGGGCGGGAGGCATCGGCATCGTCTGGCGCGGCTGGGATGGAAAGACCGGCGTACGCCTGCGGCTCGACAGCACCGGTGCCCGCTTGCAGGTGATCGAGAATGGCACGACCAGGATCGAGCGCCACGACCCCTCCGGCGGGTTGAACGCGGATCAACGGCACGCCATCCAGATCCAGGACGATGGACGAACCATCCGGATCGCCCGCGACGGGCGAAGCCTGGATGCCCTGACCATCGACGATCCCACCGGAAGCGACGCCCCGGAAATCGGCTTTGCCGGTCTCACCGGCGGCATCGCTGTGGAAGCGTTCGAAGCCCATCCGCGCCAAATCCCCTGGCCGGCCGCCATCAAAATCGATCTGCCGACAGTACGGCGCGGCGAGGAAATCCTGATCCACGAGGACTTCCAGTACCGCCGCGACGATCTCGCTGGAGGCATCTGGCGCCGTCTGGTCGGCAAAGGCACGATCCGCGTCATGGGGGCGGGTGCTGAAATGGTCGCCAGCGCCGAAAACCCCGCGCCCGGCCGCCTGCTCTACGGCGTCAGACTGGTCCGATCCCGGTTTCGCCGACCTCACCGCCGTCATCGTCCCCCCGATCCTGAAACCCGGAAGCGGCGCCAACAGCCGGGCCGGCGTCGTGTTCTGGCAGGACGCATGACAACTATGTCGTCGTCAATCTCTGGCTGAACGGCGGCGACACCAGCATGCCGGTGGTCTACGGCTCTGTTTCCTGCTTCTTTTATCTGAACGGATTCGAAGACGTCTACGACGCCGTCTGGACCAATGTCGGCGACGCCCTGTCGCCATGGCAGGCCGGCGGAGCTTCGGGTCGCCTGCGACGGGCGCGCCTCATGGCGTGGCTCGATGGCCGCCCCGTTCTCTACCGCGCCCTGACCGACGTTTACCGCGACGCCCTCCGCTCCGCATCGACCGCGTCGGCCTCGGGGTCAATTGGGAATGGGGGGTGGATACGGGCAGCCGCTTCACCTCCTTCACGGCCCGCCGCCGGTCCGGTTCAGCATCTCAGCGGTAGAGCCGATCCCATGGAGAACCGCCCAGTCGCCCGGTGGATACGCCGCTTCCAGCCGCCGCACCCCATAGCCGTAATGACCCAGCGCCTCGCTGATCTTCGCGTAGCGCGCCTCGGCTTCCGCCATGCCGGGAGCATCCACCTCGAACAGGATATCGGGATGGTCGCGCCACAGGGTACGGGGCATGCCGGCCAGCACCTCAAGCTCCGCCCCTTCGACATCGATCTTGACCATGGTGGGCGGCGGCAGGCCAAGGTGGGAGACGAGCCCGTCCAGCGTCACGACCGGAACCGACAAACGCCCCCGCGCATCCGGCGGCTTCGGCGCGGAGGCGAGTGCGGCACCGCCATGGTGACGCGCCAGGATCAATTCGCCCGTCCGGTTGGAGGCGCCGGCCGCCGCCCGGACGACAGTCACGTTGTTGAACCGGTTGAGCGTGGCGTTCGCCTTGATCAGATCGGCATTGGCGGGAACCGGCTCGACCGCGACGACTTGGCCGTCCGGCCCCGCCAGCTTCGCCGCGAGCAGCGAAAAGAAGCCGATATTGGCTCCCACATCGATGAAGCAGCCGCCCGGCCGAAGCCTTTCGGCGATGCATTCCTGAACGCTCGGCTCGTAGAGACCGGCGAAGTGGCGGCGTGTGGCGCCTTCCAATCCCATCCGGATACCGCTGGCCGGTCCGCGTCCCCGTATCGTTGCCGAAAGAGGAAACCCACTCCGCCGGGCGGCACCCGCGACGGTGCGGCCGATCCAACCCACAAGCGTCATGCGGAAGCCTCCGGTTCAACCCGTCCCACGTATCTTAAGCGTGCCGTCTGCTGGATTGAATGCAACTGCTATTTCAGGCAGCCAAAGGATTTGCCTTATGCCGCTGATCGGTAAATGGATGGCGAGCCGGGCCGCCCGGTTTGGGCATCGCGGCTCTTGCCCTGCTGGCTCCGGCTCGGGGCCGCCGCCGAGGGACCGTGGCGGTTCGACCAGACGATCGTCGATGCCGCCAATGCTGGCGACTGCAAGATGGCCGGCGACATCGACGGCGACGGTTTTCCGGACCTTGTGATCGGCGGCAACCCCAAGGAGAAGCTGGTCTGGTACCAGTGGCCGACATGGCGCAAGACCGAAATCGCGGTGCCGGCGGTGGAGTTCACCACGGACGGCGCGCTGGCCGATCTGGACGGCGACGGTGATCTGGATATCGCGGTTCCCGATGGCGACGGCCCCGACAATATGGTCTGGTTCGAGAACCCGCGCCCCTCCGGCGATCCCTTCGCCGGTCCTTCGTGGCGCCGCCACCTCATCGGCACGGTTGGAAGCTGGGGCAAGGATGTCAAAGCGGAGGATTTCGATCTCGACGGCCGCATGGATGTGGCGGTCCGCTCTCCCGACAAGGTGATCGTGTTCTTCGGCGATAACGGCGGCGGCTGGACCCCTGTCCGGGTGCCGGCCAGCGACATGGCCGAGGAAGGAATGGCGTCGGGCGATATCGACGGTGACGGCGACATCGATCTGGTGATCCACGGCGCCTGGCTGGAAAACCCCGGCTCATCCGCGCGCCAGCCCGAGGCTTGGCGGGAACACCGGATCGGCGAGGCCCCGACCGCCTTCAAGGCGCTGGTCGCCGACATCGATGGAGACGGCCGCGCCGACGTGGTTTTCTCCTCCTCCGAGCACCAAGCCGACATCACGTGGTGGAAACAGGGTGAAGGCGGCGCCTGGACGCCGCATCTGGTAGCGGCTCAGGTGGACCGGGCGCACACGCTTCAGGCGGCCGACATGGATGGCGACGGCGACACCGATCTGGTCATCGGCCAGTTGCCGACCGTACCCGACCCCCATCTCTTCATTATGGAAAATACCACGGGCGACGGTTCCCAATGGGTGCGGCGTGAGATCGATGCCGCCCCTCTGCACGATGGCGTCGTCGTCGATATCGGCAACGACGGCGATCTGGACATCTACGGCGCCGGCTTCACCACCCATCCCCCCGTTCGGGCCTGGATCAACCGGGCGGCCCCGCTTCAGGGACCGATCCCGTTCGACCGCTGGGCCTACAATCCGGTGGCGCGCAAAGGGGAGCGCACCTTCGGGCTTGGCTTCGCCGATGTCGATCGGGACGGCAGGACCGACATCATCGCCGGGCGCGTCGTCTATCTCAGCCCCGGCGGTGATTTGGCAAGCGACTGGCGGGAATTGGACTTGCCGAACAAGCTTCATGGCATGATGGCCCTGGACACCGACGGCTCCGGTCCGCCGGTGCTGATCGCGCAGAAACCGGGGGGTGACGCCCTGGAAATCATGCGGCTCAGACATCAGGCCCCAAAGGCGATTGGCGGACCGCCAGGATCGGCACCGTTCCCGCCGCCAACGATGACTTGGGCGCGCAGGGCTACAGGATCGGCCAGATCGAACCCGGCGGCGCTCCGGAAGTCGCGGTTTCCAGCGGCAACGGCATCTATTACTTCGCTCAGACCACTCCCGATCCGATGGGGCCGTGGCGGCAAGTCCATGTCGCCAAGCAGCCTTCCGACGAAGGCTTCGCCCTCGCCGATGTGGACGGCGACGGGTTGACGGACATGATCGCGACGACGGGGGAGGACCGCCGGGTCTTCTGGTTCCGCAATCCGGGCGACGGCTCGGCGGACTGGGCCGCCCACCAGATCGGCGATGTCGCCGGAGCCATTTATCCCGACCGCGTCGAAGCGGCTGACCTCAACAACGATGGGCGCGTCGATGTGGTGGTGACGGAGGAAAACGGCTCTCCCGAAGGAGCATCCACGTGGATCTGGTTGCAGCCTCCAGCTCTGCGGGAGATCCGGCATGGCCGCGTCAGGTCCTGACCGTCCAGGGCTCGACCAACAGCCTGGATGTGGCCGATGTCGATCTCGACGGGAAGGTGGATATCCTGACGGCGGAACATCGCGGCAAGCTCCGGCTCATCCTGTGGCATAACTTAGGCGACGCCCGGTTCGAACCGTTCGAGATCGACCAGGGCCATGAGAACCACCTGGGCGCGCGGCTGGTGGATATCGACGGTGACGGCGATCTCGACATCGCCGGCATCGCGTTCGACGCCGCCGGAGCGGTCCAGCTCTGGCGGAACGACGGTGTCCTGATACCCGGCCGCGACCAGCGGTTCGAACAACCCCAACCAAGCGTCCTCAGCGCGCTGCTGGAAAAAGCGGAACGCGTGCTCCACCGGTTGCTGCCATGATCCTTCTTCCTCCCGGCACATTGGGCCGCCTTCAGACCGCCGCGTTCACCCACTACCGCCGCACGCTGCTGCGGCGCTGCCGCAGGGATGCCGGCCCCTCCCCGACCGCGTCGTGCCTCGTGCTGGCTCCCCACCCGGACGACGAGACGCTGGGCTGCGGCGCCACCATCCTGCGGAAGACGGCGCTTCACACCCCCGTCCACATCGTTTTCGCGACCGATGGACGCCATTCCCACCGTTCGGCGGTCGTATCGCCCGACGCGCTGGCGAGCCTGCGCCGCAAGGAGGCGCTGGATGCCAGCAGGCTGCTTGGCGTACCGGACGATGCGGTCCACTTCCTCTACTACGAGGACGGCACCCTGAACGCATCGTTCCGGCGGCTGGTGGAGGACATCCGGCAACTGGTCCGCGCCGTACAGCCTGCCGAAATCCTCGCCCCCAGCGCCATCGACGGCCACGCCGACCACCGCGCGCTGAGCGCCGCCGTCCGCGCCGTCCTCAGCACCGAACGGCACTCCGCCACCCTGTTCGAATACCCGGTCTGGCTGTGGAACGCGAAATCCTGGGTCGAACCCGGAGCACCGCGCTGGAAACAGGCGGCTCAGCTCGCATGGCGGCCTCTGGCGCTTCTGGCGGGAGCCCGCCCGGAAACCGTCGCCATCGAACCCTTCCGCGACCGCAAACAGGCAGCATTGGCCGCCCATCGCAGCCAGATGGAAAACCTGACGGGAGAACCCGGCTGGGCCACTCTCGACCCCGCCTTCATCAGCCATTTCCTGGGAACCGAGGAAATGTTCTTCCGCATCACCAGCCTTGAAGAGGACCGCCATGACCCCGCCGGTCCTCCACATGCTGCCCGATCTGGCCTTGGGCGGCGGTCAGATCATGCTGCTTCGGACGGTCAGCGCGTTACGGGAGCGCGGGGGAGAGCACCTTGTCTGCGCGCTGCGCGGCGGCGCCTGCGAAGCCGATTACAGAAAGGCGGGCATTCCCATCCTCGTGGCCGGCCTCGACGGGAAACACAAGGCCGCCGGAGCGTTCAGGCGGGCGCTGAAGTTCGCCCGGCAAGCGGGAAGTCGGCATCGTCCACACCAACAGCACACCGATAGACCGGGCGTTCGGCCAGATGCTGGCGCTCAAGCTGGGCGTGCCGGTCGTCAACACCTTCCACGGCATGCCGCCGGGCCGGATCGGCTTCCCGCGCCGCCTTCGCGAGATCGCCATCGTTCCTGCGCCAAAGGACCATGCTGCCGACGAACAGGCTGCTGAGCCGGATCAACCTGACCCATTCCGTCGCCGTCTCCACCCCTGTGGCGGAAGCCTACATAGCGTGGCTGGGCTTGCCCCCGGACAGCATGACCGTCATCCACAACGGGCTTCCCGCCTCGGCCTATGCCGCACCCGATCCGGCACAAGTCCGCAGCACTCCGCGCGGAGCTGGACCTGGACGGACGGTCGCCCGTGCTGATCTCCGTCGCCCGGCTGGTGGAGGGCAAGGGCCATGCCCTGCTGCTCGACACGCTGGCCCAACTGGTTCCGCACCACCCCGACACGCTGCTGCTCCTGGCCGGCGACGGCCCCCTCCGGCCGGCGCTGGAAGACAACGCGGCGGAGCGCGGGCTTGAGCGTCATATCCGCTTCCTCGGCACCCGGCCCGATGTGACGGCGCTGCTGGCGGTCTCGGACATCCTCGTCAGCGCCTCGGCCTTCGAAGGCTTCGGGCTGGCGGTGCTGGAGGGGATGGCCCAAGGGCTTCCCGTCGTGGCACTGGACCTGCCGGCGCTCCGCAGCTTCATCGACGACGGCGCCAGCGGCATCCTGGTCCCCTACCCCCAACCGGCGGCGCTGGCCGCCGCGATCAGGAAACTGCTGGCCGATCCCACCGCCGCCGCCGAATCGGCCACAACGCCCGCCGAGCGCGCCGAAGCCTTCTCAATCGAAGCCAGCGCCGCCGGGTACGAGGCGCTTTACCGCGACTTGATCAGCCACGCCGCACCCGTGCCCAAGCCGATGGTCAGCACACCGGCCAGGATGAACAGGGTGCCGAAGCCGTAGGCGTGGGAGATCGGGCCGCCGAGGATCGGCCCCAGCCCCTGCCCCAGGAAGAAGCACGACGCGAACAGCGCCAGCGCCGAGCCGCGCGCGGTCGGCGCCAGTTCGGTCGCCTGCGTCTGCATGGTGTTGTGCAGCATGTAGAAGCCGAAGCCCGCCACCACGAAGACCCCGGCGATCAGCGTCCAGTGCAGCGGCAGCCGCGACCGAGATATAGGCCAGCCCCGCCACCAGCCCGCCGACCCTCATCATGCCCCACTGCCCAAGCCCGGCGACCAGCCGCCGCACCACCATGCTGTAGAGGATGCCGCCGACCGCGAAGCACGAGATCGCGATGCCGGCCTCCATCGCGCCACTGGCGCCATGGGGGACCAGCATGGGGGCGACGAAGGGGAAGACGCCGAAGATCAGGATGCCCTCACCCAGCACGGTGGCGAAAACCAGCAGCGACCGGGGGTTCTGAAGCACCGTCCGGTACCGGGCGATGGAGCCGGACAGGGACAGCTCGCCGCGCGTGGTCTCGCCCTTCAGGAAGACCATCGCCATGATCAGCGCCAGCCCCGCCACCACGGCGGAGACGCCGAACACCGCCCGCCAGCCGGCGAATTCCGCCAGCCCGCCCGAAATCGCGGAACCGGCGAGCTGGCCGGAGATCACCGCCACCAGGAACCGGCTGATCGAGAACTGCCGCTCCGCATAAGCGACGCGGTCGCCGATCAGCGCCATGGAGGCCGGGATGATACCGCCGGCGAAAGCACCGGCCAGCGCCCGCGCGGCAAGCACCGTTCCATAACCCGGAGCCAGCGCCGACAGCGCCAGGGCCACCGTCAGGACGGTCAGCGAAATGCGGATCAGCCGGGTCTTGCCGATGGCGTCGCCGACAGGCCCCAGGACCAAGCTGCATGATCGCGTAGGGCAGCGTATAGGCCGACGCCAGCAAGGCCGCCTCGCGCAGGGTGACGTCGAGGTCGAGCGCCAGCACCGGCAGGAGCGGATCGGCGGAGCGGAGCGACAGGGCGCTGGCGAAACCGGCAAGACCGAGGATGAAGATGAAGGGCATGCTCAGGAACCTTGACCGGCCACGTACAGCGCCGACATGGCGGTTTCGCCCGGCCGCCATGCCGAACAGAACAGCGGCGAAGCAGACGGAGACGAACAGGATGCTGACCGCTTGCCAGCCGCCCGACCATTCATGCAGCACGCCGACCCCCAGCGGCCCCATCGCGGCCAGGGTATAGCCGACGCTCTGCGCCATGCCGGAAAGATGGGCCGCGACATGGGCGTCGCGCGACCGGAGCACGATGATGGTCAGCGCCACGGCGAAGTTGCCGCCCTGCCCTATCCCAAGCAGGACCGCCCACAGCCAGACGCTGCCGAGCGGCGCATGGAAAAGCCCCAGCAACCCAACGATGGTGAACACCATCAGCAGCACCGCCGCGAAGCTCTGGCTGGGACGGCGGGTCGCGAGCATCGGGGAAACCAGCGCCGCCGGGACCTGAACCAGGATCGAGATCGAAACCACCAGACCGGCCATGACGGGATCAAGCCCCCGGTCGCGCAGCATCGGCGCCAGCCAGCCGAACACCATGTAGGCGATCGCCGATTGCAGGCCCATGTAAAGCGTCACCTGCCATGCCAGCGGATCGGTCCACAGGCCGGTCACCTTGCGACGCGAGGCTTGGCCGAACCCGGCATCCGCCGCGCCGTGGCGCCATCGGCAGCCAGATCAGCGCCGCCACCAGCGCCGGGATCGCCCAGACGGCGAGGGCCGCCGGCCAGCTTCCGCCCATCGCCTGCTGGAACGGGACGGCGGACCCGGCGGCGAAGGCGGCGCCGGCGCAAAGCGCCATGGTGTAGACGCCGGTCATCAGGCTGGCCTTGTCCGGGAAGTCCCGCTTGACGAGGCCGGGCAGCAGGACGCCGATGATGCCGATGGCGGCACCCGCGATGATCGAGCCCGCCAGCAATCCGGGAAACGACAGCACGCCGCGCAGCGCCGTTCCCGCCGCCAGCACGACCAGGAAAGCCAGGATGGCGCGTTCGGTGCCGAGCCGTCCGGCGATCTTCGGCGCCATGAAGCCGAACAGGCCGAGGCACAGCACCGGCGCCGTCGTCAGGATGCTGGCGCCCACCGCCGTGATGCCGGTATCGCGGATCACGTCCGGCAGGATCGGGCCGAGGCTGGCGAGTGCCGGCCGGAGGTTGAGCGCCACCAGCATCAGGCCGACCGCCAGCAACAGGCCGCGCATGCCGCGCGCCGGAGCCGGGGCCGGTACCGGCGGAGACGTCATCTTCGGCATCGATCAGAAGATCGTCGGCCAGAGAAGGCTTACGATCGTCCGCCGCCAACTTGTTCATCAGGATGCAACCCACTGTTATGGACAGGGCGGGACGCGATCAAAGACGCGCCCGTGCTCTGAAAGTGGGTAACATCAACCGGCGGAAAGACCGGTATGCTATTTCCGCAGGCCGGTTAGTGGCGGGTGGACTGGAATTCCGTCCAGAGCTGTTACCGGTAAGCCCAGGAAAAGCTCGGTTTCCTCATCGTCCACCAGCGCGCTGTACTGGGCCAGCGGCAGAAGCGTCAGGACGGAGACGGTGCCACGGCTGTCCAGATCGCAGATCGCGACCCAGTTGCCGAAACCGATCGCCAGCGCCGCCACTTCGGCCATGCCCATCTCGACCAGTTCGCGGGTGATGGCTTCTTCAAGGCTGTAGATTTCGGCGCTGCTCAGCCGGGCATCGCGCACCGCGGCCGGAACGGCCGGCCAGACGATCCGCTCGACGATGACGTCGGCGCTATCGGCCGCCGCCTTGGCGCCTTCGTCCCACAGCTTTTCATCGACCAGAAGCAGGACCTGAATGCCTTCGAGATAGCCGTCGGTCTGGCAGACCGCCACCTGACCCGCCGCACGGGCGACCGCGAAGCCCAGGTTGGAGACCGCCGCATTGCCATCGGCGGCCAGAGCCTGCACGGCGGCGAGGATCTCGTTGCGGGTGCTTTCCGGCAGCGCCGCGAATTCCCGATCGGCCGGGGAGAGAAATTCCACATCAAACATCTTGGGTCTCACCGATTTGGCACGTGGCGGGGCGTGGCGGGAAAGTCAGTCGGTCTTGCTGGAGCGTCAGGCCGCGATGCGGGCCGTCTGGCTCTCCTGGAGGAGCTGGTGCGCGAAGCTGCGCGCTTCCATGAAGTCGCTCCTGTAACCGGCCACGGCGCCGTTCAGCAGGACCGCCCAGCGGCTCTGGAAGCCGGCGGCTTCGTAGCTGAGGTCGATCCGCTGACCGGCGGCTTCCGCCATGAAATTCAACGCCGTCAGTTTGATCCAGGTGGTTCTCTCGCTCACAGGATTCTCCGGTGCCTTATTTCGCCGCTTTCCATCGGCCCTCATGTGATGGAATTTTGCGCAGATGATGGTTAACGATCCCTGAAGCGATCCTTACCTGAAGAGGTAATCCTAAAGATCAGGATAATGCCTGCGATCAGTTCGTCTGGGTAGCACGCAGACGTTGCGCATAGATATTGATGACCAGCGCCGCCAGCAGGATCAGACCACGGATCAGGATCTTCAGGAAACTGTCGATATTGATATGATCCAGGCCATTGTTGAGCACGCCCAACACCAGCAGTCCGACGATGGTATTACCGATGCCGCCCCGGCCGCCGAACAGGCTGGTGCCGCCTACCACCACGGCGGAGATCGCGTCGAGCAGGTAGCTGTCGAATTCGTTCTGCTGAGCGCTGCCGAAATACGCGACTCCGATCATTCCGGCGACGCCGGAACAGACGGCCGAGATGATCATGACGGAGGCGATGACCAGCCGGACATTGACGCCGGAATACTCCGCCGCCTCCCGGTTGCCGCCGACCATATACACGTACCGGCCGAACCGCGTGTATGTCAGCACCAGATGGCCGACCAGCAGGAACAGCCCGGCCACGATCACGACATAGGGGACGGGACCCAGCGCCTTCTGCCCCAGCGTGGCGATGAAGGGCGGGACCGCATAGGCGATCTGGCCGCGCACCAGCATGGCGCAGATGCCGGCCCCGATCTGGAGCATCGCCAGCGTCATGATGAAGGACGGGATGCCGATCCGCGTGACGCCGAAGGCGTTGACCGCACCCAGCAGGAAGCAGGTGAGGAGCGCCAGCAGGATCGCGGCGTAGCCCGGCAGCGGCACGTTGGCGATATTGGCGTAGGAGTCCTGGAGCGTGAAATATGCCACCACGATGCCGGTCGCATTGGCGATGCTGGCGACGCTCAGGTCGATTTCCGCGCACAGGATCACGTAAGTGAGCCCCACCGCCATGATCGCCGTGATCGAGACCTGATTGAGGATGTTGCCGACATTGTCCAGCGTCGCGAAGGACGGGCTGGCGATCGAGAAGAAGACGACCAGGAACAGCAGCGTGATGAACGGAGCGATATTGCTGAGCCGGCTGCGCAGCCAGATCATCGTGCGGGATGATTTGGGCGGGATTGTCTTATCCGACGCGGCGGTGTGGGCACTCATTGCGTTTCCTTTGGATCGGGTCCTTTGACGTGCGGGGTGTCGGGCCACGGCCCAACCTACGGGCTAGTTCGTAGGTTGAGCCGTGACCCAACGCCCATTTCATCCGCGCTCCTCACGCCGCATCCAGCAGGCGGTCCTTGCTGACGGCTTCGCTCACGAACTCGCGGGCGACTTCGCCCTTTTTCATGACAAGGATGCGGTCGGCCAGCGACAGCACGGTTTCCGGCTCGCTCGACACCACGACGATGCCGATCCCCTGGTCGCGAAGCCCCCGGACGATCTTCACCACGTCGTCCTTGGCGCCGACATCCATCCCGCGCGTCGGCTCGCTCAGCACCAGCACCTTCGGCAGGTATGTCAGCCACTTCGCCAGCCCGACCTTCTGCTGGTTGCCGCCCGACAGCGTGCCCAGATGCTGATCGACGCGCGGCGGCCGGATGCCGAGGCTGACGACATGCCGCTCCGCTATCTCGCGCTCGGCGGCGGGCCGCAGCAGCACGGGATGCAGCCGGCCCAGGATGCTGATCGACATGTTCTTATAGACCGGCTCATGGCTGAACAGCATCGACCGCCGGCTTTCCGGGACGAACGCGACCCCCGCCCGGCGCGCCGCCGCCGTGCCCTTCAGCGACACCGTCCGCCCCTCGATCGCCACCGTTCCCGCTTCCGGATGCAGCTTGCCGAACAGCGCGCGGGCGAGTTCGAACTGCCCCGACCCCATGAAACCGTAGATCCCCAGCACCTCCCCCGCCCGCACGGTCAGCGACACGTCGCGGAAAACCCGCCCGAGCGTCAGCCCGGAGGTTTCCAGCACGACCGGAGCATCCGGCCGGCTGTCGAGCATCAGTTCCGAGGTATAGCTTTCCTCCAGATCCTCGTGCCCCGCCCCGATCATGTGTTCGATCAGGAAGCTTTTGCGCAGCCCCGCCGCTTCGGCGGTGACGATCTTCCGGCCGTTGCGGAAGATCGTCACCGTATCCGACACGCCCAGGATGTCGTCGAGGAAGTGGGAGATGAAGATCATGCTCCGGCCCGACTGCCGGAGCGCCTGGAGCAGGCCGAACAGCCGCTCGATCTCCGGCGGAGACAGCGCGGAGGTCGGCTCGTCCAGGATGATGATCCGGGCGCCGGAGAACAGCACGCGGCTGATCTCGATCATCTGCTGAAGCCCGATCGGCAGCGAACCGATCGTCACCTTGGGATCGACATCGATGCCCAGGCTGCGGAGATGCGCCGCCGCCTGGGCGTTCATGAGCCGCCAGTCCACCCTGCCGAACCGCGTCACCGGCTGGCTGCCGAGGAAGACGTTCTCGGCGACCGACAGGTCGGGCACGATGCTGAGTTCCTGATGGACCATGCCGATGCCGGCCTTCAGCGCATCGCGGGCGGAGCGGAAATTCCGCTCCTGCCCGTCGATCCGCATGGTGCCGCCATAGTCCGTGTGGACCCCGGCGATGATCTTCATCAGCGTGCTTTTGCCGGCCCCGTTCTCGCCGACGAGACCATGGATCTCGCCGGCGTGAAGGGTGAAATCGACATCCCGGAGGGCGGTGACCCCGCCGAAGGATTTGGATATGCCGGAAAGCTCCAGCAGCGGCCGGCCACCACCGATCTACCATTCCCGTGCTCCCAGCCAGTCACATCAGATCAGGAAATGGTCCTGCATCCACTGCATGCCGGGCGCGTTGGCCTTGGTGACCACGGGTCCGTCGGTGATGATGTGCTTCGGGATCCCCTGCCCCGACTTCTCGCCGTTGACGACGGCGGCGACCCCGGCCAGCACGGCCCCGCCATGGATGCGGCAGGACGGATTGCGGACCGTCGCATGCATCCGGCCTTCCGTGACCGCCTGAAGCGCCGGCGGCATCGCATCGACCCCGCCGATCTTGATGTCGGTGCGGTTGCGCGCCTTCATGACGTTCCAGGCGGCCAGCGCCATGTCGTCATTGTGGAAGAAGGCGGCGTCGATCTTGGGATACTTGGTCAGGTGCGTTTCCCAGATGCGGACGGCCTTGGTCACGTCCCAGTCCGCCGGGGTGGTGTCCAGCACCTCGACCTTGGGGAAGCGCTTGACGACGGATTCGAAGCCCTTCGCCCTCCCCTGCGCACCCGTATGGCCGAGCGCGCCCTGGGTCATGATGATGGTGCCGGAGCCGCCGATGGCGTCGAGCAGCGCCTGAGTGACCGAAGCGCCCATGAACTCGTTGTCGGGAGCCAGGAAGGTATGGACGTTGATCTGCTCCAGCGGTGCTATCAGCGTGTCCATGTCGATGACGGGAGTGCCGGCCTCGATCATCTTGTTGACGGGAGCCGTCAGCGTGCCGATGCCGAACGCCTGGATGGCGACGAAATCCCACTTCTGCGACGCCATGTTGTCGATCGCGGCGCGCTGCTTGGTGGCGCTCAACTCGCCGTCGAACCACGTGATCTCGACATTCAGCAGCTTGCCCCACCACTCGGCGGCGCGCTTGCCCTGGGCGCACCATGTCGCCTGCAAACCGGCGTTGGAGAACGCGGCCTTCAGCGGCTTTTCCGACCGTGAGGTTTCCTTGGCCATGTCGGCGGCGAACGCCGGATTGAAGCCGAGGCCGCCGAACAATGCGGCCGATGCGCCCGCCGACGCGGCGGCGGCACGGATGAAATTGCGCCGCGACGGCTGCCGCGGCCCACCCTTGTTGGACATCGTGTTCCTCCCGAACTCGACCGGTCTCAGTCCCGTTATCCGGCGGCCCTTACCGCCTTGGGCGGGTCGGTCCGATGCCGTGGCGGAGCCTTTATGGCTTCCATTCCTCCCCGGCCCCGGCAGTGTGACATAGGCTTTAGCGGTCGTAACGCTACCCATGCGGGCTAGGGCGATTGTCGGGCGGGCGGCCGAGAAGGCGGCGGTGAAGTGGCTGGACGGCGTCAGCAACGATGAGAAGGCCTCCGTGTCATGGGCCTCAAGCCGCGCTTCGGCGCAGATCTCTTATGAATGGATCGTAGACGGCCAGAACCAGACGCATGAAAACCTCGACAGCGACAGCCCGATGGTCAAGTTGATCAAATCAGCGATGGATACCATGAAGGACAGCCTCGAGCGCGGCTTCACGACCGGGTCGTTGAGCAGTAAGGAAAATTTGAAGAAGCAGACGTGGTTCCAGGGGTTCGAGGATCAATTGGACGATGCGCAGAGGCGGACTGAGGAGTTGTACCAGCGGAAGGGGTGATGTCGGCTGACTTGCCTGCGCACCGAAAAACGAGAATGTCCCCATATCCGGCTATTCTGCCTTATGTATCCAACGCGGCATATCAAGGAGAGCGAAATGGAGCCGGACTGGCTGGTGTGGGCGCGGCGGATTTAGGCGCTGGCGCAAACCGGCATGGCCTTCACCAGGGACGGCTATGACCGGGAGCGGTATGAGGCTTTGCGTACCCTGGCGGCGGAAATGCTGGCGGCGCGCTCCGGTGGCGATCCAGCCCGGATCGAGGCCCTCTTCGCCGAGCAATCCGGCTACGCCACGCCGAAGGTGGACGTGCGCGGGGCGGTGTTCGACCGCGACGGACGCATCCTCCTGGTGCGCGAGACGGCGGATGCCGGACGCTGGACCCTGCCCGGCGGCTGGGCCGACGTCAACCAGTGCCCGAGCGAATGCGTGGCGCGAGAGGTGCTGGAGGAAGCCGGGATCGAAGTCCGGGTGCGCAAGCTTGCCTGTGTCTACGACCGCGCCCGGCATGCGCACCAACCGCCTTTCCCATTTCACATCTACAAGATGTTCTTCATCTGCGATCCGGTCGGCGCCCCGGAACTTGCTCGCGGGGACGGGTTTGAAACGAGCGCCGCCGAGTTTTTCGCGCAAGCGGACGTGCCGGAGGCGGAACTCTCCATCGGCCGTGTGCTGCCCTTTCAGATCACGCGGCTGTTCCAGCACCTGCGGGACCCGCTGCTGCCGACCGACTTCGACTGATTGTTTCGGTCGAAGCCTGCACGATCACTCAGATCTTTCCGGCTCTGATATTACGGATATCTTTATCGGCTCTAGATGATTTCAAGATAAACCGCCTTTGTTTAAACAAGAAAAGCGAAACTTCATTAGTTCATATACCATTGCCGAAGTGTTTATTCGGTCTGGCTGGAGCATACTCACTTTTTCCGGTTTCTCGCCTAATGAGTAGGTGACGCCATGCTGAATCACATGTTCGGCGCAATGATCGCGGGAGGCATAGTCCTGATCGCCGCCGTAGTCACGATAAACACCGACGGTGAGCGGGCGACGAATTCGTTCGCTTCCGCCAACAGGCCCAACGTGGTGGTTCCCCTGCCATTCCTCAGCGACGACACCGGCATGCGCATGCGGGCAATCTACCGCAAGCCGGATGCACAGCACAAAATCATTGCGGTTTCGGATAAACCAGCGGGAAATGCCACGTCCCTGACTGTCATCAGCCCCTACCTCACGCCCGTAGCGTTGCGCATGGCTATGCGCGCCGGGTGGGCCTTCCCGGATGAAGACGACGATTGACGCGCGGTGGCGGGCGGTTCCGGTGCCGGCCGGCGGGAATGCGGCACCGAAGTCCGAGCCTCAGCCAGCCGGCCGCGAACTCCGCACCGGATTGTGCCGCCCGAAGATGTCGCGCACTTCCTGCGCCCGATCGTCATTCACCTGCCCGATCACCAGCACCCCGCCTTGGCGGACGTCGTTCATATAGGCTTCGGCTTCCTCCTCCGGCACTCCAAGCCGGGTGAGTACTCCGACTTCCGTCGTCTCGCCGCCATACTGGTGTTTGGAGCTTTCGAATGGGTTGGTCCCGGCCGCCTCATTGCCCCAGACTTCGCTGCTGTCGCCGAAAATCCAGAATTCGTTCCTGAAGCCGGCGTCATAAAGCTCCTTAAGGACCTGACGGGACGTAGTGGTGTCTTTGAATAAGGTAACGGTGGTTTCGATGCTCACGATCGTCTCCTGAAGGGATGGAAACGCGCATCGAAAGCGGAGTTTCGCAACAGGCGCTTCGGCACGCGAAAAGTCGAATTCCAACAGCATCGTCTCGACCATGGTTCCGTTGAAGACATTTTCAATCGACCGCGTCCGCGCCCAGTTCCGCATAGAAAATATGCACGTCGGCCCATATCACAAAGGCTATCGTTTCAGTGTGAGTTCCGTTATTTCGTGCTTGAAAATCATATGCATATGCCGGTATGATTGAAACGCTTCAATCATACCTTCCACCAACAGCATGGATCGCCCCGATGGCCCACAAGCGCCCGACGATTGCCGATGTGGCGCGGGCCGCCGACGTTTCGATCGGGACCGTTTCCAACGCGATCAACAGCCCGGAAAAGGTCCGGCCTGAAACCCTGGCCCGGATCGAAGCGGCGATAGAGCGGACTCAACTACCGGCCAAGCGCCGTCGCGCGTTTCCTGCCCGCCGCGGCCACCGTACGCCGTTCAGCCGATCACCTGCGCCTGCCGCGCCTGATTTCCGTCGGCTATATCAGCGTCGATTACGTCTGCCGGGTCGGCGTCCTGCCCCACCGCGACGACCGCGATCACCGCCGAGCATATCGAAAAAGCGCTGGGCGGCCCCGCCGCCAACGTCGCGGTGGCGGCGGCCGGCGTCGGGTCCGACTTCGCGCTCGATGTCGAACTGGCGACGGCGGTCGGCGAGGATCCCGACAGCGACTGGGCGCTGGCCGAACTGGCGCAGCGCGGCGTCCATGCCCTTACGATCCGCCGGCCCTTCAACAACCGGCTGTCGCGCTGCGTCGTCATCGTCGAAGCCAATGGCAGCCGCACCATCATCAACGAACCGTTCGAACTGAGCGAGGTCGATCTGACGGCGCATCTCGCCGTGACGGCGGAAGACCGGCCCTGCTGCCTGCATATCGAAGGCTACCATTACGAACGGATGCTCGGCTCCTTCGGGCGCTTCCACGATGCCGGCTGGAAAGTCAGCCTCCACACCACCGGCCTGCCCGCAAGCTCCAGAACGCCTGAAGCCTTCGCCGGACTTGTCCGGGCCATCGACCTCGTCTTCGTCAACGATGTGGCGCTGCGCGGCATCTTCGCCCTGCGCACCTCCGTCGCCACGATGATCGACAATCTGGAAGCCTGGCTCCACGCGATCGGCCCCCGCGCCGACGTCGTCCTGACGCTGGGCGATCTTGGCGCCGTCGTGTTTCCCCGCGACGACGGCGCACCGATCTTCGTGCCGGCCCTTGCCGTCGACGTGGTGGACGCGACCGGGGCCGGCGACACCTTCGCCGGAGTCTTCCTGCGCCTTCTGGATGCATGGCGCATCCCTGGGGGAGGCCGCCCGGCACGCCGCCATCGCCGCCAGCCTGACGACCACCGCCGAAGGCGCGCAGGGCCGCATCTCCACGCTCGACGACTCTGCGCGCCGAACTGGAACGCATGGCCCCCGAAGAAGCGGAGGCATGAACGAAAGCCATGACCATGCTTTTTGAAATGACCGGGATCGTCAAGCGCTTCGGCGGTCTGGTCGCGCTCGACCGGGTCGATTTCGCGGTGCGCGAGGGCGAAGTCATGGCGCTGGTCGGCGACAACGGCGCCGGCAAATCCACCCTGATCAAGACGATGTCGGGCGCCTATATCCCCGACGCCGGGGAAATCCGCATGGCCGGCGAGCCCGTCCGGTTTCCGCTCGCCGCAGGACGCGTGGCAGCGGCGGCATCGCGACGATCTATCAGGAACTGGCGCTGGCCGGAAAGATGACCGTCGCCGACAACATCTTCCTTGGCCGGGAGATCAGGCGGCCGGTCCTCGGCATTCCCTTCCTCGACCGTCCCGCCATGCGCAGGCGCACCGCCGAGCTGCTGAGCCAGCTCGACGTCCACGTCCCCAGCCTCGACAGTTGGGTGGAAACCATGTCCGGCGGCCAGCGCCAGGGCATCGCCATCGCCCGCGCGCTCAACATGGACGCCGACCTGATCATCATGGACGAGCCGACGGCGGCGCTGGCCGTGGCGGAAGTCCGCAAGGTGCTGGATTTCGTGGTGCGGCTGCGCGGCCAGGGCAAGTCGGTCGTCCTGATCTCCCACAACATCCAGGACGTCTTCGCCGTCTCCGACCGCATCTCCGTCATGCGCCATGGCCGCTGCATCGCGGTCCGTGAAACCGCGCAATACCACGCCGGAGGAGATCATCGGCCTGATCACCGGCGCCAACGAAGTCGCGCGCCTTCGCCTCCTGATGCCCGAAGCACCGCCAGCCAATCGCCAGCGCCTTCATGGGAGAGTACTCGATGAAAGCGGTTCTGAAAGCAGCAGCACTGGGATTGGTCGCCGCCGTCCTGGCCTCTGACGGGTCCGGCCTCCGCCGCCGATACCCGCGTCGCCTTCGTCCCGCAGATCCAGGGCATCCCCTATTATGTCGCGATGGAGGAAGGCGCCGAGAGCGGCCGCCAAGAAGTTCGGCGTCGATTACGTCCAGCAGGGGCCGACCTCGCACCAACGCGGCCGATCAGCTCCGCATCTTCGACAGCTTCGTCAACCAGGGCTTCAACGTCATCGCGGTCTCGCCCGTCGATGTCGAAACGCTGAAGCCCGCCATCGCCCGCGCCAAGGCGCAGGGCGTCCACGTCATCACCTCGGACGCCGACGCGCCCGGCAGCGCCCGCGACTTCTACGTGGCCCAGGCGCGCGATCAGGACCTGGGCTTCACGATCCTGGACGAAATGGTCAAGCGGGTGGGCGAGGAACGGCAAGATCGCCATCATCTCCGACGCGCCGACGATCCAGAGCCTCAACAACTGGATCGACGCGATCAAGGAGCGCGCCGCAGACCAAGTATCCCAAGCTCAAGATCGTCTCCGTCGATCACACCGACGGCACCGCCGCCCGCGCCTTCCAGTTCGCGACCGACGCCATGACCCGCAATCCCGACCTCAAGGGCATCATCGGCATCGCCTCCACCACCTGCCCCGGCATCGCCCAGGCGGTCGAGGCGTCGGGCAAGAGCGGCTCAGATCGTGGCGACCGGCTACTGCTCGCCCAATACGGTGCGCGACTACGTCAAGAGCGGCGCCATGACCTATTCCGTCCTCTGGAACCCGTCCGATCTCGGCTACCTGACGGTCTGGGCCGCGCAAGCAACTGAGCCGAGGGCGCAAGTCCTTCGCGGACAAGGTGCAGGTCGAAGGCCTCAAGAACGAGGCGACCTGGCTCCCCGCCGACAAGATCCTTCTGCTCGGTCCCGCCGATGGTCTTCACGGCCGAGAACATCGACCAGTTCAAGTTCTGAAGCAGGTTTCCAAGATCCACGATATGGCTCAAGTGACCGGCCTTCGCCCGCCCCTTCGACTGGCCTCGCCGACCGCGACGCGGGAACTGGTGCTGTTCGTCGCCATCCTGATCGTCGGCGCCGGCTTTTCGCTGGCGTCGCCGTATTTCCTGACGGTCGGCAATCTGGTCCAGACGCTCCGCGCCGGCGCTGGAACTGGCGATCGTCAGCGCCGGCATGACGCTGGTCATCATCATGGGCGGCATCGATGTCAGCGTCGGCGGGATCATGGCGGTGTCGGCGATCCTGATCGGCAAGTCCTATCAGGCGGGCCTGTCGTCGTGGCTCGTCGTGCCGATCGGGCTTGCTTCCGGCACGCTGCTGGGGGCCTGGAACGGCTTTCTGACCACCAAGCTGCGGGTGCCGCCGATCATCGCGACGCTCGGGTCGATGTATATCTTCTCCGCGATCATGTTCCTGGTGATCGGCGGCGCCTGGATCTCCGGACTGCCCGGCACCCTGTCGCCCCTGGTCAACGGCAACGTCGTCGGAATCCCCGCGTCGCTGCTGGTGATCCTGACCGTCTACGGCCTCTGCTGGGTGCTGCTGCGCCAGCTTCCCTATGGCCGGCACCTCTACGCGATCGGCTGTAGCGAGCAATCGGCCAAGCTGGTCGGCATCGATGTGGACCGGACGAAGATCGCGGCCTACTCGATCCTGGGGCTGCTCGCCGGCTTCGCCGCCCTGCTCTATGTGGCGCGGCTGCGCAACGTCGAAATCAACATCGGCACCACGGTAGCGCTGGAAGCCATCGCCGCGACGATCCTGGGCGGCACCAGCATCCGGGGCGGAGTGGGCAGCCTGCTGGGGACGCTGCTCGGCGTGGTCTTCATCCGCATCATCCAGAACGGTCTGGTGCTGGTCGGCGTCTCCTCCCTGTGGGAGACGGTCATCATCGGCGGCCTGCTGATCGTCGTGCTGACGGCCGACGCGCTGCGCAACCGCGACAATCCAAGAGGCGCCTGAAATGACCTGCCCTGCGGTCTTCATCCATCGCCTGCAAGGCGATCCGCTTACAAGCGCGGCTCCTGCTGCTGATCGGCCTCTGGCTGGTGTCCCTCGTCGCGATGAGCCTGCTGTCGCCCTACTTCCTTCAGGCGCGCACCGTCCCCTATCTGCTGCAATACATTCCGATCCTCGGGCTGCTCGGCCTCGGCCAGACGCTGGTCATCCTGGCGGGCGGTCCCGGCATCGACCTGTCGGTCGGCTCCATCGTTTCGCTGGTCGGGAGTCTTCGTCGGCGGGCTGGTCACCGCCGGCATCGGCATCTGGCCCGCCAGCGCCGCCGGCATCGTGCTCGGCGCGGGGCTCGGCTTCGTCAACGGCTTCCTCGTCAATGTGCTGCGCATCCCGTCGCTGATGGCGACGCTGGCGACCATGTTCGCGTTCGGCGGGCTGGCGCTGGCGACCACCAACGGGCGGCCGATCGGCGGCTTTCCGGCGGAGTTCGGCTGGCTCGGCCAAGGAACGACGCTGGGAATGCCCAACGCGTTCCTCTTCGTGCTGCTGCCCGTGGCCTTCGTCCTGCACGTCATGCTGACCCGCACCGTGATCGGCCGGCATATCGTGGCCTGCGGCAACGACGACCGCGCCGCCCACCTCGCCGGGCTGAACGTCACGCGGCTGCGGGTCGGCCTCTATATGCTGAGCGGCGTGCTGGCGGCACTCGGCAGCGTGATTTCCATGTCGTGGTTCCTGGCGGCCCGCCCGGACGCCGGCAAGGGCATGGAGCTTCTGGCCGTCACGATAGCGGTGCTGGGGGGAACGCATATCTTCGGCGGCACCGGCGGCATTCCGGGGACCATCGTCGCGATCCTGATCGTGACGACGCTTCAGATCGGGCTGCAACTCGCCAATATCTCCGCCGCCTGGCAACTCGGCCTGATCGGCATCCTGCTGATCGCTTCGGTATCCTCCACCGGCGTCTTCCGGCGGTTCCGGGAGGCGCGGTCCTGATGGCGGAGATCAGCGTGCTCTGCGTCGGCGATATCGACTTGGATCTGTTCGTGGCGCTGCCGGAGATCCCCGGCTTCGACCAGAAGGTCGGCGGCCGCCACCTGGGCCAGATGCCGGGCGGAATGTCCGCCAACTCCGCCGTCGCCTTCACCCGGCTTGGCTGGCCCGCGCGGCTGGTGGCGACCATCGGCGACGACGCGGGCGGCAGGGAGGCGCTGCTGAAGGTGGCGGCCGAGGGCGTCGATGTCGGCCATGTCGTCAAACGCGACGGCGTCAACAGCTTCATCTGCGTCGTCCTGCTCTCCCCCTCGGGTGAGAAATCGCTGATCCGGCTGGAAACCGACGCCTATATGCCGCGCGTCCAGGACATCCGGCCCGCAGCCTTCGACGGCATCCGCCATGTCCACGTCACCTACGGCGACGCCGCCCTGACGGAGCATGTCCTGGGTCAGGCGCGAGCCAGGGGCCTGACCACCTCGCTCGACCTGGAGCCGCCGGACATTCGCCGCGCGCCGGAACGTCTCTCCACGGTGCTGAGGCTGGTCGATACCCTCTTCGTCAACCGTGAAGCGTGGCTGTCCACCGCCGAAGTCCTGGGCGCTCCCCTACACGGCGGAATGCTGAAGCGGGGCGGTGAGATCATCCTGACGATGGGAGCAGACGGCTGCCGCCACATCGGCCCGGCAGGCGAAACCACCATGCCCGGCGTGGCGCTTCACTCCGATCGACACGACGGGAGCGGGCGACTGCTTCGCGGCGGCGTACATCGCCCGCAAGCTCGAAGAGCGCGAACTTGCGGGACCGCCTGCGCTTCGCCAATGCGGCGGCGGCTCTCGCGACCCTGGCCTATGGCGCGCAGACCGCCATGCCCCGGCGCGGAGCGATGTCGATGACCTGCTGAAATCCCGGGAAACTCGCCCTGAACGTGGAGGGACAAGACCCATGCCTGAACGGCGTTTCGAGCATGTCGAGGAGCTGAAGGCCGCCGGCCTGACGCCGCCGGATGAAACTACTCTCCGCTTCCTCTGGCAGATCGTCGATGAGGGGGTGCTGGGCGCCAGCCGGCACGTGGCGCTCGGCAACGAACTTCTGCTGCACATCCTGGATACCGTCCCCAACCGCTGGGAAGCCCTGCTCCGTGCCCGCATGGCGGCAAGTTTCATCGCCCGCACCCGTGGTCACGATACGCCGGTGATCGGCAACAGCCTGACGCTTCTGCTGGCCGGGCTGGACGACATTCCCGAACGCGAGCGCGCCACGGCGCTCCGCACACGGATCGAAAACTGGACGCGAGCCGCGGCGGCGCGGAAAAACCGGCTGATCGCCTCGGCCGTGCCCATCTGGGCATATCCGCGGCGTGATGGCGTTCGATTATTCCAGCACGGTATCGGCCATCGTCCTGGCGCTGGCCGCCGCCAATCGCAGCCTCACGGTGGTCGTGCCGGAGAGCAGGACGATTGCCGGCGGGGCGCGGTATCTGCAGGAGTTCCTTCCCGCCGGGCTGACGGTGCGCTTTCTGCCTGATGCAGCCATCGAATACGGCCTCGGCTTCTGCGACGCCGTGCTGTTGGGGGTCGAGACCCTGCGGTGCGACGGCAGTTTCCTGAACACCATCGGCAGCCGGATGACCGCGCGGCTGGCGCGTGGGCGGGGGATCGAGGTCTATGGCTGCACCGACCTTCTGAAGCTCGACATCAGAAGCTATTCCGGATGGCGGCCGGACCCCGCTCTCCGGTCCTATGATAAGAGCCTTCTCGCCGGTCTCTCCCTGAACGGGGTTGGGCGGGCCATCACGACAGCACCCGAACTTGAAGTCATTCCCGCCGACCTGACGACCGCGATCCTTACCGAGCATGGCGCCGTGCCACCCCAGGCCATCTGGTCCCTGGGCCGCGAAACCTTCCCGTTTCAAGCCGCTGGAGCCTGACCATGAACGACATGATGGCGCGGGAAATCGCCGCACAAGCCGAAATCCTGCCGGGCTGCTTGGGCCACTTGATCTCGCGCGTCAGCCGGATCACCCGGCCGGAAGGCTGGATCATGGCGGGCGGATGCGGTGACTCGGCCTTCGCGCCGGCCGCGCTGAAGAGCTTCTTCGATGCGATCGGCATCCAGTTGGAAGCCACCACGTCGATGCAACTCACCGGCTTCACCAAGTTCATCTCCGGTGACGCGGTGGTCCTCAGTTCGATCTCCGGCAATACGCGGCGGACGGTGGAAGCCGCCCATGTCGCCAAGGCGTCGGGCGTGCGGGTCGTGGCGCTCACCTGTGGCGAAACCAGCGCGCTTGCCAGGATCGCGGACGATCTCATCATCCTGCCCTACGCGCCGCTCTCACGCAGCACGCCGCATACCCTTGATTACCTTGTGACCGTGGAGGCGCTTGCCGTCCTTGGGCTTCACTGGGTCGGCGAAAGCGTCGATCCGCTGCACGAGATACTGACCCTGATTCCGCAATGGTCGGAAGCGGCCCGCGACTTCGCGGAAGAGGCGGCCGGCTCCATGAGCCCGGACGGAAAGATCTTCCTGCTCGGTGGCGGTCCGGATCTGGCGACGGCAGGCTATGGTGCCGCAAAATTCCACGAGGCAGGCGGCATCACAGCCATCGCGGCGGAAACCGAAAACTTCATCCACGGCATGAATTTCATGGCGGAGCCCACCGATTCCTCTTCGCCATCGCCACCACCCCTTTATCGCTCCGGCGCGGCGCGGAAGTCTCCGCGAATTTCAGGTCCTTCCTGAAAAGCTCCACCCTGATCGAGCCGGAACCCTTCGAGCCCTTCGGCTGGCAATCGGCCTTCGCGTCGCTGCTCTCGACGACCCTCAAGGTGCAGCATCTCTGTCTGGCCTACGCCAACCGCTTCGGCCTGAATGTCGAGCTGCCCCGCGCCGGCCGCGATTTCGGCACTCAGCATGCGGAGATCCAGGCGCGCATCATGGCGATGTGATCGCGGCGTCCGAGGCCCTGTTGGGCGTTCCATGACCTCCTCCTTGACTAGGCGAGTCAGGAGGCGCTTTATCCCGCGGAAATCGGCCGCTGAACGCCCGATACCGATGGTTCAGGTAAATGACCGCCTCCACTGATTCCTCCCCACGCAACGGTGGAGCGACACCTCTCAGGGCCGAGCGTCACAGTCGTGGCACTTGCCGGCGCCGTGTCGCTGGCGGTCGCCATGGGGGTGGGACGCTTCGCGTTCACGCCCCTTTTGCCGATGATGCTGAAGGACGCGACCATCGACATCGCGGCGGGAAGCTGGCTCGCGACGGCGAATTATTTCGGCTATCTGGCGGGAGCATTGCTGTGCATGGTGCTGCCCCGGTCCTGGTCAGGGCCGGTGATGATCCGATCGGGCCTGATCGCAACGGTGCTTCTGACGCTCGGCATGGCCTTGCCGCTGCCGGCTTTCTGGCCGCTGCTGCGGTTCCTGGCAGGCGTGGTGAGCGCCGTCGTTTTCGTATTCACGGCGGGATGGTGTCTGACCCGCCTCGCCCGGCTGGGCGCTCCCGCCATGGCTGGGGCCATCTTCACCGGGCCGGGGCTTGGGATCACGATTATCCGGATTGGCCGCCACATTCATGGTCGCCGTCCACTGGTCCGCAACGACCGGATGGCTGGTTTTCGGTATGCTGGCGGCGGTTCTCAGCGCGCTTGTCTGGCCGGTCTTCAAAGTGGCCGATCCCGGCGCCGGCCCAACCGCCCCAACCCCTCCCCGGACGTACCTGTTTCAGCCGATCCACCCGGAGGATCGGCGGAAATGGTGGTTTTCGCCACGGCTTACGGGCTGGCGGGCTTCGGCTACATCATCACCGCGACCTTCCTGCCGGTGATAGCGCGCGAGGCCCTGCCGGGGTCCGTCTGGCTCGACCTGTTCTGGCCCATCCTTGGGCTTGCCGTGGTTGCGGGCGCCCTGCTGGCGACCCGGGTGCCCCGGCGCTTCGACCCGCGACTGGTCCTTGCCGGCTGCTACGCGATGCAGGGTCTGGGCGTCGTCCTGACCCTGTTCGTGTCATCGCTTGCCGGCTTCATCGTCAGCAGCGCCCTGGTGGGCATGTTCATTACCTCCATCAGTTTCTTCGCGATGCAGGAAGCGCGGCGTCTGCGGCCGCATCATGCGGCCCGGTTCATGGGCCTTCTCACGGCTCTCTACGGTATCGGCCAGATCGCGGGCCCTCCCTTGACCGCCACGCTTCTGGCCCGGATGCCGAGCCGCGCCGAAGGCTTCGGCTGGTCGCTCGGCATCGCGTCGGCGGCGCTGGCGGTCGGGGCCTGTCTCTACGTCATGATGTACTTCGTCTGGCCCCAGCAAACGCGCCAAAAAGCAAACCAAAAACATAGAGGAAACAATCATGAGCGTCTGGCCCGACCGCCGCATTCTTGATCTGTTCGGAATTGATCTGCCGATCATCCAAGCCCCGATGGCCGGCGCTTCCACGCCTGAGATGGCGATAGCCGTCAGCGAGGCCGGTGGGCTGGGATCGCTCCCCTGTGCCCTTTACACGCCAGCGCAGGCGCGGGAAGCGGTCGAGACGATCCGCAAAGGCACGTCGCGGCCGATCAACCTCAATTTCTTCTGCCATACTCCGGCACAGCACGACCCCACGCGCTCGATGGCATGGCGGGCGCGGCTGGCGCCGTACTATGTCGAACAAGGGTTGGACCCGGAAGCGCCGATCCCGGCATCAAACCGGGCACCCTTCGATGACGAGTTCTGCGGATTGGTCGAGGATTTCCGGCCCGAAGTCGTCAGCTTTCACTTCGGCCTGCCGGAAGCGGCATTGCTGGAACGGGTAAGGCGACCGGCGCCAAAATCATATCGTCCGCGACCACGGTCGCGGAGGCGCGCTGGCTGGAAGAACGCGGCTGCGATGCGATCATCGCCATGGGCTATGAGGCCGGCGGCCATCGCGGAACTTTCCTGTCCGATGACCTGCGCGGGGACATGGCGCGGCAGGTCGGCACCTTCGCCCTGGTGCCCCAGGTCGCGGACGCGGTCAAGGTCCCGGTGATCGCGACTGGCGGCATCGCCGATGCCCGTGGGATCGTGGCAGCTTTGCGCTAGGTGCTGCGGCGGTGCAGATCGGCACCGCCTATCTCTTCTGCCCTGAAACCATGATCCCCGCCGTTCACCTCCAGGCGCTGAAGAGTGCCGAAGCCGACGACACCATGGTCACCAACGTCTTCACCGGCCGCCCGGCACGCGGCATCGTCAACCGGGTGATGCGCGAAGTCGGCCCCCTCTCGCCGCTCGCCCCGGATTTTCCGCTCGCGGGCGGCGCGCTGGCTCCTCTTAAGCCCAAGGACAAGGCTGCCGATTTCACGAACCTCTGGTCAGGGCAAGCAGCCCCCCTTGGCCGCGAACTCCCAGCCGGCGAGTTGACGCGCGTGCTGGGAGCCGAAGCCTTGGCG
>CAWKET010000009.1:0-73444 GCA_963848585.1 uncultured Alphaproteobacteria bacterium | reverse complement strand
CAGGCGATCTGACGGTAGATCGCGGGCAGCGCCGACGGCAGGCGGGCCACGTGCGGGAAGATCGCGTAGGCGCCCCGGCCGAACAGGTAGGGGAAGTAGTCGCGGGCCTGCTCGTCCACCGTCACGCCGAACACCTTGAGACCGGCGCGCCGGGCTTCGCGGATCGCCATGTGGGTGTCCTCGATGGCGTAGCGGCCTTCGTAGTGGTCCATGTCGTTGGGCTTGCCGTCCGACAGCAGGAGCAGCAGGCGGTGATGGTGGGGCCGCTCGGACCAGCCGCTTCGGTGACGTGGCGGATGGCGGCGCCGATGCGGGTGTAGTGGCCCGGCTTCAACGCCTGGATGCGCCGGTCCACCAGATCGCTCAACGGTTCGTCGAAGTCCTTGACCGTGCGGACATGCACGTGGTCGCGCCGGCGCGAGGTGAAGGTGAAGATCCCGTGCTCGTCCTGGCAGGCGGCGAGGCCGTGGCTGAGCGCCAGCAGCGCCTCCTTCTCCACGTCGAGCACGCGGTGACCGTCGATCCAGCCGTCGGTGGACAGCGACACGTCCACCAGCACCGCGACCGAGAGGTCGCGCGCCACCGGGCGGACGGAGGTGTAGAGCCGGTCGGAGCCGGCGCCGCCGGCCCTGCGGTCCGCCACCGAGCGGACCAGGGACGAGAGGTCCAGTTCGTCGCCATCGGGCTGGGCCGTCAGGCGCTGGCGGCGGGGGCGCAAGCGCCTCGAACTGCCGGCGCACCATGCGGATGCGGCGCTGGGCCGCCGCGTCGGGCCGCCAGTTCTCACCATGGGAGTCGGCAATGGGGAGGCTGGTTCGGCGATCACGCGGCAGTGGTTGGGGTGAAGCACGCCACGGGTATAATCCCATTCCGGATATGTCAGTTCGGCGGTCAGAGCCGATGTATCCACGGCTTCCGCCGCGAGATCGAGGTCCATGCGCAGCTTGGTCGCGGCGCGGCGGTCATGCTGGCCGACGCTCAGTTCGTCCAGGTCCTCGGCGGCCTTGCGCGCACCTTCCTCGTCGTCGTCCTCGACCGAGCGGTTGATGTTGACCATTTCCGACAGGCCGATGATCTTCTCGAACCGGTTCAGGATCAGCGGGTCGTTGCGGCGGGTCTGGTCGTTGTCGCGCCGGGCGGCGCGGCGGCGCTTGCCGTCGCTGGGGGCGGCGGGGTCCCCGCCCTCCCCTTCCTGCGTGGAGGCCGCGCGCGGGGATGCCGCGCGGGGAGCGACCACCTCGCCCCACAGCGGAACGGGCAGGAATGGCTTGTAGCCGTTGCCGGCTTTCCAGGTTTCCAGCGGAACGGTCGGGTCGAGCATCGCCGACATGCCATCCGGAGCGCCCGGACCGCCCAGCAATGCTACGACGGCGGCTTCGATGGCTGGCCTCGGCGGGGGGCAGGCGGCGGGCCGGGCGCGCGGCCAGCATGGCGTGGCACAGGCGGAGATGAAGTTTCCGCAGGCCCGGCCAGATGGCCAGCGCGAACGAGGTCGTGGCACCGGCCGCGCGCAGGCGGGCGATATCCGCTTGCAGCGGATCGGCGGACGCGGCCATGGGTTCGGCGCAGGTGAACCACGCGATCAGCCACTCGTACAGCGCCTCGTTGTCGGCGCGGTCGGGGAAACAGTCGATTTGGGCGGGCAGTTCGAGCGTGGCGCCGTCGAACCGGGGAGCATCCAGCTTCTCCGTGCCCAGACCGATCTTCTGGAGCAGGGTCAGCCGGTGGTTGGAAGCGCCGGGGCCGCAGGCCGCCAGCCGGACGCCGCCATTGCCGCCGAGCGCCCGGAACATCACGCCCAGGCGGGGGCGGATCTCGTCCAGCGTTACGGCGGCTTCCGCGTGATGCTTATAGCTGGCGCTGCCGCCGACCAGCCGATGCCACGCCTGACCGACTGTTTCTTCCGGTTCGAACAGGGAAACCATGACGCCTCTCAGCCGAGCGTGATGTCGATGACGCGCAGCAATGCCTTGCGGATGTCGGGATCGTCGGTCAGCGGCTCGATCATGGATGCCAGAATGGCGCGTTCCATGCGCATTCCGGCGGCGATCAGGGTCGCGCAATAGACCAGCAGGCGGGTGGAGACGCCTTCCTCCAGATCCTGGCCCTTCAGGTCGCGGAGCGCTCCGGCCAGCCGGACCAGCGGGCGGCAGCGTTCCAGCGGCAGACCGCTTTCGCGGGAGACGATCTCCGCCTCCCGTTCGGGCGGGGGAAAATCGAACTCGACGGCGAGGAAACGCTGGCGGGTGCTGGGCTTCAGGCTTTTCAGGATGTTCTGGTAGCCGGGATTGTACGACACGACCAGCATGAAGCCCGGCGGCGCCACGATGGTCTCGCCGGTGCGCTCCAGCGGCAGGACGCGGCGGTCGTCGGTCAGCGGGTGAAGCACGACGGTGACGTCCTTCCGCGCTTCCACCACTTCGTCCAGGTAGCAGATGGCTCCTTCGCGGACGGCGCGGGTCAGGGGGCCATCGACCCAGACGGTGTCTCCGCCCTTCAGCAGGTAGCGGCCGGTCAGGTCGGCCGCCGTCAGGTCGTCGTGGCAGGAAACCGTGTAGAGCGGGCGGCCAAGCTTGGCCGCCATATGGGCCACGAACCGCGTCTTGCCGCAGCCGGTCGGCCCCTTCAGCAGCAGGGGCAGGTTATGGTTATAGGCGTGGACGAACAGGTCGCATTCGTCCCCGGTCGGCTCGTAGTAGGGTATTTCGGCCGTGACCTCGGCGGAAAATATCAGGGTTCAGGCTGTCGGGCATGATCGGATCTCCTGTGGCGGCGATGGCCTTGCCGGCACCCTCGTCAGGAGGATGCCGGCAGCGGGGTCACTCGGCGGGTTGCAGGGACTTGGCCAGCCGGGCCGGCCGTTCCTCGTGGACGGGGCCGAAGACCGAGTAGACGAACATCAGCGCCGAGATCGCCACGACCACGCCGGAGCCGAGACGCATCCAGTAGAACAGCGCCAACTGGTCCTGAACTTCCATGTAGCCCATGCCGAGCACGCGCTGCAGGTGGACCTGCACGACGCCGGCGAAGGTCAGCGAGAACGTCATGAACGCCATCGCCGAGGTCATCAGCCAGAAGCTCCACATGTTGAGCATCTGGTTGTAGGGCGCAGGCCGCGCAGGTACGGCATGGCATAGGTCATGATCGCCAGATTCAGCATCACATAGGCGCCGAAGAAGGCGAGATGGCCGTGAGCCGCGGTGACCTGGGTCCCGTGGGTGTAGTAGTTGATCGGGGCCAGCGTGTGCAGGAAGCCCCAGACGCCCGCCCCGAAGAACGCCATGACGGCGCATCCCAAGGCCCACAGCATGGCCGCCTTGTTGGGGTGGTCACGGCCGCCCTTCCACACCATGGTGAAGGCGAACACGACCATGGCGAAGAAGGGAGCGACCTCCAGCGTCGAGAACAGGCTGCCGATCCACTGCCAGTAACCGGGAGTGCCGATCCAGTAGTAATGGTGGCCGGTGCCGAGCAGGCCGCTGAACAGGGCCAGGCCGACGATGGCGTAGAGCCATTTTTCGACCACTTCGCGGTCCACGCCGGTCAGCTTGATCATCATGAAGGCCAGGACCGAGGCCATCACCAGTTCCCACACGCCTTCGACCCAGAGATGGACGATGTACCACCAGTACATCTTGTCGAGCGCCAGATTGTGCGGATTGTAGAAGGCGAACAGGAAGAAGACCGCGATGCCCCACAGGCCCAGCATCAGGACATTGGTGACGGCGGTGCGCCGGCCCTTCAACACCGTCATGGACAGGTTGAACAGGTACATCAAGGCGACCACGACGATCGCCATCTTGATCCACATGGCTGTTCAAGGAACTCGCGTCCCTCGTGGATGCCGAACAGGTAGCTGACGACGGCGGCGAGGCCGCCGAACATGAACAGGCCGAACTGGATATAGGCCAGTTTCGGGCTGTACAGCTCGGTTTCGGCCTCTTCCGGGACCAGATAATAGCCGGCGCCGAAGAAGCCCATCAGCAGCCACACGATCAGCGCGTTGGTGTGGATCATGCGCAGGACGTTGAAGGGCACCAGTTCCGACAGGACGTTGGGCAGGACATAGACGACGCCGGCCAGCGTCCCGACCAGGACCTGCACGACGAACAGGAGCAGGGCGCCGGCGAAATAAACCAGGGCGACCTTTTGGGACTCGTATCTCATGACTGATCTTCATGGCGGGTGCTCCTCAGCCGGCCTTGTTGGGCGGCCAGTTCTGGGTCTTGATCGTGCCGGTCCATGTCAGGAATTCGGAAAGATCCCTGATTTCCTGATCGGTCAGGTGGAACTGCGGCATCTGGCGCCGGCCCTCGATCCCGCTGGGCTGCGCTTCCATCCATCCCTTCAAAGTGTCATAGGCCGCGGCTGGGTCATTCTGGACACCCCAGCGGGCCATCACGTTGCCCAGTTCCGGCGCGAAATAAGCCCCTTCGCCCAGGATGCTGTGGCAGTTGATGCAGGAGTTCTTCTCCCACACCGCTTTGCCGCGGGCGACGCCGTCGGTCAGGGTGGCGGCGTTGGTGCCAGTATTGAGAATGTAATTATGGCTCAACGCCGTAAGTCCGACGAAGACCAGGAAAAAGAAGGCCGAGCCGCCATAGAAGATGTTGCGGGCAGCGGCTTTTGTCAGGCGCTCGCTCATGGCGTGCTGCGTCCGGCGGCGGTCATGGGAAATCTCCTCGGGTTGGACGCCGTCTCATGGCCCCTGAGGGACTTTTGAAAGCCGGCGGCGAATGACGTGCCGGCAAAGTTGACTGATCCAGTGGGGAATTCCTTGACCTTGATCAAACGAAAACGTGTTCCCGGACCTCATCGTCTACCCGGCATCCGGCCACGACAAATTCCTGGATCCCATGGCATTGCCGAGCATTTGGCTGGTGGGCAGGGATTGGCGATGATGTTGGATGGCTTTGCGTTTTGGCCAAACTCTCCGATCCATAGTATTTTATAGATCAACTACGATAAGTGTAATGATTAATTACAAATCCTTAATACCCGGATAAAACAAACACACCTACTCGTCACCCAACTCGATTCACCAGCATACAATAACATGAATAAATACCTATTAATGGCGAGACGACATATCAAGGATAAACCCCAAATCGCGGAGCATCCCCGCTCTATGTATACCCCCCTCAGTTTCTTTGCGGCGCGGGTCTCAATGGTGTCTCTCTAAAGAAACACTGGACAGTCCCAGCTCTTGTAAATTTAACTTCTACTCTACGTTCGGCGGAACTCCCGCCATTCATCGATAGAATTGCCCAGAACATGTTCATCGACCTGCGAAATCTCCCCGACGGTCAAACGATCGATGCGGATATCTGTATTGTTGGCGCCGGTGCCGCCGGCATAACACTGGCGATGGAACTGCTTGGGCATGATTTTAAGATCGCCCTGCTGGAAAGCGGCGGGTTGGAATTCGAGGACGACGTCCAATCCCTGAATGACGGCACCTGCGTCAGCGAGCAGCAGGTGGACCTGCTGTGGAGCCGCCTGCGCTATTTCGGCGGCACGACCGGCCACTGGGGCGGCAACTGCGGCCCTCTGGACGCCGTGGATTTCGAGGAACGGCCGTGGATTCCCGACAGCGGCTGGCCTTTCCAGAAGGCGGAGCTGGAAAAGTTCTACCCCAAGGCGTACCGGTACTGCGAGCTTCCGTCCGACAACTTTTCTCCGGATTACTGGGCTGAGACGATACCCGAATTCGGCCGGGGCCGGATCGCCGTCGATCGCGAGACGATCACTGAAAAGATTTTCCTTCGCAGCCCGCCGACGCGATTCGGCGAGGTCTACCGGCAGGCGCTGGCGCGGGATGATAACAGTTGCACGGTCTACCTCCACGCCAATGTGGTGGAAATCGAAACCGGGCCGGATGCCGGGCAGGTGGAAACGCTGAAGACCAAGGGGCTGGACGGGAAGACCTGCCGGTTCACGTCGAAGATCTATCATTCTGGCGTCGGGAATCGAGAACGCCCGGCTGCTGCTGCTCTCCAACCGGGTCAGGCCCAATGGCCTGGGCAACGACAATGATCTGGTCGGACGCTACTTCATGGCGCACACGACGCTCCGCACCGGGCGGGCGCTGCTGTCGATCCCGGACGAGACGATCAAGCTGTATAAGACCAAGGGATTCGAGAACTTCAGGAGCGAAGACCTGCCGATAATCGATGTGCTCCAGCCGAGCCGCAAGGCTCAGGAAGAGGAGCGCATGCTCAACTGCGTCGTCTTCTTCGAGCAGAGCTACGAGGGAGAGCGCAGCCCCGGCTTCGTCGCGTTCAGGCGCATCCTGCGGCATCTGGCTTTCGGGCGGATACCCGACAAGCTGGGGGAAGAGCTGGCGACCATCGTCGGCGATCTGGATACCGTCGCGAAAGCGCTCTATGCCCGCGCCTTCCATGACAACAAATACCGGCTGTTGCAGACGCGCTATTTCTCGGAACAGGCCCCCAATCCGGACAGCCGGATCACGCTGGGAGAAGAGCGCGACGCGCTCGGGCTGAACAAGATGGTGCTGGACTGGCGGCTGGGCGATCTGGACAAGCACACGATCCTGTGTACCCAGGATCTGCTGGCCCGGCAATTCGGCGCACTGGGGCTGGGGCGCATTCAGGTGGAGTTCGAGGATCAGGCGGACCCGTGGCCTTCGGGGGTGGATTTATCGGCCCATTACATGGGCACGACGCGGATGCACAAGGACCCGCGTCGTGGCGTGGTCGATGAGAACTGCCGCGTCCATGGGGTCGAGAACCTGTACGTGGCGGGAGGCTCGGTGTTTCCGACCACAGGGGCGACGATGGTGACGGTCAACATCGTCGCCATGGCGGTAAGGCTGGCGGATCATTTGCGGAACAAGCTGGCGTAACCGTATGTCGGCCTTCTTGGAGGAGCCGACACCACGAAGCATTAACGTACTCGTCAGTTATACTGCTCGGGCATTCTCCCTACAACTCTACTTGCCCTACCCCTGCAACTCCGCGAAGTCTTCTTCCCAGAACTCCAGCGTGCCGCGCAGATCCTTCGGATGGTCCGGCTGCTGTTCGCGGCGGCGCAGTTCCACGCGGCGGATCTTGCCGGAGATCGTCTTGGGCAGGTCGGCGAACTCGATGCGGCGGATGCGCTTGTAGGGCGGCAGGGTGGCGCGGATGTGGCGGAAGATCTCCAGCGCCAGATCGCGTGACGGCTCCCGGTCGCCGGCCAGGATCAGGAACGCCTTCGGCACCGCCAGCCGGAGCGGGTCGGGGCTGGGGACTACCGCCGCTTCGGCGATGGCCTCGTGCTCGATCAGGGCGCTTTCCAGCTCGAACGGGCTGATGCGGTAGTCGCTGGCTTTGAAGACGTCGTCGGCGCGGCCGACATAGGTCAGGTAGCCATCGGCGTCGCGGCTGGCCACGTCGCCGGTGCGGTAATAAGCCGCCTTCCGGCGGCTGCACCGGTTCGTTGGCCGAGGCCTGATAGCCGGCCATCAGCCCGGCGGGGCGCGGGTCGAGCTTGAGGGCGATCTCGCCCTCCTCCGTCTCGTTGCCATCGGCGTCGATCAGGACAACGTCGTAGCCGGGAAGCGGGCGTCCCATGCTGCCGGCCTTGACCGGCTGGCCGGGGCTGTTGCCGACCTGGGCCGTGGTTTCCGTCTGGCCGAAGCCGTCGCGGATCGTCAGGCCCCAGGCGGCTTTGACCTGATCGATCACCTCGGGGTTCAGCGGCTCGCCGGCGCCGACCAGTTCGCGGATCTTCACCGGCCACGCCTTCAGGTCCTCCTGGATCAGCATGCGCCAGACGGTCGGCGGCGCGCAGAGCGTGGTGACGCCGCAGCGGACCAGCACGTCCAGAACCGCCCGCGCGTTGAAGCGGGTGTAGTTGTAGACGAACACCGTCGCCTCGGCATTGAGCGGCGCGAAGACGTTGCTCCAGGCGTGCTTCGCCCAGCCGGGCGAGCTGATGTTCCAATGCACGTCGCCCGGCTGCAAGCCGACCCAGTACATGGTGGACAGGTGGCCCACCGGATAGCTGCGGTGGGTGTGCAGCACCAGCTTGGGCTTGGCGGTGGTGCCCGAGGTGAAGTAGAGCAGCAGCGGGTCTTCGGACCGCGTCTCGCCGTCGGGGGTGAACTCGGCGGGGGCGTCGGTGAAGCCCTCGTAAGCGGTCCAGCCGCGCCGGGCGCGCCGCCGATGGCGATCAGCCCGAGGCCCTTCTCCATGCCGTCGAACTTCGCGCACTGATCGGCCATGGCGATGACGAAGCGGGCGCCGCCGCGCTCCAGCCGGTCGCGCAGCTCGTCGCCGACCAGCAGCGTCGTCGCGGGGATCACCACGGCGCCCAGCTTCATGGCGGCCAGCATGGTTTCCCACAGCGGCGGCACGTTGGGCAGCATCAGCAGCACGCGGTCGCCCCGGCGCACGCCCTGGGCGCGCAGCCAGTTGGCGAGCCGGTTCGACCGGGCGGACAGCTCGGCGTAGGTGACCTTCTGCTCGCCGCCATCCTCCGCCACGACCCAGAGCGCCGGGCGGTCGTTGCCGCGCGCGATCGTGTCGAAATAGTCGAGCGCCCAGTTGAACACGGGCATGGAGGGCCAGCGGAAATCCCGCACCGCGCGAGCGCGGTCGGTCCGAGCCTCCAGCAGCAGGTTGCGCGCGGCAATGAAGTCGCTGGATCGATCGGTCATTCTCTCCCCTTGCTGCCCGGCATCGGGCTTGTTGTTCTTCCGCTTGATCTGTGCGGAAGTGTTGGTACTTCGGCCGGCATGATCATGGACGGACCCGGCCGTTGGAAGGCCCTATGCCGCGAAACCGATGTGCGGAAATACTCATACTCACCCAGCTACTCGAGCAGCGCGGCCTCTCAGGCCGCCTTCTGCGGACAGGAAATCCGCCCGCGCCTTATAGACGGCATCGACGATGAAATCGGCCGTGGCGCTGATGCGGGCCAGCCGGCGCAGGTCCTCGTGGATGATCAGCCAGAACGACCGGGTGAGCGTCACGTCGTCCGGCAGAACGGGGACAAGTTGCGGTTCCGCCTTGGCGATGAAGCAGGGGAGGATGCACAGGCCCGGCCCCCGCGACGGTCGCCTTGAGCTGGGCTATCAGGTTGGTGCTTTTCAACTGCGGATCGATGGTGCCGACGGCGCTGAGGTAGTCCAGCTCCGGCGCGTAGAGCAGGTCGTCGATGTAGCCGACGAACTTGTGCTTCGCCAGATCGCCCGCATCCCGGATCTCGGGCGCCGCTCTCCAGATAGGAGCGCGAAGCGTAGAGCTTCAGGTGATAGTCGGTGAGCTTCCGCGCCGACAGCCGGCCTTCCTGCGGCCGGGCGAGGCCGATGGCGATGTCGGCTTCGCGCTTCGACAGGCTGAAGATCCGCGGCATGGCGATAAGCTGGACCTCCAGCGCCGGGTGCTGGCGGCACAGGTCGCCGATCCGGGGCGCCAGGAAGTAGCTGCCGAAGCCGTCCGGCGAGCCGATCCGGACGGCGCCGGAGACGGACAGGTTGGAGTTCGCCAGCTCGGCATAGGCGGTCAGCGCCATGCTTTCCATGCTCTCGGCCAGCGGCAGAAGCCGCTCCCCCTGGGCCGTCAGGGTGTAGCCGGTCGGGTGCCGCTCGAACAGGCGGACATGCATCGCTTCCTCCAGCGAGACCAGACGCCGGCTGACGGTCGCGTGGTCCGCACCCAGGGATCTCGCCGCCGAGGTCAGCTTTCCGGTGCGGGCCACGGCCAGGAAGGACTTGAGATCGTTCCAGTTGAATTCGCCCATGATCGGTCGCTCATTCGTCGCGACGGCGGCACGGGCCGTCCTCTGATGCTGTTGACACTTGCGGAACATAACCCGGAAGTTCCATAGGTGTGCGATTTTCCGCTCATCCGATGCGCGATTAATCCGATACCTGAGCGTGAATGCCTATGGGACAAGGTGATCCGCGCAATCAAAATAAAATAGGGAGCGGTGGACTTGTCCCAGGAACTGACCGACGATCAACGCGCGATCCGCGAGATGGCGCTCGGTTTCGCGGCCGACGCGCTGGCACCAAAAGCCGTCGAGTGGGATGAAAAGAAGCACTTCCCGGTCGATGTGCTGCGCGAGGCAGCGTCGCTCGGCATGGCCGGCATCTATGTCGCGGAAGATGTGGGCGGCTCCGCCCTGTCGCGGCTGGACGCCGTCCTGATCTTCGAAGCGCTGGCCCAGGGATGCCCGACCGTTTCGGCCTACCTGTCGATCCACAACATGGCCGCGTCCATGATCGACCGGTTCGGCAACGATGAGCAGCGCGGCTCCTGGCTGCCCAAGCTCTGCACGATGGAATACCTCGCGAGCTACTGCCTGACGGAGGCCGGGGCCGGATCGGACGCGGCGGCGCTGAAGACCAGGGCGGTGCGCGACGGCGACCACTATGTCGTGAACGGCGCCAAGCAGTTCATCTCCGGTGCCGGCAGCGCCCATCTTTATGTTACGATGGTGCGGACGGGCGGCGACGGTCCCGGCGGCATTTCGACGCTGGTGATCCCCGCCGACGCACCCGGCCTGTCGTTCGGCGCCAACGAGCGCAAGATGGGCTGGAACGCCCAGCCGACGCGGGCGGTGCTGTTCGACGATGTCCGCGTACCGGTCGCCAACCGGCTGGGGAACGAGGGCGACGGCTTCAAGTTCGCGATGGCGGGCCTGGACGGCGGCCGGATCAACATCGGCGCGTGCTCGATCGGCGGAGCGCAGGCGGCGCTGGACAAGGCCGTGCGGTACATGGGCGAGCGGAAGGCGTTCAACCGCACGCTCGATCAGTTCCAGGCGCTCCAGTTCCGCGTCGCCGACATGGCGACGGAGTTGGAGGCGGCGCGGTCGCTGCTTTACCGGGCCGCCGCCAAGCTGGACGCCAAGGCGGCGGATGCGACGACCTTCTGCGCGATGGCGAAGCGGTTCGCCACGGACACCGGTTACTGCGGTTGCCGACGCGGCCTTGCAACTTCACGGCGGCTACGGCTATCTGGCGGATTATGGGATCGAGAAGATCGTCCGGGACCTCCGCGTCCATCAGATCCTGGAAGGGACGAACGAGATCATGCGCCTGATCGTGTCCCGGTCCGTATTCAGCGAAGGAAACCGCTCATGACCGCAGCTACCGACTTGGAAGACCTGATCGTCCGCCGCGAAGGTGCGGCCGGCCGGATCACGCTGAACCGGCCGAAGGCGCTGAACTCGCTGACGCTCGACATGGTCCACGCGTTCGCCGCGGCGCTCGATGGCTGGACGAAGGACGACGGCGTCCGCGTCGTGGTCATCGACGGCGCCGGAACGCGCGGGCTGTGCGCCGGCGGCGATGTCCGCGCACTGTATGAGAGCGGGTCGCGCGGCGACGGCATGGCCGAGACCTTCTGGCGCGACGAATACCGGCTGAACGCCGCCATCGGCAGCTATCCGAAGCCGGTCGTGGCGTTCATGGACGGTATCGTCATGGGCGGCGGTGTGGGCATTTCCGCGCACGCGTCCTGCCGCATCGTCACCGAGAAGACCATGCTGGCGATGCCGGAAGTCGGCATCGGCCTGCTGCCCGACGTGGGCGGCACGTGGCTGCTGTCGCGGGCTCCGGGAGAGGTCGGGACGTATCTGGCGCTGACGGGCAGCCGGATCGGCGGCGCCGACGCGATTTATGCCGGGCTGGCGGACTACTTCGTCCAGTCGGAACGGCTGGGCGATCTGGCGAAGGCGCTGGGCGAGGCCGATGGCGGCGACACGCAAGCGATCGTGAAGTCGTTCGCCAGCGATCCCGGCCCTGCCCCGCTGGCGGCGAAGGCGGCGGCGATCGACGTGATGTTCGGCCACGACACGGTCGAGCAGTGCCTGGAAACCGCCCGGACCTCGGGCGACGACTGGGCGACCAGCGTGGCGGCGGAGATGGAGGCCAAGTCTCCCACCAGCCTGAAGGTCACGCTGGCGGCCCTGCGGCACGCCCGTACGCTGGGCAGCCTTGAAGACTGCCTGAACATGGAATTCCGCATCATCAACCGGATGTTCCACGGACCGGACTTCCGCGAAGGCGTCCGCGCGGCGCTGATCGACAAGGACCAGTCGCCGCGCTGGCAGCCGGCTGCTCTTTCCGAAGTGTCGGAAGCCGCCGTCTCCGCCCACTTCGCCCCGCTCGGCCCCAAGGAACTGGGCCTCACTCCAGCGTAGACCACAATAAAAAAGCAAACGAGGAAACGACCATGAGCGTTGTTGGATTTATCGGGCTCGGCAATATGGGCGGGCCGATGGCGGCCAACCTGTCGAAGGCGGGCCATGATGTACGGGCTTCGACGTAAGCGCCGCCGCCATCGAGGCCGCCGGCAAGGCGGGGATCACGTGCGTCGCCTCCACCGGCGCCGCGGCCGAGGGCGCCGACGCCGTCATCACCATGCTGCCGAGCGGCCAGCATGTCCGCGACGTGTATCTCGGCGCCGCCGGCCTGATCGCTTCGGCGCGTCCCGGCACGCTGTTCATCGACAGCTCGACCATCGACGTGGACACGGCGCGTCAGGTCGGTGCCGCCGCGGCGGAAGCCGGGATGGAGTTTCTCGACGCTCCGGTTTCCGGCGGCGTCGGCGGTGCCGCCGCCGGCACCCTGACCTTCATGGTCGGCGGCACTGCGGAAAGCTTCGACCGGGCCAAGCCGCTGCTGGAAAAGATGGGCGGCAAGATCGTCCATTGCGGCGAGGCCGGGGCCGGACAGGCGGCGAAGATCTGCAACAACATGATCCTCGGCATCTCGATGATCGGCGTCTGCGAGGCCTTCGCGCTGGCCGAAAAGCTCGGCCTGTCGCACCAGTCGCTGTTCGATGTCGCTTCGACCTCGTCCGGTCAGTGCTGGTCGCTGAACAGCTACTGCCCGGTTCCCGGCCCCGTGCCGAACAGCCCGGCGAACCGCGACTACCAGCCCGGTTTCGCCACCGCCCTGATGCTGAAGGACCTGAAGCTGGCCCAGGCCGCTTCCCAGGCGGCGGGCGCCTCGACCCCGATGGGCGGTCTGGCGGCGCAGCTTTACAGCCTGCATGCCGGCAACGGTCAGGCCGGCACCGACTTCTCCAGCATCATCAAGCTTCTGCGCGGCACCGCCAGCTAATACCGAGGGTTTTCAGATGACTTCCGTCGATACCAATATCCAGACCGATCCCTTCGCCCTGGCGCGCGACCTCAGCGGCAAGCACTTCTATGCCGGTGAAATGCGCGCCGAGCCTTTCGGGCAAGGTCTTCCCCGTCATCAACCCCGCGACCGGCGAGCAGGTCGCCGAAGCCGCCTTCGGCGAGGCCGCCGATGTCGATGCCGCCGTGCAGGGCGCCTATGCCGCGCAGAAGGCGTGGAAGAAGGTCAGCGCCCGCGACCGGGGCAAGCTGGTGGTCAAGTGCGGCCAGATCCTGGCGGAGCACGCGGAAGAACTGGCGCGGCTGATCGCGCTTGAAACCGGCAAGGCGCTGCGCACCGAAAGCCGGGTCGAAGCCTCCGTCCTGGCCGACGCCTTCACCTTCTTCGGCGGGCTGGGGTCCGAGCTGAAGGGCGAAACCGTTCCGTTCAGCCCGACGATCATGACCATGACGGTGCGCGAGCCGATCGGCATCGTCGGCGCCATCCTGCCCTGGAACGTGCCGCTGCTGCTGATGGCGCTGAAGATCGCCCCGGCCCTGGTCGCCGGCAACGCCGTCATCGTCAAGTCGGCGGAGGAAGCGCCGCTGACCGTGCTGCGCGTCATTCAGCTCATGAACACGGTGATGCCGTCGGGTCTGGTCAACATCCTGTCGGGCTTCGGGCCGGAATGCGGCGCTCCGCTGGTCTCGCACCCCAAGGTCGGCAAGGTGACCTTCACCGGCTCGGTCGAGACCGGCAAGATCGTCTACAAGGCGGCGGCGGAAAAGCTGATCCCGGTCACGCTGGAGCTTGGCGGCAAGAGCCCCATGATCGTCATGGAGGACGCCGATCTGGACCGCGCCGTGGCGGGAGCCATCGCCGGCATGCGCTTCACCCGCCAGGGCCAGAGCTGCACGGCGGCGTCCCGCATCTTCGTCCATGACAGCCTCCACGACGCCTTCGTCGAGCGGCTGAAGGCGAAGGTCGATGCCATGAAGATGGGCGATCCGCTGGACGAGGCGACCGATATCGGGACCATCGTTTCGCCGCAGCAGCTTGACCGGGTCCAGGGCTACATCGCGATCGGCAAGCAGACCGCCGGGGCGGTGGCCCATGCCTGCTCGGCGGTGCCGACCGATCCGAAGCTTGCCAAGGGCCTGTTCGTCCAGCCGCATATCTTCACCGGCGTCACCAACGACAGCCAGATCGCGCGCGAGGAAATCTTCGGCCCGGTCTGCTGCGTCATCCGCTGGACCGACTACGAGAAGGTCCTCGCCGACGCCAACGACAGCGAATACGGCCTGGCCGCCAGCGTCTGGACGAACAACCTGCAGCGGGCGATGGACGCGGTGAACCGGCTGGAAGCCGGCTTCGTGCAGGTCAACCAGAACCTCGTCGTGCAGCCGAACCTCAGCTACGGCGGCGTCAAGGCGTCGGGCCTGGGCAAGGAAGCGTCGCTGGAGTCGATGCTTGAGCACTTCACGCATAAGAAGACGATCATGATCAACATGGCGTGATGCTTCAGACGCGCTTCTCTTAAGTTGCTCTCGTCGCTCTCGAAGCCTCCTCTTCCTTAAGTCCCCTCTCCCCCTTCTTGGGGGGAGAGGGTTAGGGTGAGGGGGGCCATTGCAGGGGACTTGCCTGTCGAATACCCCCTCACCCCGACCCTCTCCCCCAAGGGGGCGAGGGAGAATCTGCGACCACCAGGAAATCGCCTCGATGTCCGACAATCTCTACGATCTGTTCCGCAGCCGCTTCCCGGCCGACCGGTCCCGCCCCTTCATCGAAACGGAGACGGGCCGCGTCTACTCCTATGCCGACCTGGAAGCGGTTTCCGGCCGCTACGCCCGCCTGCTCAGCGCTCTTGGCGTGCGGAAGGGCGACCGGGTCGCGGTTCAGGTCGAGAAGTCGCCCGAGGCGATCTTCCTGTATCTCGCCTGCCTGCGCGCGGGCGCCATCTACCTGCCGCTCAACACCGCCTATACCCGCCACGAAATCGAATATTTCGTATCCGACGCCGAACCGGGCGTCATCGTCTGCCGTCCCGGCCAGGAGGACGCCTTCAAGGCCGGCACCGCGCATATCCTGAGCCTCGGCCAGGACGGTGAAGGCACCCTGCCCGACCGCTCGGCCAGCCTGGACCCCAACTTCCCGACCGTCCCCGCGCAGCGCCATGAACTGGCGGCGATCCTCTACACGTCGGGAACGACCGGGCGCTCCAAGGGCGCGATGCTGAGCCACGGCAATCTGGCTTCCAACGCGCTGACCCTGCACAGCTATTGGGGCTGGCAGCCGGACGACGTGCTGCTGCACGCCCTGCCGATCTTCCATGCCCACGGGCTGTTCGTCGCGACCAACTGCGTGCTGCTGAACGGCTCGGCGATGCTGTTCCTGTCGAAGTTCGACGTGGAGCAGGTCTTCCGCCTGCTGCCGCGCGCCACCGTCTTCATGGGCGTGCCGACCTTCTACGCCCGCCTGCTGGCCGACCCGCGCCTGAACCGGGAATCCTGCCAGCACATGCGGCTGTTCATCTCCGGCTCCGCCCCGCTGCTGGCCGAAACCCACCGCGAGTTCGAGACCCGCACCGGTCACGCGATCCTGGAACGCTACGGCATGACCGAAACCGTCATGCTGACCTCCAACCCGCTCGACGGCGACCGCATTCCCGGCACGGTGGGCTTCCCGCTGCCCGGTGTGGAGGTCCGCGTCACCGATCCGGAAACCGGCAGCGTTCTGGGCGTGGACGAGATCGGCGGGATCGAGGTCAAAGGCCCCAACGTCTTCTCCGGCTACTGGCGCATGCCCGAGAAGACCGCCGCCGAGTTCCGCCCCGACGGCTTCTTCATCACCGGCGATGTCGGCAAGATCGATGCGAGCGGCTACGTCCATATCGTGGGCCGGGCCAAGGATCTGGTGATCTGCGGCGGCTACAACGTCTACCCGAAGGAAGTCGAAACGGTGATCGACGCCATCGACGGCGTTGCCGAAAGCGCCGTCGTCGGCGTGCCTCACCCGGATTTCGGCGAAGCCGTCGTCGCCATCGTCCTGCGCCGGCCCGGTTCCTCCGATGTCACGGAGCCGCAAGTGATCGCGGTCTGCAAGGAGCGGCTTGCCAACTACAAGGTGCCGAAGCGGGTCTTCTTCATGGACGAGCTGCCGCGCAACGCCATGGGCAAGGTGCAGAAGAACCTGCTGCGCGACCAGCATAGCGGCCTGTTCACCGCGCCGTCGCCAGCCTGACGGATCGGACGCCTTCCGGGGAATAATCCTGTGAAGGTGTCCGGCCGGGGGAGGGATTGACCGGAAGGTAGCGCGGCTTGAAGAACAGGCCCGCCGCCAACCCCTGGATCAGGAACCGCGCGCGGCGCAGCCTGTGGCTGGGCGCCATCGGCATGCGTACCAGATGATAGGCCGAATGAAGCAGGAAGTGGATCAGGTCGCCGACCGGATGGTAGCGTTTCCTCAAATAGAAGAAGTTGCGGTAGTAATAGTAGAAGCGGTCGAGCCGGGCCTCGTTCGTCTCCACCAGGACATGGATATAGCCGGAGATCGCGCGCTTGTGCAGGACCTTGCTGCGGCCGACCAGATAACTCGGCCTCCAGGCCGACATGCGGAGCGTATAGTCCGCATCCTCCCCCAGCACCGCGAAATCGCCCGACGGCACGCCGCAGGCCTCGATCGTGGTGCGCGGGATGAGGATCGAGGTCAGCCCCGCGTTGCGGACCCGGACCATGCCGTGAGCCAGCAGATGGCCCCAGACCGGCTCCGGCCGGTTCTTCCAGTTTGACCGGTCGCGCCGCATATCGACGCGCGGAACGTTGTTTTCCTGCCCGTCGGGCGTGGTGGCGGCGCTGATCAGGAAGCCGATATCGGCCGGGCTGTCGAAATGACGGCTGGCGTCGATCAGCTCCGCCAGCGCGTCGTCGCTGGGGATGACATCGTCATCCATGACCCAGACCCAGGACGCGCCCTGCTCATACCCAAGGCGAACCAGTTGCTCGAAGCCCGGAGAAACGCCGGAGTTGACGGCGTTGCGGTGATAAACGAAGCCGGGGCGTGACAGAAAGCCCTCGCCCGCCAGCATCTCGTCGGTGCCGTCGGTCGATGCGTTGTCGAGAACGAGCACGCCGGAAACGGCGTGCGTCTGCGAGTACACGGCCCGCAGGCACTCCAGCAGTATATCGCGCCGATTGAAGGTGATGATGCAGGCGTAGATCACTTCAGGCGATTGACTGGCCATAGGCTTTCCCGAAAACGACAATTTGCTGAGACATTATTCAGATGCCGCCGCCGGGAACCAGCCGCTACGATGCGGGCGCGGGGCCTATTCGGTGGCACCCCGGCGGGCGCCACCGAACAGGCCGACCGGCCTTCCTGAAACTCTCAGTCCGGTATCCGCAGGACCGAGCCGGTGAAGGTGATACGGTCCGCTTCCGCCACCTTATGTCATCGGCGATGGGCGGCACGTTCGCCGCCGTGATCGGCGGCGCTCCGGCACCGCGCGGGATGGTATGGACAACCTGACTGGGCGGCAGCGCCTTGCCGTTCTTCAGGTGCTCATAGAGACGGTCCAGCCCTTCGATGAAGTAGACGTGCAGGGGAATGTATGCGGCATCGAAGCCCGGCAACGCGTTGAAGGCATCCAGATGGTGAGCGTTGGTGACCTCATAATACCAGATGTTCTGCTGCTTCCTCAAAGCCGAGCCATAATATGAGCGGGAGCTGTGATTGACCGCGATCAGCGCGTCCGACCGGCCATGAACGATGACGGTGGGCTTGCCGCGCAAGGCCGCCGTGGCGAGCACTTCCTCCACGCCCTTGCTCAGCCGCTTTGCCGGGTCCTTGCCATCGTCGGCTTTTGCTGAAGCCGTTATCGCCGGTCCACAGATTGCGCAGACAGACCGCACCATCCACATCGGCCATCGGCGCCGCGACACCGCCGACCGTCGTCGTGGATACACCGTTCCGGATAAGCTGGATGCCGACCGTCGGCGGAATACCGTTCGACGCGGCGAACGCCAGTGCCGGATTGGCCGGCGGCAGCGGAGACGGCGACGGTTTATCGGTGGCATCGATGAAGGCATAGGAAAAGCCGCAGAGGTTATCGGTCACGCTCGCCCTGGAATAGGCGTTCGCATAGGCGACGGCCACGGCCTGATAGACATTGAGGCTCCAGTAGAACGCCGCGAGCGCGTTCTGCTCCGGCAATATGCCGTACTGCTGAACCTTGGCCTGAGCCTCCGCCGGTGTCCCGTCGGTAAGCAGGCCACGGGTTTTCAGATCGGCGCAGACCTGCAAGGCGCGGGTGTTCAGGGGCGTTGCCGCGGCACAGCCCTCGTACAGGGTATAGAGCGTGATGTAGTCGTAAAGCGGCCGGCCATGCTCCACCAGCGGCTCCCCACCGCCCTGCTGGATCGTGAAGGAACGGTCCTTCCTGGGATTGACGTTGGGCTCCGACACGGCGACGCCGTCGATCAGGCCCCGCTTGTCTTCCTCCGCCGCGCGAAGCGCCGCACCTCCGCCGTTGGAAACGCTGGACGCGATGACAAGGGTATTGGCCGGCGTGATCTTGCCCACCGACTTCTCGTCGGCGAAATGCCGGTTCAGCATCAGAAAGCCGAACTGGATGGCGTGCAGCGTATCGGCCCCCCAATGCGCTTCCGGATTCGCCTGGGAATGGGCCTGCTTGATCGCCCAGCGGTTGGGGTTGTCCTTGCGGTAGCGTTCCAGTTCCTTGGGCGAAATCTTCGGCTCGAAATTCAGCGGTTCGACGGATTTCGCCGCCTCCACAAACTCACCCTGAACCGTGTAGCCCTTGCCGTTCTGCAGATCGAAGAAGCCGGTGCCGGTGCCCTTATCGGTATAGACGACGGCGCAGCCCTTCTTCAGCCCCCATTCCCCGGAGGTTCCGATCGCGCCATAGACGCCGCGCGACCCCGACGAGGTCGCCGTCACCATGCAGGCATTGGCGGGATCGAAGGTTTCGGGCACCTGGAGCGCCACCGTCGTCCGGGGATTGCCGTCATCGCCGTCATCGAGAAGCGCCAGATATTCGGTACCGGCAACCTTCCCGTCGCGGGCGGCCGCATCTCCCTTGGCCCCGACCAGCGGGCCGTAGAGGGTCCCGTAGCCGCCTCCCTCGTCACATCCACCAGCGCCCGGTAGTTGTTGTAGATGGCGAGCCGGCGCAGCTCTTCCGGCGTGGGGGACGCCGTATTCGCCACCTTCGGCGCCGCCCCCGCCAGACCCGTCGCCCCAAGGCCCGCCGTCAGCAGGTCGTTGCTGAGCCCGTCATAATCGCTCCGCAGGACCTTGCCGATGATGTGCTTCTCGATCCTCTCGATACCGCTGTCGGCTTTGTCGTCGCGGTCGTCGTCTCCCCGACCGTCCTTGGCGATCGCAAGCGACGTCATGCCGACCAGCAGGCAGAGCGTCGATGCGAACGTGGCTGCCACTCTTCCCATTATGTTTGGTCCTCCCCCCATGAGGGCTGCTCTTCGTTTCTCGCTTCAGTCCGGGCGCCCGAGCGCCCGCTGAAGGATAAGGAGCAGTTTGAGGAACAAACAAATTGCCAGAAGTAGCAGTGCCTAAAGGGACAACACTTTCTCCAACACCGTTAAGCCGCTGTTTCCGGGATCTCGTCGGTCACGACCTTGAACCCCGTCAGCGTGGCCGGCCCGAAAGTGGTGCTGAGCGCCACATCGACCGCATCGCGGCCGCGCGCCATCAGGACCCTGCCGATACGCGGCGTGTTGTTGCGGGCATCGAAGGTGTACCAGTGGCCGCCCAGATAGACTTCGAACCAGCCGGCGAAATCCATCACGCCGTAGGGCGGCGGCACGCCGATATCGCCGAGATAGCCGGTGCAGTAGCGCGCGGGAATGTTCATGCAGCGGCAGAATGTGAGCGCCAGATGAGCATAATCGCGGCAAACGCCTACTTTTTCGTTATAGGCCTCGAACGCCGTCCGGGTCGCCCTGGCCTGCATGTAGTCGAATTTGATGTGGTTGTGGACGAAGTCGCAGATCGCCTGCACGCGGTTCCAGCCGGGCTCGGTCCCGCTGAACAGCTTCCAGGCGATGTCGCTGAGGAGTTCCGTCTCGCAGTAGCGGCTTGCCAGCAGGAACACCAGGGCCTCTTCCGGAAGCTCCTCCAGCGAATGCTGACGGGCGGATGGCACGACGGGGTCGGGCTTGCCGCTGTCGCGGACCACGGCGGAGGTGCTGATCCGCGTCACTCCCTTGGGGGCCACGATCCTGCTGCACCAGTTGCCGAAACCGTCCCGGTAAGCGGTGATCGGCAGCGACGGATCGGTAACCAGATGGTCCGGCACCACGATGTCCGATGCGCGGGTATAGTGAATGTTCAACATCAGCAGCATCGGTGTCGGCTGCGGACAGTCGTAAACCAGCTCGTACCCAACCTTGATTCGCATGGTTTGGCTCCTTGTTGTTTTTGCCGGCGTTGTTTTCGCTGGCGTTGTTTTTTCTGATAATCCGGTACCGGCAATTCCGGCTGTCTGCGATATTCGTGCCAGCGGAACCGCTACGGCTCACGGCCCCGCCTCGTCCATGACGCTACGCTGACTTCCATTCCCAGGAAGCACGATGCCGGCCCGGTATAGGTTCCCCATAAAGGCAAAGCCTGTGCGGGAGCCCATGCGACCGCCACGCGGATCAGGTTCCGGTTGCCGATGATGCTGTTGGTCGGATCGAAATCGACCCAGCCGGCACCCGGCAGGTAGACCTGCAGCCAGGCATGCGTCGATCCACCCCCGTTGACCGGACCATCCCCGGCTATTGGGCACGAAGATGTATCCGCTGACGAAACGGGCGGCAAGGCCCAGTGAGCGGACGCCTTCCATCATCAGGAATGCGTAATCGCGGCACGTGCCCGACGCCTTCGCCAGCGTCTCGGCCGGCGTCTGAACGCCGCGCTCGTAACGGCGCGAATATGTAAGCTGTTCCCGGATGCCCAGCGTGATCTTGCGCAGCAGCGCCATGGTCCCGATACGCCCGTCCTTGGGCAGGAAACCGGCGGCCCAGCGATCGACCTCACCGGCGGGATGCTGGCGCTCCAGCGCCCTGACAAGGTCGAGCCGCTCTTCGCGGGAATAGGCGAACGGGAAGGTCTGCGCGTCTTCGGCCAGCGCGTAATCGGGATGCGGCGCTTCGATATGCTCCAGCGTCACCTCGCTGTCGAAAACCAGCTCCGCCGTCTCGGTCCGTATCGAAGGTCGCGATCGCCAGGGAGTTGTCGAACACGTCATGGAGCCACCGGAGGCTCTTCGGCTTCGGAGTGATCTCCAGCCGCGTCCTGACCAGCCGGAGATCATGGCTTTCGCGCGGGCGGAACATCATCTGGTGCTCGCCCAGTTTGACCGGGCTGGCATAGCGATATTTCGTGATGTGCCGGACGGTCATCAACCGAGGGGAAGCCAGGGGAGTACCGGTATTCAAGACAGGGGCTTACCGATCGGTCAGGGTGGAACATCCTCGATAGGTCCATCGCATTCTCAGTCCCGCTGGGAAGGGAAAAGACGCGCCATAGCGCCTCCGCTCTTCACCGATGAGGTCCGGCGTCTGGCTCGTCAGCCGGAAACGCGCCCGGAGGTCTTCGGCGGGACCAGCCGGCCGGAGGTCGGAACGATGGATGTCTGCACGGTCGCGACAGCCTTGTCCTTCTTCGGCTTCTTGGCCTCGCGGTTGCTCTTTTTCTGACTCTTGGCCATGGGAACTCTCCAGATCTGGCGATGCGCGCGTGCGGCGGGAAAGGGAACGGTTCAGCCGGATATCGACGGCATTGGCCCTTTGGTTTTAAGTGGTCATGAAAGATAAAAACACAAGTATTGTAAGAAAAATAATTTCCAGGATCGATGGTTTTCCGAATTTTCCGTTCGATCCGGGGTTTTCCAGAGCCCCTTACCCGCAGTGTTCAGTTCTGGCTTACGAATGCACGGGATCGCGCAAAGCGAGTCCTGACGGGGGTTGAGGCAGCGTAGAAAGAGTCTACCATCTGGCGAGAATATGTGAATCTTTAGTCGGCAGTTCCTGGACTTTGGGGGTTGCCATGGTACCGTTCTCCCGGCTTCTCACCGCGTTGAGCGAGGTTCCCGATCCGCGGCGCGCCGAGGGCAGGCGCTATCCGCTGGCGCCGCTTCTTCTGTTCACCGTGCTGGCGCTGCTGTCCGGCGCGACCTCGTACCGCCGCATCATCATTTTCCTGGACCAGCGCCGGATCACGCTCAACGAGGTGTTCGGCGTCGCCCTGAAGCGGGCGCCGTCGGTCAACACCTTGCGCACCGTGCTTCAGGACCTGGACGGCGACGCCCTGGAACAGGCGTTCCGCCGACACGCCGAGGGCCTGCTGCCAGTGACCGAACCGGGCCGGATGCCGGTCATCGCGCTCGACGGCAAGACCCTGAAGGGCAGCTTCGACCACCTCAACGACCGCAAGGCGGCGCAGGCGCTGAGCGCCTTCGCCTCGGAGGCGGCGATCCTGCTGGCGCACAACGAAATCGACGTCAAGAGCAACGAGATCCCCGCCGCCCAGCGGATGATCGCCGAGTTGGGCCTGACCGGCGTGCTGTTCACCGCCGACGCCCTCCACTGTCAAAAAAACCTTTGAGGCGGCCCGCGACAGCGGCAACGCCCTGCTCGCCCAGGTCAAGGCCAACCAGCCGAGCCTGCTGGCCACGCTCGAGGACATCGCCGCCACCCAGCCGCCCGGCCGACGCTTCAAAAGCGTCGATCCGCAAGAGCCACGGCCGCCATGAAACACCGCGAGGTCGAAACCTTCGATGTCCAGGGCAAGCTCGACGCCGAGTGGGACGGCCTGATCGTCCACGCCGCCCGCGTCACCCGCCTGACCTGGCACAAGGATACCAAGTCCGGGTTCTGGCACGAAACCGAGGAGGTCTCCTTCTACGCCTGTCAGGTCGCTCTCGGCGCCAAGGCGTTCGGCGAGGCGGTCCGAAACCACTGGGGCATTGAAAATCGGAGCCATTACGTCCGGGATGTCACGTTCGGCGAAGACGCCAGCCGAACCCGCATCAAACCGACACACTTCGCCCGGTTCCGAAGCTTCGCGATCAACATCCTGCGCGCCAACGGCGTCGAAAACGTCGCCCGCGAACTCTATATCAACGCGCTCAACTTCGATAATGCACTGGCATACCGTGTCACCTAACGAGAACTGAACAGCCCTCCCTTACCCGTAAGTGGACGGCGCGCATCATTCACCGCCCGCATCGATCTGATCAACCAGACTACGTGAGGCGGCAGATCACGATCCGTAAGGTATCTATCTGAAGAGAACTTGGAACATACCCCCGGTTTTTTCTAGAATATGCCTGTCACTATTGCAACTATCTTTTGTCGCAGACTTAAGTTGTCCTTTGCCGTTTTCCGCATGCCGTAATTAAGGCCTGAGATCTATTCGCGAAGATGAAGAAGTCCGAGCACCGCAATGTCCGGTGTGGCATGAGCCCCGCCGGCGAACTTGGCCGGAGAATCGAACCATGTGCCAGCATCAGCATCCACATCACCGTCATTCGATTTTCTGCATTCTGCCACCGTATCTGCTCCGCGAAGTCTCGCAGAACGGATCGCCCGCCCAGCGCGCGGCCGCCAATAGAACACTCGCCTCGGACGGAACTTTCCGGGCACTTCGCGCCAGCCTGACCGGCAGTGCCGCTGGCGCAGCCGGCGCCGGCGCGTGCTTGGTCTGCACCGCCGTCAAGCAACGGACGATCTACACGGCCGAGCAACATCGGAAACGCTGCCCGGCACGGTCGTCCGCGCCGAAGGGAGCGGCCGCCGGTCGACGATCTGGTGGTCAACGAGGCGTATGACGGTCTCGGCCATACCTTCGACTTCTACCAGGAGGTTTTCGGCCGCAATTCCATCGACGACGAGGGCATGCCGCTCAACGCCACGGTCCATTACGGGCACGGAATACAACAACGCCTTCTGGAATGGCGAGCGCATGGTGTTCGGCGATGGCGACGGGGAGTTGTTCAATCGCTTCACCATAGCGCTCGACGTGATCGGCCACGAACTCGCCCATGGCGTGACGGAGGACGAGGCCGGACTGGTCTACATGTTCCAGCCGGGCGCCCTGAACGAACACCTCTCCGATGTCTTCGGCAGCCTCGATCAAGCAGAAGGTGCTGAACCAGACGGCCGACCGAGGCCGACTGGCTGATCGGCGCCGGTCTGCTGGCGACGGGCGTGAACGGCGAAGCCTTGCGGTCCATGAAGGCGCCCGGAACGGCCTACGACGACCCGGTGCTCGGCAAGGATCCGCAGCCCGACCATATGAGCAAGTTTGTCAACACCTGGCAGGACAATGGAGGCGTTCACATCAACTCCGGCATTCCCAACAGGCCTTCCATATGGCGGCCACGGCGATCGGCGGTCATGCCTGGGAAAAAACCGGCCGGATCTGGTACGAGACGTTGCGCGACCAGCGCCTGACCTCGGAAGCGAAGTTCGAGCAGTTCGCCAATATCACCACCTCCGTGGCCGGACAGCTGTATGGCGATGGAAGCACCGAGCAAACCGCGGTCGCCGACGCATGGGTGCAAGTCGGCGTCCTTCAAAATCACGAAATGGTCTGAAAATGAATGGGCGCCGCCGGTACGAAAGTTATACTCGACACCGGCGGTCGCTCCCTTCGCGTTCTTTATCTTCGCATGCCTTTTTCTGATAGGATGCGACGGAAATCACGCTGTCGAGGCACGCGATATGACACAAGCGGGATCAGAGAACATGCGTGTGGTGTTCGCCACCAGCGGAGGTTTCGCATACTTCCCCGGACTGGCTCGCCCCGTCGCCATCGAGGCGGCCCAGCTCCCCGAGGAGGACGCGCGTAAACTGGCCGATCTGGTGGCCGCGAGCCGCTTCTTCGATCAACCGGGGCAGATGGCAAGCAGGATGGCTCCCGGCGCCGCCGATTACCGGCAACACACCATCACCATCGATCAAGGCGGGCGGACGCCACACGCTGATCGTCAACGAGCCCATCGAAGACCCCGGCATGAAACAACTGGTGAGCTTCCTCGAAGGTCAGGCGAAAGCGGCGCGCGCGCAAGCGCGCTCAGCGCCTCCTGGCAAAAAATGATACAGTTTCGCAGGTCAGCGTTCGACCAGAGCGAAGGCCGACCTTCGGGCGATACCCTTGACCGGTCAGGGTCTCCGGCACCAGATCGCGCTCGAAGAACTCCGGAAACTGCTCCGCCAGTTCCGGCAGGGATGTCAGGATCTCCCGCAGATGCTGGCGCATCGCCGCTTCGGCGCGGTCGGCGTCGTGCGCCGCGATCCAGTCCACCACGGCCTGATGCTGGCCGATCAGCCGCTCCACCGGGGTCGCGTGGGGAATGCTCAGGTAGCGGACGCGGTCCATCTGCGCCTTGGTTTCCTCCACCACCCGCCACGCGTATTCGCACCCCACCCCCAGTGCGATATCGCGGTGGAACGCCTCGTCCAGGTCCATGAAGCGCACGGGGTCCAGGTCGGTGGCGGCCTTGCGCTGGGCTTCCAGGTTGGCGCGCAGCGCTTCCATGCCGGCCGCGGTCATCTCGGCGCAGGCGCGGCGGACGACGGCCAGTTCCACCGCTTCCCGGACGAAGCGGGCGTCGAACACCTGCTTCATTGAGATCTTGACGATGAAGGTGCCGCGTTGCGGGCCGGATGGTCAGCAGCCCGGCCTCGCTCAGCTTGATGAAGGCTTCCCGTACCGGCTGACGGCTGACGCCAAGGCGGGTCGCGATCTCCTGCTCCGACAGCGCCTGTCCGGGGCGGACGCCCATCGTGACGATGGCGTTGCGCAACTCCCGGAATACCCGGCGCGCCACGGGTTCGTGCGAATTGACCTCAATCCTGTCGAGCATCACCGGCCTCCCCCGCACGTTATCTTTATCCAATTTATCTGTTTGCCCCGTTAGGGCTACCCGGCGCAACAACTCTTGCCAAGCCCCTCTTACATACTACCATACCAGTCAACGAGCAAGAAGGCCCTGTCAAGCGGGCCAGGGTTCAAGGGGGAGGAAACGCCGTGGCATCCACCACGACCACCGGCCAGCGCCTGAACGCGCGAACGCTGATCGGCGCTGGCCCCGACTGTCGCCAAGCCGCGCGCGTTCGGCGGCGATCTTGGAAACCGGCATCGTCCATATCGGCCTCGGCGCGTTCCATCGCGCCCATCAGGCCGTCTATACCGACGACAGCCTCAACCGGACCCCCGGCCCCTGGGGGATCTGCGGCGTTTCGCTTGCGCAGCCCCGATACCCGCGATGCCCTGGCGCCGCAGGATTGCCTCTACACCGTGGCGGTCCGCGATGCCTCGGGCGACCATCTCCGCGTCGTCGGATCGATCACCGAAACGCTGGTGGCGCCGGAAGATCCGGCGGCCGTGCTCGACCGCCTCACCCGGCCCGCTACCCGCATCGTCACGATCACCGTCACGGAAAAGGGCTACTGCCACGAGCCCGCGACCGGCGCGCTGAACCGCCAGCACCCCGGCATCCAGCACGATCTCCAGAACCCCGGCCAGCCCCAGACCCTCCCCGGCTTCCTGGTCGAAGCGCTCGACCGCCGCCGCAAGGCGGGCACTCCCCCCTTCACCGTACTGTCCTGCGACAACCTGCCGGACAACGGCCACGTCACCGCCGGCATCCTCCGCCAGTTCGCCGAACTGCGCGACCCGGCGCTGGGCCAGTGGATCGCGGACAACGTCGCCTGCCCCAGCAGCATGGTGGACCGCATCGTTCCCGCGACCACCGACGAGGACCGCGAGACCGTAGCACAGGCGTTGGGAGTGACCGACGCGTGGCCGGTCATGACCGAGCCGTTCAGCCAGTGGGTGATCGAGGACAACTTCCCCGCCGGCCGCCCGGCCTGGGAGCTGGAAGGCGCCGAACTGGTCGCCGATGTCCGCCCCTATGAGCTGATGAAGCTCCGGCTGCTCAACGGCAGCCACTCCTGCATCGCCTATCTCGGATACCTCGCCGGGCACAAGACCGTCTCCGACGCCATGGCCGACCCGGTCTTCGTCAGCTTCGTCCGCGCGCTGATGGACGAGGAGGTGACGCCCACCCTGGACGTGCCGCCCGGCGCCGACCTGACCCGCTACAAGGCAGCCTTGCTGGAACGGTTCGCCAACCCCGCGCTCAAGCACAGGACATGGCAGATCGCCATGGACGGCTCGCAGAAGCTGCCGCAGCGCCTGCTCGGCACGATCCGCGACCGGCTGGCCGCCGGCCAACCGTTCGACCGCCTCGCCCTCGGCGTCGCCGCCTGGATGCGCTATGTCGGCGGCGTCGATGAACAGGGCCAGCCGATCGATGTCCGCGATCCCCTGGCCGACCGCCTGAAGACACTGCCGGATGCCGCATCCCTGCTCGGCGTCCGCGAAGTATTCGGCGACGATCTGCCCAACAACCCCACTTTCGTCGCGGCCGTCACCGAAGCCCTGGACCGCCTGAAGGCCATGGGCGCCCGCGACGCCATCCAATCCCTGACCCGGTGAGTTGAAACCATGGAACAGACCTGGCGCTGGTTCGGCCCCGAAGATGTCATCCGCCTGCCCCACGTCCGGCAGGCCGGAGCCACCGGCATCGTCACCGCCCTGCATCACATCCCCTACGGCATCGTCTGGTCGGTCGAGGAGATCGAGAAGCGCAACGCCATGATAACCGCCGACCCGTCGCTGGGCCTGCGCTGGAGCGTGGTCGAAAGCCTGCCCGTTTCCGAGCCGATCAAGCTTGGCGAGGGCGAGCTTGGAGCCGCTGTTCGACAATTACCGCCAGTCGCTCCGCAATCTGGCCGCCTGCGGCGTCACCACCGTCTGCTACAACTTCATGCCGGTGCTCGACTGGACCCGCACCGAACTGGCGCACCCGCTCCCCGGCGGCGCCCGGGCGCTGCGCTTCAACGCCCATGAATACGCCGCCTTCGACTGCTTCATGCTGGAGCGGCCGGGTGCCGAGGACGAGCACGATCCCGCCGTGATCGCCCGCGCGAAGGCATGGTTCGACAAGGCGTCGGAAGACGACAAGCGCCAGCTTCTGTCCAACATCATGGCGGGCCTGCCCGGCGCCTTCGACCGCTACGACGCCCCCGGCCTTCGCCGGATGCTCGACCGCTACAAGGGCATGACGCGCGAGACCTTGCGCGAAAACCTCGCCCGCTTCCTGCGCGAGGTGATCCCGACCGCGGAGGAAGCCGGCATCCGCATGTGCATCCACCCCGACGACCCGCCGCGCCCGCTGCTGGGCCTGCCGCGCATCGTCAGCAACGCCGACGATCTCGCCTTCATCGTCGATGCGGTGCCGTCGGAGGCCAACGGCCTGACGTTCTGCACCGGATCGCTGGGTGCGGGCGTCGATAACGACGTGCCGGCCATGGCGAAGCGCTTCGCCGGGCACATCAAGTTCGCCCATCTGCGGAACGTCTCCAAGGAGCCGGACGGCTCCTTCATGGAAGCCGACCATCTCGGCGGCGACGTCGACATGGTTTCCGTCGTGACGACCCTGCTGGAAGAGCAGAAGCGCCGCCATGATGCCGGAGATGCCGACTGGCGCATTCCGTTCCGGCCCGATCACGGCCATGAACTGTTGGACGATGTGGGCAAAGCGACCCACCCCGGCTACCCGGCCATCGGCCGGCTGCGCGGTCTGGCCGAAATCCGCGGCGTCATGACCGCCGTCGCCAGCCTGCGGCAATTGCCGGTCTGAACCCGAACAAGACGCGATCAAGGAAAAGGGAGGAAGAAAGAAGTGTTGAAACTCACCGCCGCCGTCTTCACGGCAGTCATCGCCCTGGCCGTCAATGCGCCGGCCCAGGCCCAGACCGCCCTGAAGTGGGGCCACGCCTACGAGACGTCCGAACCGTTCCACACCGAAGCCGTCTGGGCGGCGGAGGAGATCGAGAAGCGCACCCAAGGGCGCTACAAGGTCACCGTGTTCCCCGCGTCCCAGCTCGGCAAGGAAAACGACCTCAACCAGGGCCTGACGCTCGGCGCCGTCGATCTCATCACGTCGGGCTCCAGCTATCGCGGCGCGCAGCTATCCGCCGATCGGCGTCACCTACTACCCCTACATCTTCCGCAATCCCGAACACCTGATCGCCTATACCAAGAGCGACGTGTTCAAGGACCTGGCGGCCGGCTATGAGAAGGCGTCCGGCCACCACATCACGGCGGTGACCTATTACGGCACCCGGCACACGACATCCAACAAGCCGATCAAGACCTGCGACGACCTGCGCGGCGTCAAGATCCGCGTGCCCGACGTCCCGGCCTACCTCGCCATGCCCAAGGCCTGCGGCGCCAATACGGCTCCGATCGCCTTCGCGGAGGTCTATCTCGCCCTCCAGAACGGCACCGTGGACGCTCAGGAAAACCCGCTGACGACGATCGAGGCCAAGAAGTTCTACGAGGTCCAGAAGTACATCGTCCTGACCGGCCACATCACCGACCACGTCAACACGACCATCGCCGGCCGGCGCTGGGCGAAGCTGTCGGACGAGGACAAGAAGATCTTCACCGAAGTCACCCAGGAAGCGGCGGCCCGCGCGACCAAGATCGTGCAGGAGCGTGAAGCGGCCCTGGTCCAGACCTTCAAGGATAAGGGACTGAGCGTGCGAAGAGGTCGATAAGGCCGCCTTCGAACAGGTCGTCCGCGCGAAGGTGCCGCTGGAAGACTTCGGCTACAAACAGGCAGACTACGACCGCATCCGCGCGGTTCAGTAAGCCGTCTGCCTTCTGTAGGTCGGTCTAAAGCGAAGCGGCAGCCGACATCGGCGCTCGATGCCGGCTGCCGCTTCGCTAGACCGACCACGATACTCCCCCAAGACCCGCCCCCTAAATCAGATAAGGTCAGGCCGTGTCGCAGCACCCGCCATCTCCCCCCGCCGCCACCGCCGAGGAAATCGCCCACGCCTTCGAAGATCAGGTGGAGGCGGTCGATCTTTCCCGCTACTCGGTCGAGGACTGGATCACCCAGTTCATGTTCTGGGCCATGACGCTGGCGGTCTTCGTCCAGTTCTTCACCCGCTACGTGCTCAACAACAGCCTCGCCTGGACCGAGGAAGTCGCGATCAACTTCCTGGTGGGCGTGGTCTTCTTCGGGTCGATCATGTGCGTGCGCCTGTCGCGGCACATCCAGGTCGATGTCCTCTACCACTACATCCCCGCCCCGCTCGCCCGCGCGCTCTCGCTGCTGGTCGATGTCGTCCGCATCGTCTTCTTCGGCTATGCGGCGTATCTGGTCTGGGAATACTCCGACCTGATCAGCCACGAACGCATGACCATGATCGACCTGCCGAAATCCATCGTCTTCTACACGGTGGTCGTGGCGTTCGCGCTGATGTGCGTGCGAGCCGTTCAGGTGCTGATCGAGAACCTCCGGCGCGGCTACTCCGTCCTTGAACATCCCGAAGCCTTCATGCCAGCCGGAGAGTGACGCCATGACCCTGCTGATCGTCTCCTTCCTCGTCCTGATGGTCGTCGGCATCCCTGTCGCGATCTCCATGGCCGTGGCGTCGCTGCTCTACCTGCTGTTCTACGACGTGGCGCCCGACGTGATCCTGGCGCAGCGCATGATCGCCGGGGTGGAAAGCTTCCCGCTGCTGGCCGTGCCGTTCTTCATCCTGGCCGGCAACCTGATGAACATCGCCGGCGTCACCGGCCGCATCTACAGCTTCGCCGTCTCGCTGGTCGGCTGGATGAAGGGCGGTCTGGCGCAGGTGAACATCATCGGCTCGGTGATCTTCTCCGGCATGTCCGGCACGGCGCTGGCCGATGCCGCCGGCATCGGCACGATCGAGATCAAGGCCATGAAGGACCATGGCTATCCGGTCGAAGCCGCCGTCGGCGTCACGGCGGCCTCCGCCACCCTCGGCCCGATCTTCCCGCCGTCGCTGCCCTTCGTCATCTACGGCATGATGGCGAACGTCTCGATCGGCGCGCTGTTCCTGGCCGGCATCCTGCCCGGCGTCGTCATGACGGTGCTGATGATGGGCACCGTGGCGCTGATCGCCTACAAGCGCGGCTGGGGTGCCGATACCGGGTTCGAGTGGAAGAGGCTGGCCGAAGCGTCGATGGAAGTCGCCATCGTCCTGGGCTTCCCGCTGATCGTCTACGGCCTGATCTGGGCCGGCCTGTCGCTCAACGTCGCGCTGGCGATCTCCTTCGCCGCCCTGATCGCACTCGACTGGTACTTCGACTGGTCGGCCGTGATGGCGCTGATGACCCCGATCATCCTGATCGGCGGCATGACCATGGGCTGGTTCACCCCGACCGAAGCGGCGGTCGCCGCCGTGATCTGGTCGCTGTTCCTGGGGCTGGTCCGCTACCGCTCCATGACGTTGCGGACGCTCGCCAAGGCGGCGTTCGACACGATCGAGACGACGGCGTCGGTCCTGTTCATCGTCACGGCGGCCTCGATCTTCGCGTGGCTGCTGACCGTGGGCCAGGCGGCGCAGGGCCTGTCGGACCTGATCCTGGGCATCACCGACAACAAGTGGGTCTTCCTGATCCTGGTGAACCTGCTGGTCCTGTTCGTCGGCTGCTTCCTGGACACGATCGCGGCGATCACCATCCTGGTCCCGATCCTGCTGCCGATCGTCCTGAAGTTCGGCATCGATCCGGTCCATTTCGGCGTCATCATCACGCTGAACCTGATGATCGGCCTGCTTCACCCGCCGCTCGGCATGGTGCTGTTCGTGCTCTCCCGCATCGCCAAGCTGTCGGTCGAGCGGACCACGATGGCGATCCTGCCCTGGCTGGTGCCGCTGTTCGTGGCCCTGATCCTGATCACCTTCGTCCCCATTCTCACCTTGTGGCTTCCTCACACCATGGGAATGATCCGATGACCGATACGGCACTCGCGGCAACGCTTTTCGGGGCGGAAGACCTGCGGATGGTCGAACGCCAGCTCGGGACCCTGGAACCCGGCATGGTCCGCATCCGGTTCGGCGCCGGCGGCATCTGCGGCTCCGACATGCACTATTTCCGGCATGCGCGCACGGGCGACTTCGTCGTGACCTCGCCGCTGGTGCTGGGCCATGAGGTGGCGGGCGAGATCGTGGAACTGGGCTCCGGCGTCACCGGCCTCAGCGTCGGAGACCACGTCGCGGTCAACCCGTCCCGCTGGTGCGGCCACTGCACCCGCTGCCGGGAAGGCCGCGAGAACCTGTGCGAGAACATCTACTTCATGGGATCGGCGTCCAAGACGCCGCACATGCAGGGCGGCTTCGCCAGCCTGTTCGACGCGACCGCGGCCCAGTGCATCAAGGTGCCCAAAGAGCTGTCATGGTCCGCGGCGGCACTGGCCGAACCGCTGGCGGTCTGCCTGCACGCGGTCGCCCGCGCCGGCGCCATGGAAGGCCGCAAGGCCATCGTGTTCGGGGCCGGCCCGATCGGCCTGCTGACCATGCTGGCGGCGCGGCTGGCCGGTGCGCCGGAAGTCGCGGTCGTCGATGTCGCCCAAGCCCCGCTCGCCTTCGCGGAGCGCTTAGGGCGCCGACAACGTGGTCGATATCTCCGGCGGAGACGAACCGCTGAAAGCCCTGGCGGCCGAACGCGGCTATGACGTCGCTTTCGAGGTTTCCGGCACCGCCGCCGGTCTGGCCTCCGCCATCGCCACCGTCCGGCGCGGCGGCACCGTGGTCCAGATCGGCAATCTGCCGGGCGGCGCCATGCCGGTGCCCGCCAACGCCGTCATGGCGAAGGAACTGGACCTCAAGGGCACCTTCCGCTTCGGCAGGGAGTATGAGGAAGCCGTTGATCTGATCGTATCGGGCAAGGTCGATGTGCTGAAGCTGGTGACGGCGGAACGCCCGCTCAGCGACGCGCCCGAAGCCTTCCTGCTCGCCCTCGACCGCTCGCAGAGCGTCAAGGTGGTGCTGACCGCCGCCTGACGCCGAAGGCTCCGGGGCGGGGGAAATGTTCCTCCCCCGCCCCGGACCCTTGCATTCGTCTTCAGGCTTGTTCAGGCCGCCAGAACGCCTTTGCTTTTCGCGGTATGGGCCGCGATCAGGTCCATCAGCGGAGGCGACAGGCAGTCATAGGGCTCCAGGCCCAGTTCCTTCAGCCGTCCACGGATCGCCGGCATCTGATCGGGCTTGGCGCCTGACTCGATGACCGACGACACGAAAGCGGCGAATTCCGGAGCGCTCCAGCCCTTCTGGTCGGACAGTTCGGTATGGATGAAGTCCAGGCCGTAGAACGGATGGGCCGTGTTCTCGATCCTGCCGTACATATGCACGCCGCATTCCTTGCAGGCATGCCGCTGGATCGCCGCCGACGGATCGACCACCTGCAGCTTATCGGCATTCGCCGTCACCTGAAGGTTGTCGCGCGGCACCACGGCGACCATGGAGAACAGCGCCCCCGCAGGCTTCCAGCACTTGGTGCAGCCGCACACATGGTTATGCGCGGAGTTGCCCGTGATCTTGACCTCGACAGGATTGCGGGCGCACTTGCAGTGCAATGTTCCGCCCCCGAAGCCCGGCACGCCGGCGACGACACCATTATCGACCGCCGGATGGATCTTGACCGAACTGTAACTCATAGGCTTGCTCGTCGGAGCTGTATCCGCGTTTTTATTCTTCTTCCAGAACATTGCGTCTCCTCCTTTACTTATTCAGGTTTCGCATTCCCCTTGGCCGATACCAGAGCAAATCAATCGGATGATGGAAGATTGCGACCCTGAGCGTTTATCGATTGCCGGAATTCCACCGCAAAGATGAAATCCGGGCAGTCGCGGAAGCTAGTCTGGCAGCTTCCGGTATTTTATCTTGGCATAACCTGATGGGTCCCGCCATGCAACGGACGCATTAGTCCGAATTACAGAGCTTTGGCGCATCAATGTATCCGAACCTCACCGCACACCCACCCCTATGCACTGCCTTCCGCCCTTTGTGCGGGAAGGCGTTCTTTTCATTCACATCATGCCATATCCCTCACGCCGCACCAGCCCCTGAATGCAAGGAAATGATGTAAACTATCATTGCAGTGCAGCATTCCATCATTTTTGGATTGTTGGTTCACGGGACGTTAAGCATAATCCACCCAACAGCGCCGGATGGTCCAACCGATCTCCAGGCCAAGTATTTCGAAAATGCAAAGAGCTTCTACTCCAACGCGACCAAAGAAATCGCGCATTTGAGGAGGAATGAATGGCGTTAGCGGCACGGGATTACAGCCTGACCGGGGAAGAGGCCAAGCGCGCCGTCGCAAACGGCCTTGCCGGAGCCAAGTGGTACGCATCCGCGATCCCGCGCAAGCGGATGAAGGAGCTGATGGAGCGGAGCGACGGCCCGGCGCTCCGCGACACCGCGCTCTGGCTGGGGCTGACCGCTGCTGGTCGGCGGCCTCGGCATCTACACCTGGGGCACCTGGGGCGCGTCCCGTCTTCCTCGTCTACGGCGTCCTCTACGGCTCCGCTCGGACTCCCGCTGGCACGAATGCGGCCACGGCACGGCGTTCAAGACGCGCTGGATGAACGACGTGGTCTACCAGATCGCCTGCTTCATGGTCCTGCGGGAGCCGACGGTCTGGCGCTGGAGCCACAGCCGGCACCACACCGACACCATCATCGTCGGCCGCGACCCGAGATCATCGCCTACCGGCCGCCGGACTTCGTCGAGATGTTCCTGGACCTCTTCAACATCTCGGGCGGCTTTCAGGAACTGCGGAGCATGGTCCGCCACGCCTTCGGCCGGCTGTCGGAAGAGGAGAAGGGCTTCATCCCGGAGATGGAGCACGGAAAAGTCTTCGTCACGGCCCGGATCTAGCTGGCGATCTTCGCCGCCGTGATCGCGCTGTCGGTGGGTCTGGGAAGCTGGCTGCCGCTGATGCTGATCGGGCTGCCGTCGTTCTACGGCGCCTGGCTCAAGTATCTGTTCGGGCTGACCCAGCATGCGGGCCTTGCCGAGGACGTGCTCGATCACCGGCTGAACTCGCGCACGGTCATCATGAACCCGGTCTTCCGCTTCCTGTACTGGAACATGAACTACCATGTCGAGCACCACATGTTCCCGATGGTGCCCTACCACGCGCTGCCCAAGCTGCACGAGGAGATGAAGCACGACTTGCCCCATGTCTATCCCAGCACTGTCGCCGCCTATCGCGAGATCATCCCGGCCCTGCTGAAGCAGCGCAAGGACCCGACATACTTCATCCAGCGTGAACTGCCCCCGACCGCAGTGCCGATGGCGGCGGAATAACAAAAAACACTCAAAATACCAAAGGGAGAGACACCATGAGCGCTGATAACGGATGGATCGAAGCCTGCGACGCCGACGACATCGAAGAAGAAGACGTGATCCGCTTCGATCACGGCAGCCAGACCTTCGCCATCTACAGGATCGACGACGAATACTTCGCGACCGACGGGCTCTGCACCCACGAACAGGTCCATCTCGCCGACGGGCTGGTGATGGACAACATCATCGAATGCCCCAAGCATAACGGCCGCTTCGATATCCGCACCGGCGCCGCCAAGGGTGCGCCGGTCTGCGTCAACCTCAAAACCTACCCGGTCAAGGTCGAGGACGGCAAAGTCCTTATCAACATCGCCGGTTGAGGGGAGCTTGTCATGAGCGAGCCCGCCACGCTTCCAGCCATGGTGATCGTCGGCGCCGGCGAAGCGGGAGCCCGCGCCGCCATGACCCTGCGGGAGCAGGGCTGGACCGGCCCGGTCACCCTGATCGGCGACGAAGCCGGACTGCCCTACGAGCGCCCGCCCCTGTCGAAAGCCGTGATGGTGGCGGAAGCCGACCCCACCGCCGCCCCCTTCATCCTTGATGAAACGCGGCTGCGGGACGCCGACATCACCCATCTGGGCGGATGCACCGTCGTCAGCATCGACCGCGACCGGCACTGCGTCACTCTGGGCGATGGCCGGGAAGTTTCCTACGGGAAACTGCTGCTGGCGACAGGGGCCACGGCCCGCCAACTGGCATTGCCGGGAGCCTCGCCGGAGGACGTGCTCTACCTGCGGAAGTTCTCCGACGCGCTGCTGATGCGCTCCAGGCTTCGGCCGGGTGCCCGGCTGGTGGTGATCGGCGGCGGCTTCATCGGGCTGGAGATCGCGGCCAGCGCCGTCGAGCGTAAATGCTCCGTCACCCTGATCGAGATGGCGCCGCGCCTGCTGATGCGGGGCGTGCCCGCCCCGGTCGCCGAACTGGTCGCCAAGCGCCACGAGGCCGCCGGAGTGGATCTGCGGCTTGGCGCCGGTATCGAGCGGATCGAGCGCAACGGCGCCGAACATACCGTCGTGCTGGCCGACGGATCGCGCATCGTCTGCGACGGCATCATCGCCGGCGTCGGCGCCATCCCGGAAGTCACTCTGGCGCGGGATGCGGGCCTTGCCATCGAGAACGGCATCAGGACCGACAACAGGCTGCGCACCAGCGACCCCGATATCTTCGCCGCCGGCGACTGCTGCTCCTTCCCGCATCCGCTCTACAATGATAGGCTGATCCGGCTGGAAGCATGGCGAAACGCGCAGGACCAGGGCGCGCTGGCCGCCCGCAACATGCTGGGCGCGGATCTGGCCTATGACACCGTGCCCTGGTTCTGGTCGGATCAGTATGACCAGACATTGCAGATCGCAGGGCTTCCGGATGAAGGCAGGAACAGCGTCAACCGAGACCTGGGCGATGGAGCGCAGCTTTACTTCCACCTCGCCGATGATGGCCGGCTGGTCGGCGCCAGCGGTGTCGGGCCGATCTCGAAGGTCGCGAAGAACATCCGGCTTGCCGAAATGCTGATCCAGCGGCGGGTGAAACCAGATGCGGGAGCCTTGGCCGACCCCTCGGTCGGACTGAAATCGCTCCTCAAGAACTAACAGGAACAGGGAAACGTCGATGGCAACCCCGATTACTTTCGCGCTCAACCATATCGTCTCGCCCCATCGGAATTTCGCCGATTTCGCCCGGCTGACACGGGACCTCGGGATCACCGCCGTCGAGATCCGCAACGATCTCCAGGGTGTCGAGATCGCCGACGGAACCCCGGCGGAGGATGTGAAGGCCGCCGCCGAGGATGCCGGCGTCGAAATCCTGTCGATCAACGCGCTCCAGCGCTTCAACGAGTGGAACCCGACCCGCGAGCAGGAAGCGGTAGCGCTGGCCCGCTACGCCGCCACATGCGGCGCCAAGGCGCTGGTCCTGTGCCCGGTCAACTCGCGTCGATGACCGCCGCAGCGAGACCCAGCGTGTCGATGACCTTCGCCGCTCGCTGCAGGCGCTCGCGGCCGATCCTCCGCGACCACGGCCTGACCGGCCTTGTCGAACCGCTGGGTTTTGAGGAAAGCTCCCTTCGCCTGAAGCGGGTCGCGGTCGATGCGATCGACGCCGTCGAGGGTGCCGATACTTTCAAAGTTCTGCATGACACCTTCCACCATTACTTGGCGGGTGAAAGCGAAATCTTCCCGGAGCGGACCGGCCTCGTCCATATCTCGGGCGTCGAGGACCGCAGTCTGGCGCACAACGACATCCGCGACCAGCACCGCATCCTGGTCGGCGAGGGCGATCTTCTCGGCAACGTCGCGCAGATCAAGGCCCTGCGTCAGGGCGGCTATCGCGGCCCCTTCTCGTTCGAGCCTTTCGCCTCGTCCGTCCATGACATGACCAATGTCGCCGACGCGCTGCGTCAAAGCATTGCGCTGATTGGTGGCCGGGTCAGTGGATGACAGGAGATACCCGGATCAAGTCCGGGTATGACGGCAATACGGGATGCCTAGTTTACGTCATGCCCGGACTTGATCCGGGTATCTCCTGGCAAGCACTTCACAAGAATCATAAGCGTAAAGCTAAACAAGGGAGAAACATCCAATGAAGCGCATACTTCTCGCCGGCATCGCGACCCTGATCCTCACCTCCCCCGCCATGGCGGCCAATACCCGCATCGGCGTCACGATGGCGCTGTTCGACGACAACTTCCTGACCAACGTCCGCGAAGCCATGGCCGCACAGGCCAAGACCATGCCCGGCGTCGAGATCAAGTTCGAGGATGCCCAGGCCGATATCGGCCGCCAGATCAATCAGGTGCAGAACTTCATCGCCGAAGGCGTATCCGCCATCATCGTCAATCCTGCCGATACCTCCGCTACCCGCAGCATCACCAAGATGGCGGAAGGCGCCGGCATCCCGCTGGTCTATGTCAACCGCGGCCCGGATCAGAAGAAGCTGCCTGAAAACGTCGCGGTCGTCGTATCCGACAGTGTCGTCGCCGGCCGCCTCCAGATGGAGGCCATAGCCGAGTGCATGGGCGGCAAGGGCAACGTCGCCATCATGCTGGGCGAACTGGCGAGCAATGCGACAGCCGAGCGCACGGCCGGCAACAAGGAAATCATCGCCAAATATCCCTGATATCAAAGTGGTCGAAGAGCAGACCGCCAACTATCAGCGCAGCCAGGCCATCAACCTGATGACCAACTGGATCGCCACCGGCACGAAGATCGACGCCGTCGCCGCCAACAACGACGAAATGGCGATCGGCGCCCTGATCGCCATGAAGCAGGCGGGCATTGATCCCGAGAAAGTCTGCGTCGGCGGCATCGATGCGACGGCCGATGCGCTCGCCCGCATGCATGCCGGCGACCTTGACGTAACGGTGTTCCAGGACGCCAAGGGACAGGGCCGGGGTGCTGTGGAAGCCGCCGTCAAGCTCGCCAACGGGGAAAAGCAGGATCAGATGGTCCTGATCCCGTACGAGCTTGTCACCAAGGACAACGTCGCCTCCTATGAAGGCAAGTAAGAACGAATAAGCCGCTCCGGGGCGTGGAGCATTCGCTCCCGTCCTGGGAAGAAACGGATCAGTGCGGGGAGGAAACACCCATGCCGACTGCCATCCTGAAGGAGCAGGCCGCGCCGCGACGCGGCGACTGCCGAATATCTGGTCGAAGCCAGGGGCATCACCAAGCGCTATCCCGGCGTCGTGGCCCTGGACGGGGTCAATCTTCGGATCAGGCCGGGTTCGGTGCATGCCCTGATGGGCGAGAACGGCGCCGGCAAATCGACGCTGATGAAGATCATCGCCGGCATCTATCCGGCCGGACGAGGGCGAAATCATCGTCGGCCGGCAAGCCCTGCCGGTTCCACTCGCCGCGCGACGCGACCGATGCCGGGATCGCCATGATCCACCAGGAACTCAATCTGGTGCCTCATATGACGATCGCGGAAAACATCTGGATCGGCCGCGAACCGCTCAACCGCTTCGGCCTTGTCGATCATGGCCAGCTCTTCCGGCAGACCCATGAACTGCTGAAGCGCCTGAACATGGATCTCGACCCGGAACGGAAACTCGGCACGCTGACCGTCGCCAACCAGCAGATGGTCGAGATCGCCAAGGCGGTGTCCTACGATTCCGACGTCCTGATCATGGACGAGCCGACCTCCGCCATCACCGACAAGGAAGTGGACCAGCTGTTCGAGATCATCGCTCAGTTGAAGAGCGAGAATAAGGCCATCGTCTACATCACGCACAAGATGAACGAGGTCTTCACGATCGCCGACGACATCTCGGTGTTCCGCGACGGCAAGCATGTCGGTTCCGACCGCGCCTCGGCCTTCGACCAGAACAAGCATGATCTCGCTGATGGTCGGCCGCGAGCTCACCCACATGTTCCCCAAGGGCGAGTGCCGATCGGCGAGGTCGTCCTGTCGGTCCGGGATCTGGCGCTCGACGGCGTGTTCAAGGATGTCTCGTTCGACCTGCCGCCGGGGCGAGATCCTCGGCATCGCCGGGCTGGTCGGCGCCGGCCGGACCGAACGTGGCGGAAACGATCTTCGGCGTCACGCCGGCCACCTCGGGTGAAATCCGGATCGACGGCAAGCCGGTCACGGTGCCGTCGCCGAAGACCGCGATGGACCACGGTCTGGCGCTGCTGACGGAGGACCGCAAGGCCAGCGGCCTGTTCCTGATGCATTCGGTGCTGGAAAACATGCAGATCGCCAGCGTCCGCACCCACACATCGTCGGCGGCTTCGTCAAGCAGGGCGCTCTCAACAGCCTCTGCACCAAGCTGCGCGACACGCTGCGGGTCAAGACGCCGACGCTGAACGAGACGCATCGGCAACCTCAGCGGCGGCAACCAGCAGAAGGCGCTGATCGCCCGCTGGCTGCTGACCAACCCGCGCATCCTGATCCTGGACGAGCCGACGCGCGGCATCGATGTCGGCGCCAAGGCGGAAATCCACCGCCTGATCTCCGATCTCGCGGCCAAGGGCCTCGCGATCATCATGATTTCGTCGGAGATGCCGGAAATTCTCGGCATGAGCGACCGCATCATGGTCATGCACGAGGGCCATGTCAGCGGCTTCCTCGACCGTGCCGAGGCCACCCAAGAAAAGATCATGGATCTGGCCGCACTCTAAGCCGGAGCCGAAGCAATGATCCCGCCGTCAGAATGACGGCCAGTCACAAGAAGTTTCAGGGAGATGTAAATGCCATGTCCAGTACAAGGGACACTGTAACCATCGCTGCCCCGACGGCCCGCCGCTGGGGAATGCCCACGGAAGCCAGCATCATTCTGGTCCTGCTCGGCATCGCGCTGGTCTTCGAACTGCTCGGCTGGACCATTCGCGGCCAGAGCTTCCTGTTCAATACCGCAGCGCCTGCTGATCATCATCCTTCAGGTTTCGATCATCGGCCTGCTCGCCATCGGCGTGACGCAGGTGATCATCACCGGCGGCATCGACCTGTCGTCCGGCTCGGTGGTGGCGCTATCAGCGATGGTCGCCGCCAGTCTGGCGCAGTCGAGCGATGCGGGTATCCGCGCGGTCTATCCGGCCCTGACCGACCTGCCGGCGTTCATCCCGATCGTCGCCGGTCTGGCGGTCGGAGCGCTGGCCGGGTTGGTCAACGGATCGCTGATCGCGTTCGGAGCCATACCGGCCTTCATCGCGACGCTGGGCATGATGGTGACCGCCCGTGGTCTGGCGCGCTTCTACACCCAGGGCCAGCCGATCAGCATGCTGACCGACGAATATACCTTCATCGGATCGGGTGCGATGCCGGTCCTCATCTTCGTCGCGACCGCCATCATCTTCCACATAGCGCTGCGCTACACGAAATACGGCAAGTACACCTACGCCATCGGCGGCAACATGCAGGCGGCGCGCGTTTCCGGCATCAATGTCAACCGCCATCTGGTCATCGTCTACGCGATCGCGGGTCTGCTCGTCGGGCCTCGGCGGAATCATCACCTCCGCCCGCGCCGTCAGCGCTCAGGCCGCCATGGGCACGTCGTATGAACTGGACGCCATCGCGGCGGCCGTGATCGGCGGAACCAGCCTGTCCGGCGGCCTGGGCACCATCGGCGGCGCCGTCGTCGGCACCCTGATCCTCGGCGTCATGATCAGCGGTTTCACCTTCCTGGGCGTGGACGCCTACATCCAGGACATCGTCAAGGGCGTGATCATCGTCGCCGCCGTGACCGCCGACCAGTACCGCCGCAAGAGCCGCAAGGTCTGACTAATTGCCCTCTCGCCGACGGCGAGAGGGCGCATTCAAAATACGATCCAAAGAATCACCTCAAGGGGAGGAATAATGGTCAGTTTCGCAATACTGGGCTGCGGCCGTATCGGCCGGATGCACGCCCGCAACATCAAGGCCCACCCGCGCGCCGAACTGGTCGGCGTCTACGATGTGTTCGCCAAGGCCGCTGACGAAGTGGCGAGCGAACTCGGCGCCAAGGTCCTCGGCTCGGTCGATGAGGCGCTGAACGACCCCAAGATCGACGCCGTCTTCATCGCGTCCTCCACCGACACCCACGTCGATCTGATCACAAGCAGCGCCAAGGCCGGCAAGGCCGTGCTGTGCGAAAAGCCGATCGACCTGGATATCGCCCGCGTCGAAGCCTGCTGGAACGAGATCGGCAAGCTCGACCCCCTGGTCATGATCGGCTTCAACCGCCGCTTCGATCCCTCCTTCAAGGCGCTGCGCGACCGCATCCAGGGCGGAGAACTGGGCCAGTTGGAGCAGGTCGTCATCACCAGCCGCGACCCCGCCCCGCCGCCGGCCCAATACATCAAAGGCTCCGGCGGGCTGTTCCGCGACATGACGATCCACGACTTCGACATGGCGCGCTATCTGGCCGGCGACATCGTCGAGATCCAGGCCATGGGCGGCAACCTGATCGATCCCGGCATCGGGCAAGTCGGCGATATCGACGCCGCGATGATCATCATGCGCGCCGCCTCCGGCGCTCTGGTCCACATCAACAACAGCCGGCGCTGCGCGTATGGCTATGACCAGCGGATCGAAGCCTTCGGCGAGAAGGGCATGCTCCAGGCCGGCAACCGCCGTGCGACGACCGTGGAAGCCTGGGGAGCCGAGGTGACGCAAGCCCGCGATCCCGTCCTGAACTTCTTCATCGAGCGCTACTTCGAAGCCTACATGGCCGAGATCAACCACTTCGTCGATTGCGTCGAAAAGCGCGAAAAGCCGCTGGCCAGCTTCACCGAGGGCCGCGAAGCGCTGCGCCTCGCCGATGCCGCCCTGGAATCGCTGCGCACCGGCCAAATCGTCCGCCTCAACGGTTGATACGGGGGAGCGTCGGTGTTGGGCCACGGCCCAACACTCGACGCTCCAAGTAGACACAAGAAACGGTGGAGGAAAACGCGATGGAAAAGACGATCCGGCTGACAGCCGCCCAGGCCGTGGTCCGGTACCTTGCCGCCCAGCGCTCGGATATCGACGGCGCCGAAGTACCGCTGTTCGCCGGCTGCTGGGGCATCTTCGGCCACGGCAACGTGGCGGGACTGGGCGAGGCGCTGTACCACGCCCGCGAAACGCTGCCCACCTTCCGCGCCCATAACGAGCAGGGCATGGCGCTGGCGGCCGTCGCCTTCGCCAAGGCCAAGAACCGCCGCCAGATGATGGCCTGCACCACCTCGATCGGGCCGGGCGCCGCCAACATGGTCACCGCCGCCGGTGTGGCGCATGTCAACCGGCTGCCGGTCCTGTTCCTGCCCGGCGATGTCTTCGCCAGCCGCCGCCCCGATCCGGTGCTGCAGCAGATCGAGGACTTCAACGACGCCACCATCAGCGTCAACGACTGTTTCCGCCCCGTTTCCCGCTGGTGGGACCGCATCACCCGTCCGGAACAGCTCCTGACCTCCCTGCCCCGCGCGATCCAGGTGCTGACCGATCCGGTCGACTGCGGCCCCGTGACCCTGTGCATGGCGCAGGATGTCCAGGCCGAAGCCTACGACTACCCGGAAAGCTTCTTCCGCCCCCAGACCCACCGCATCAGACGCCCCGCCCCCGATGCCGACGAATTCGCCCGCGCGCTCGACCTGCTCGCCAAGGCGGAGCGTCCGCTGATCATCGCGGGCGGCGGCGTGCTGTATTCGCGAGGCCACCCAAACGCTTCAGGATTTCGCCGCGAAGCACGCGCATCCCGGTCGCCGAAACCCAGGCCGGCAAAAGCTCCATGCCGTGGGACCACCCACAGGCCGCCGGCTCCGTCGGCGTCACCGGCAGCAGCGCCTCCAACACGCTGGTGCGCGAGGCCGACGTGATCCTGGCGGTCGGCACCCGGCTACAGGATTTCACGACCGGCTCCCGCGCCCTGGTGCCGGGTGAAGCGGCCCTGATCCAGCTCAACATTCAGGCTTTCGACGCCGGCAAGCACCGCGCCGTGCCGCTGATCGGCGACGCCAAGCGGACGCTGGAAGACCTCACCGCCGCCCTCGGCGCGTACAAGTCATCCCCGGTCTGGCAGCAGCGCACCACGGCGCTGATCCAGGAGTGGAACAGCGCCGTCGATCAGGCCACGTCCCCGACCAACGCTCCAGCTGCCGACCGACGCTGCAGTGGTCGGCGCCGTCAACCGCGCCGCCCAGGCCAGACGACATCGTCGTCTGCGCCGCCGGCGGCCTGCCGGGCGAGTTGCACAAGCTGTGGCGGGCCAGGCGCCCCAACGGCTACCACATGGAATACGGCTTCTCCTGCATGGGCTACGAGATCGCCGGCGGCCTGGGCGTGAAGATGGCCCACCCCGACCGCGAAGTCTTCGTCATGGTCGGCGACGGCAGCTACATGATGATGAACTCGGAGCTTCAGACCTCGGTCATGCTGGGCCGGAAGCTGATCCTCACCGTGCTCGACAACCGGGGTTACGGCTGCATCAACCGGCTGCAGCGCGCCTGCGGCGGCGAGAGCTTCAACAACCTGATCCGGAACGTCGATCACCGCGTCGACGATAGCTGGATCGACTTCGCCGGCCATGCCCGCAGCCTGGGCGCCATCTCCGAGAAGGTCGCCAGCATCGCCGAACTGGAACAGGCGCTCCAGCGCGCCCGCCAGTCGGAACGGACCTACGTCGTCGTGATCGACACCGACCCGATGCCGACCACCGAGGCCGGCGGCGCATGGTGGGATGTCGCCGTGCCCGAAGTGTCGCGAGCGCGCCCAGGTCCTTGACGCCCACGCGTCCTACATCGAAGCCCGCCGCGATCAGGCCCAGGGCTGAACCGTAACAACAAAGAACCGAGAGGCTGCCATGACGGTCAAACTGGGCACCAATCCGATCGCCTGGAGCAACGACGACCTGCCCGAACTGGGCGGAGACACGCCGCTGGAAACCTGCCTGCGCGAAACCCGCGAGGCCGGTTTCACCGGCACCGAGATGGGCAACAAGTTCCCCAAACAGCCCGACGCCCTCAAGGCGAAGCTGGGGGAATACGGGCTGGAGTTCGTCTCCGGCTGGTACAGCGCCGAACTCCGCACGCGGACGGTCGAGGAAGAGATCAGGGCCATGCAGCCCCATCTCGACCTGCTGGCGGCCTGCGGCTGCAAGGTCATGGTCTTCGCCGAAACGTCGGGAACGGTGCAGGGCCGGCGCGACGTGCCGGTCTCCGACCGCCCGGTCATGAGCGAGGACGAATGGCCGGGCTATCTGGAGCGGATCGCCAAGCTGTCCGAATACATGGCCGGCAAGGGCGTCGATCTGGCCTTCCACCACCACATGGGCACGGTGATCGAGAAGGCCGCACGAGGTGGACCGCCTGCTCTCCGGCACGCCCGACACCGTCGGCCTGCTGTTCGACACCGGCCACTTCACCTTCGCCGGCGACGACCCGGCCGCCGTCTCGAAGAAATGGGCGAAGCGCATCAACCACGTCCACACCAAGGACGTCCGCCCGGATGTGATGAAGCGTGCCCTGGCCGAGCGCTGGAGCTTCCTCGATTCCGTCATCAACGGCGTCTACACGGTCCCCGGCGACGGCTGCATCGATTTCGAAGCCGCACTCCGCCCCATCGCCGAAGCCGGCTACAGCGGCTGGATCATCTGCGAGGCCGAGCAGGACCCCGCCAAGGCCCATCCCCTGACCTACGCCCGCAAAGGCTACGCCCACCTTCGGGCGACGGTCGAAAAGCTCGGCCTCACCGTTCAATAATAAAGGTACGCATTCCATGGCAACCGAGATTCAGCATTTCATCGGCGGCAAGCTCGTCCCCGGCAAGAGCGGCAAGTTCGCCCCCGTCTTCAACCCGGCGACCGGCGAGCAGACCGGCTCGGTGCCGCTGGCGAGCGAGGCCGAGATGGACGAAGCGGTGGCCGCCGCGAAGAAGGCCTGTCCCGCCTGGGCCGCCACCACGCCGCTGCGCCGCGCCCGCATCCTCAACCGCTTCCTGCGCCTGCTGGAAGAGAACGAGCAGCGCATCGCGGCCACCATCACGTCGGAGCACGGCAAGGTCCTGTCCGACGCCGCCGGGCGAGCTGACGCGCGGCATCGAGGTGGTCGAGTTCGCCACCGGCGCGCCGCAGCTGCTCAAGGGCGAGGTCACCGAGAACGTCGGCACCCGCGTTGACAGCCACTCGCTGCGCCAGCCGCTCGGCGTCGTCGCCGGCATCACGCCGTTCAACTTCCCGGCCATGGTGCCGATGTGGATGTTCCCGGTGGCGCTGGCCTGCGGCAACTGCTTCATCCTGAAGCCGTCCGAGCGCGACCCCTCGACCTCGCTGATCCTGGCCGAACTGCTGAAGGAAGCCGGGCTTGCCCGACGGCGTGTTCAGCGTCGTCCATGGCGACAAGGCGGCGGTCGACGCGATCCTGCACCACCCCGACATCGCGGCCGTCAGCTTCGTCGGCTCGACCCCGATCGCCCGCTACATCTACGAGACCGCGGCCCTGCACGGCAAGCGCTGCCAGGCGCTGGGCGGCGCCAAGAACCACATGATCGTCATGCCCGACGCCGACCTGGATCAGGCGGTGGACGCGCTGATGGGGGCGGCCTACGGCTCGGCCGGCGAGCGCTGCATGGCGATCTCGGTCGCGGTGCCGATCGGCGAGAAGACCGCCGACGCCCTGATCGAGCGGCTGGAGCCGAAGATCCGCGGCCTGAAGATCGGTCCCGGCACCGATCCCGAGGCCGAGATGGGTCCGCTGGTCACCGGCGCAGCACCTCGCCAAGGTGCGCGGCTATATCGACCAGGGCGAGCGCGAAGGCGCCAAGCTCGTGGTCGACGGCCGCGGCTTCCGCATGCAGGGCTACGAGAACGGCTACTTCCTCGGCGGCACGCTGTTCGACAACGTCACCACCGACATGACGATCTACAAGGAGGAGATCTTCGGCCCGGTGCTGTCGCGTGGTGCGCTCGCCGGACTACGAGACCGCCGCGCGCATGATCAACGAGCACGAGTTCGGCAACGGCACCGCCATCTTCACCCGCGACGGCGACGCGGCGCGCGAGTTCGCGCACCAGATCCAGGTCGGCATGGTCGGCATCAACGTGCCGATCCCGGTGCCGATGGCGTTCCACAGCTTCGGCGGCTGGAAGGCCTCGCTGTTCGGCGACCACCACATGCACGGCCCCGAGGGCGTCCGCTTCTACACCAAGCTGAAGACCATCACCTCGCGCTGGCCGACCGGCATCCGCGCCGGCGCCGACTTCGTCATGCCGACCATGCGCTGAGCGACTGAAGAAAACCCGAAGGATTGGAAGGGAGAATGACGATGAATATCTGCATGGTCGGCTACGGCATGATGGGCGTTTGGCACACCGAGGCGCTGAAGCGGACCGATGCGGTTTTGCACACCATCGTCGGCCGCAATCCCGAGGGCGCCAAGGAGTTCGCCGAGCGCTACGGCTACCGCAAGTGGTCGGTATCGCTCGACGAAGCTCTGGCGGACCCGGAAATCGACATCGTGATCCTGGGCACGCCGAGCGACCTGCACGAGGAACAGGCGATCAAGTGCCTGGAAGCCGGCAAGCACACCCTGATCGAAATCCCGATCGCCATGAGCCTCGGCGGCGCCAAGCGCGTCGTCGCGGCCGGTGAGAAGAGCGGCAAGATCTACGGCCTCTCCCATCCCATGCGCTTCCGCCGGGAACGCGAAGCGCTGCTGGCCCGCACCCGCGCCGGCGAGGAGAAGATCCGCCACATAGCCGGGCCGCTTCTTCATCAAGCGCCTGATCAACATCGGCGCCACCGGCTACCAGCGAAGCTGGACCGACAACATCCTGTGGCATCACTTCTGCCACTTCGTCGATCTCGGCATGTACCTGTTCGACGGCGCGCCGATCCGGCGCGTCCAGAGCTACCTGGGCGAACTGCACCCCACGACCGGCATCCCGATGGAATGCATCGTCATGGTGGAAACCGAAGCCGACCAGTCCCTGCTCGTCCACGGCTCCTACCACGCGGCATACCGCTTCTACGACAAGCTGATCGTGACCGACAAGGACACCTACTTCTACGACATACTGTCCGGCACGCTGAAGACATCGGCAGGAACGGCCGAGATCGAAACCGAGCAGCAGAACTGCACCCGCGTCACCCTGGACTTCCTCGACGCCGTCCGCGAAAACCGCCCGCCCCGCGCGTCCGGCCCATCCGTCCTGCCCGCGATGCAGATCCTCCAGCAGGTCCAGGACGAGTGGGACGCCCGCCACGGCGCCCGCTCGATTCCGGGCCGTCCGCTTAGCCGAAGGAGTGATTTCAGCTCGATGATGCGCGACACCCCGCCACATGGCCGCCATTTGTCGAAAGGAGTAATCACCACGCACATCATTCCCAGGTGCATGCATGAAGGCCGGTGGAAGATGGCGGGCAAGTTCGACGCCGCGATCAAGGATCTGTTGTGGCGGGGAATGCCGGCCCTGCTCGGGCTGCTGGTCGGGTCTCCGATCGCCCGGTTCCTGAACACCGACTTCTCCACGGTCAAGGAGCGCCGGCCCGATCTGCTGGCGGAACTCACCGACAGAAGCCTTTTCCACTGCGAGCTTCAGGCCCAGGGGATTCAAAGGCTCGAGTGGCGGATGCTCGACTACTACAGCGTGTTCGGCGACCAGTACGGCGGCGTGCCGGTCGTCCAGATGGTGATCTTCCTGGGCGAGAAGCCGAGCCGGATGGCGACCAGCATCGACCATCCGAACCTGAGCTTCAGCTTCGAACTGGTCTACATCTCGGACATCGATCCGGCGCCGCTGCTGGACAGCCCGTCGCCCGACGACGCGGTGCTGGCAATCCTGTGCCGGAACGGCAATACTCGCCAGAACATCCGGCGAATCCTGGCGCGCATCGCGGAACTCGACCCCGCCGCGCGGAGCGACGCGACGGCCCGTCTGGTAATTCTCGCTCAATTGCGCCGGGCCGTTCCGGCGGTCGTGGAAGAGGTGGAAGCAATGGGTAACATAACGTTCGACATCAAGGATCACCCCGTCCTCAACGACATCTTCGAGAAGGGCGTGCTCGAGGGCGAGGCCAGAGGCGAAGCCCGTGGCCGGGCCGAGACGCTGCTGCGCCTCCTCCGCAAGCGGTACGGCGCCGTTCCCGACGCCATCATCGACCGTATCCATGCGGCCGGGATCGACGATCTCGACCGTTGGACCGATGCCGTGCTCGATGCTCCCAGCCTGGATGCCGTGTTCGAACCCTCCAAGCACTGAACCGCGCCGCGGAGCGGGCGTCAAGCCGCCCCGGCCGAGCCGGATCAAGCAGCCTCGGGTTCGATACGGCGAGTCGCGCCCGCGTCAGCTCCCACAGCACCTTGCGCAGATCCGCCTGACGTTCCGGCGCGTCGAAAGCGCCCGCATCGATGGCCGCGCACAGACGCGGGCCAGGGTTTCCAGATCGCCGCTTTCCCCGATCAACCCGCCGATGGCGGCCGCCAGCGCCGGTTCCGGCTCCGCCGCCAACTCGCGTTCCGCGATGCTCAGCGCGTTGGCGATCATCAGCGCTTCAAAGCGCCGCTCCGCCGGCACGGCGGGCAGGATGGAGTCCCGGAAGGTCTGGAGCGCGATCGCCACCAGCCCGCGCGCATCGGGTTCGTCGTTGATCATGCGGTCCTCCCGAAAAGAGTGCGTCCGGCCAGGCAATCCAGATGCCGCAGCAGATCCTGTTCGATCTCCGGCAGCATCCGGCCGGTCAGCGCCAGTTCGATCGACGGTTCGGTGCCGGAGGTATGGCGCATCCCCTGCTGGATCGCCACCGCCGCCCAGCGCAGGTAGGCCGCCGTCTCCCAATAAGCGACGGCATCCTCATCGACCCGGCGCCCCGCCGTTTCCTCATAGCCCGCGTAGAAGTCGGCCCGGTCCGCCAGCCCCCCGGCCTCCCGGCCCGCCTGCCCGAACCGCCACGACGCGGCGCAGAACCACGCCAGATCCTCCATCGGATCGGACCAGCCGGCGAACTCCCAGTCGATGATCGCGGTAAGCCGCCCCTGATCGACCATGTAGTTGCCGGTGCGGTAATCCCGGTGGCACAGCACCAGTTCGCCCGCAGGCGGAGCATGCAGCGTCAGCCAGCGCAATCCATACGCCAGCACAGGATCGGTCCCGGCAAACCGCCCCATCCACGCCCGGTAGTCGCGCTCGCACTGCAAGGCCGGCGACGGCTCCGGCAGCGGAAGAAAGCCAAGCTCCGCCGCCCCAGGCTTGATCGAGTGGATCAGGCCAAGCTGCCGGCCCAGCTCGCGCGCCAGTTCCCGCTGCGGCTCATCCGACTTGACCACCTTGCGGCCCGCAGCCACTCCCCGCGCCCGGCGCATGATGTAGAAGGGCGCTCCCAGCAGCGCATCGTCCCCGCCGCCGGCATCGCTGATGAACAGCGGTTCGGGCACACAAGCCCCGGCGGCAAACGCCGCGCGCAGCACCGTCCCCTCCTGAGCCTTGCCCAGGCTCGCCGAAACACCGCTGGCGGAGCCGGTGCGAAGCACCGCCTCATGGCGCCCGGCCAGCCGCGCCGCCCTCGATCTCCAGCGTCACCGCGAGGTTCAGCGAGATGGCCCCGCCGCTCAACGGCCCCTCGTCCACCACCGTCACCCGGTCGGCGCCGGCCTTCTCGGCCAGCCAAGCCTCCAGCCGGGGCAGCCGGTTCTCATCGAGCAGCCGGCCCTCGGCCCCCGCTCCGCCCGCCGTCACGACCAGCTCCAGAAGCGGTCGCCCTCGCTCAGGTAGGACCGGCTCAGCACCATCTTGTGAACCTCCGACGCGCCATCCACCAGCTTGGCCTGCCGGGCATAGCGGTAGATCCACTCCAGCACCGTGTCCTTGGAATAGCCCCGCGCCCCGCAAAGCTGGATCGCGGTATCCACCGCCTTGAACAGCGTATCGGCCACCTGGACCTTGGCCATCGACACTTCCTTGCGCGCGAAGCCGCCCCGGTCCAGCTCGACCGCCGCCTTCATCACCAGCAGCCGGCCGATCTCGATCTGCATCGCCGCCTCGCCCAGCAGCCACTGCACGCCTTCATGTTCGGCCAGCTTGGTGCCGAAGCTGTCCCGCTCCTTCACATACTCGCCGGCGATCTCCAGGCTGCGCTTGGCAAGCCCGGTCCAGCGCATGCAGTGGGTCAGCCGCGCCGGCCCCAGCCGGATCTGCGTCACCTTCAGCCCGTCGCCGATGTTCATCAGGACGTTCTCGTCCGGGATCTCCAGCCCGTTGAAGATCAGCTCGCAGTGACCGCCGTGTTCCTCCGGCCCCATGATCGGGATGCGGCGGACGATCTCCCAGCCCGGCTGGTCCTTGTCGAACAGGAAGGCCGTCAGCCCCTTCCGCGCATCGTCGGAGGTGCGCGCGATCAGGATGAAGTGCTGCGCCTCCCCGGCCCCCGTGATGTACCATTTGCGGCCATTGATCACCCAGCGGTCGCCCTTCCGCTCCGCCACCGTCTTCATCATCGACGGGTCCGACCCGCCGCCCGGATGCGGCTCGGTCATCGCGAAGGCGCTGCGGACCTTGCCGTCGATGATCGGCTGAAGCCAGCGCTCCTTCTGCGCTGGGGTCCCGATCTTGTTCAGCACCATCATGTTGCCGTCGTCGGGCGCCGCCGAGTTGAAGCAGACCGGCCCGAAGATCGACCGGTTCATCTCCTCGTAGCAGGCGGCCATGCCGACCAGCGGCAAGCCCTGCCCGCCCCGCTCCTTCGGCATCTGAAGCGACCACAGCCCTTCGGCCTTCGCCTTGGCGCGCAACCGCTCCAGCGCGGCCGCGCCGATGTTCTCGTGCTCGTCCCAGTTGGCGCGGTCCGCCTCCACCGGCAGGATCTCGCGCTCGACGAAGGAGCGGACCCGCTGGCGGTAATCCTCGATCTCGGGCGACAGGGAAAAGTCCATCGCGAAGCACCTCCTCGATTAAAGCGAACTCACGAGATGACCGCCGTCCACGGCGATCACCGAGCCCGTCATGTATGAACCGGCGTCGGAGCACAGCAGCAGCAAAGGCCCGTCCAGCTCCTCCAGCCGGCCCAGCCGGCGCTGGGGAATGCGCCTGATCAGCGCCTTGCCCGCATCCGACGCGAAGAAATCCTGGTTCAACTCGGTCTCCAGATAGCCCGGACACAGCGCGTTGACCCGGATGTTGTGGCGCGCCAGTTCCAGCGCCATCGCCTTGGTCAGGTGGACCAGACCGCCCTTGGACGCGACATAGGACGCCACGTGCCCGGCAACGCGCATCCCCAGGATCGAGGCGACATTGACGATCGAACCGCCCTTGCCGCCGTCGCGCATGCGCCGCGCCGCTTCCTGAGCGACCAGGAAGCAGCCCTTGAGGTTGGTGTCCACCACCCGGTCCCAGGCGTCCTCGTCCATGTCGAGGAACGACGCGCTCGCCGTGACGCCCGCATTGTTGATCAGGATATCCAGCCCGCCCAAGGCATCCGCCGCCTCGGCGACCGCGCGCCTGACCGAAGCGGCGTCGGTAACGTCCAACTCGACCACGACGGCGGTACCGCCTGCCCCGGCGATGGCGGCCCGCACTTCCTCAAGGCTGCCGGTACGCCGCGCCGCGAGCGCCACCCTGACGCCGGCCTGCGCCAGCACGCCGGCGAAATGGCGGCCAAGGCCGCTGGAGGCGCCGGTCACCAGCGCCGTTCGGGCGGAAAGATTGAAAGGCCCGCTGTATGTGGTCATGGTCAGTTCCCCCCCCCCCCTCGCGAACCGTTGCTTGGTCATTGTGCGCGGATACGGTCGCGCAGGATATTTTTCTGGATTTTGCCGGTGGAGGTCTTAGGCAGCTCGCCGAATATAATGGTCTTGGGCACTTTGTACCGCGCCATATGCTGGCGGCACCATTCGACGATCTCCTCCACCGAGGGGTTCTCGACATCGTCCTTGAGGGCAACGAACGCACACGGCGTCTCGCCCCATTTCTCGTCCGGCCTCGCCACCACCGCCGCCTCCATCACTTTGGGGTGACGGTAAAGCACTTCCTCGACCTCAAGGCTGGAGATGTTTTCGCCGCCCGAGATGATGATGTCCTTGGATCGGTCCTTGACTTCGATATATCCGTCGGGATGCCGCACGGCCAAGTCGCCTGTATGGAACCAGCCGTTCGCGAAAGCCTCGGCGGTGGCGGACGGGTTCTTGAGATATCCCTTCATGATGGTGTTGCCGCGCAGCAGGATCTCGCCCATGGTCTGTCCGTCGGGCGGAACCGCCTGCAGAGTCTCCGGGTCGGCCACGACAGCGTCTTCCTGCGTGACGAGCCGCACGCCCTGCCGCGCCATCTTCTCGGCCCTGGCGCCGAGGTCGCAGCCCAGCCCAGGCATCCTGCCAGGCGCACATGAGCGAAGGACCATAGCTCTCCGTCAGCCCGTACAGGTGGGTGACGCGGAAGCCGTCGCGTTCCATCGCCTCGATGATGGCGCTGGGCGGCGCCGCCCCGCCGGTTGCGACCTCGACGACATGGTCGAAACGGATTTTCACGGAATCCGGCGCGTTGGCCAGCATGTTGAGGACGATGGGCGCCGCGCACAGATGGGTGACCTTGTGCTCGGCGATCAGCGGGTAGATGACGACCGGATCGACTTTGCGCAGGCAGACATGGGTACCGGCTACCGCCGACATCGCCCAGGGATAGCTCCAGCCGCTGCAATGGAACATGGGCAGGGTCCAGAGATAGACCGACTGCCGATCGACCCCGAACGCCAGCGTATTGCCGAGCGCGTTGAGATAGGCTCCGCGATGGCTGTAGACCACGCCCTTGGGATTGCCCGCCGTCCCTGAGGTGTAGTTGAGGGCGATCGCCTGCCACTCGTCCTCGGGCAATCGCCAGGCGAAGTCCGGGTCCCCGGTCCGCAGGAAAGCCTCATAGTCGGTCTCGCCCAGCAGGGCGCCGCCGCCGGCCATGGGATCGTCGATATCGATGACCAGCGGCCGTTTCTCAAGCAGGTGGAGCGCGCCGCCGACAATGCCCGACAGCTCCTTATCGGTGATCACGACCTTCGCCTCGCCATGCTGGAGGACGAAGGCGACGGCTTCCGCGTCGAGACGGGTGTTGATGGCGTTCAGAACGGCTCCCAGCATGGGCACGCCGTAATGCGCCTCCAGCAATTCCGGCACATTGGGAGCTATCACCGCGACCGTATCGCCGATGCCGACGCCGCGCTGCGCCAGCGCCGAGGCGAGCCGGCGGCAGCGCCCGTAGAACTCGCGGTAAGTGTGACGCCGGTCGCCGTGGATCACCGCTATCTTGTCCGGGTAGATATCGGCCGCCCGCTTCAGAAAACTAAGCGGAGAGAGCGGCACGAAGTTGGCGGCGTTCCGGTCAAGCTCGCGCTCGAAGATATCGACATCGCTTCACATTCTTGCCCAATTCCGTTTCCTCCACTTGAGGGATTCCGCTCACTCCGCCTCCGAATGCTCGTGAAGGAGGTTCGCCGGAACGGCGAGGAGCAAGGTCAAGCCACCGGCGACCATGACGCCGGCCATGATATAGAGCCCCAGGGACAGGCTGCCGGTGGTCGTCTTGATCCATCCCAGGAGGAACGGACTGATGAAGCCACCGGTGAGGCCGAGGCTGTTGATGAAGGCGATGCCGCCGGCGGCGGCGGAGTCCCGCAGATAGGCCGTCGGGATGGCCCAGAAGATCGGCATCGTGGTGATGATGCCCAGCGAGGCGATGGTCAGGAACACCAGGCCGAGGGGGATGTTGTCGGCCGGCATGTGCACCATGGCGACCAAGCCCAAAGGCGCCTATGAAGGCCGGGATCGCGCAGTGCCAGCGGCGTTCCAGTTTCAAGTCCGAATGGCGGCCGATCAGGACCATCCCGACAGCGGTGATGCCGTAGGGAATAACGACAGCAGACCGACATGCAGAGGGTTCTGAACGCCCATTTCCTTGATGAAAGTCGGCAGCCAGAAGCTGATGACGTAAACGCCGCAGATGAAACAGAAATAGGCAGAAGGAGAGCACATAGACTTTCGGGTCCTTGAACGCCTCCCAGGCCGAGTGACGCTTGGCCTGACCATGGTGGGGCATGGGATCGTCGGCCCGTTCCAGATCGAGATGGTGGCGAAGATAGCCTTCTCCTCCCGGCCCAGCCATTTCGCGTCCTCCGGCCGGTCGTCCAGATAGAAGAACACGAAGATGCCAAGAAATGTGGCCGGCAAGCCTTCGAGGATGAACATCCATTGCCAGCCCGACAAACCGGCGACACCGGCCATGTCGTTCATGATCCAGCCGGAAATCGGTCCGCCGAGAACGCCGGCAATCGCGATCCCGCTCATGAACATGGCGATGATCCGCGCTCTCCGGGAGCCGGGATACCAGTAGGTCAGATACAGGATGACACCGGGAAAGAAGCCGGCCTCGAAGACGCCAAGCAGGAAACGAATGACATAGAATACTATCGGACCGGAAACGAACGCCATGCCGGCCGACAGCAGACCCCAGACGAACATGATCCGGAACAAGGTCAATCTGGCCCCGATCTTCTCAAGGATCAGGTTGCTCGGCACCTCGAACAGAAAATAACCGACAAAGAATATTCCGGCGCCAAATCCGTATACGGTATCGCTGAAGCCCAGCTCGGACTTCATTTGAAGCTGAGCGAAGCCGACATTAATTCTATCCAGATAAGAGATGACGTAACAGATGAACAGAAGAGGAACAAGTCTCCACGTTACCTTGGAATAAACATGTTCCGTTTCATGGAGCCTGTGTTCCTGCTCCGATGTGATCGCCGATGTATGCACAGCGCTTCCCCCATTTTCTTTTTAATTTTCATTAGGAAACAAAGCCTGTATGCCGTGTCCCATTGCTAGACAGGTTATCCTGACGGGCTGTTTAGGATGCGGCAGTCGATACAAAGAACCGCATTGAATGTGTTGAAAACAAAACCGTCAAACGGAGCTAAAGTCTCGGGTTTACGGAATGGCTCCTGTGCCATACCCCTTTTCGGAATCATACCAAGTGCCGAAGACGTTGACCGGTCGGGAGCGCTGTCGTTGGGCCACGGCCCAACCTACGAAGCAGGAGCCCCGTAGGTTGGGCCGTGGCCCAACACCTGCGAGCGCCGGTCAATCTCGTCGGCCCTTGGCATCAGTCCGCCGGGGTTTCAACGAGCCTCGTCGAGCCTGTGTCGGCCGGGGCTCTACGGTGCTGAAAGCGCCGCAGAACTTCCCGGATGGTGACGTAGAATACCGGAGTGAGGAACAGCCCCAGCAGCGTCACGCCGACCATGCCGGCAAGCACGGCCACACCGATCGCCTGTCTCAACTCGGCCCCCGGCCCGGTGGCGATGGCAAGCGGCACCACGCCCAGCGAAAATGCCAGCGAGGTCATGATGATGGGGCGGAGGCGGTCATGCGCGGCGTCGATCGCGGCCCGCACGGGGTCCTCCCCATGCTCCTCCCGCTGACGGGCGAACTCGACGATCAGAATGGCGTTCTTGGCGGCGAGGCCGATCAGCACGATGAAGCCGATCTGGGTCAGGATGTTGTTGTCGGATCCCTTCAGCATCACGCCGACCAGCGCTGCCAGAACAGACAGCGGCGTGATCAGGATGATCGCCAAGTGGGAGCGCCCAGCTCTCGTACTGCGCCGACAGGAACAGGAAGACGAACAGAACCGCCAGCGCGAACACATAGATAATCGTATTGCCTGCCTGTTTTTCCTGGAAGGCGATATCGACCCATTCGAAGCCGACATCCGGCGGCAGCACCTCCGCCGCGAGCTGTTCCATCACCGTGATGGCCTGGGCGGTCGAGATGCCGGGAGACGCCGTTCCCTGAACCGGGATCGAGGGGTAAAGATTGTGACGGTTCACCGTGAAGGGCCCGGTCGTGTCGGTGACCCTGATCAGTGTGCCGAGCGGAACCAGCGCGCCGTTGGTGGACCGCACCTTGAACTGCAGAAGGTCGTCGATCTTGACACGGAATGCCGCATCGGCCTGAGCCGTGACCTGGAAAGAGCGGCCCAGCGCCGTAAAGTCATTCACGTAGGCCGACCCGACCAGCACCTGCAGGGCCTCGAAGATGGAACTGATCGGCACATTGAGCTGCTGCGCAACCGTGCGATTGACATCGAGGTAGACCTGTGGTGCACGCGTGTTGAAGGTCGTGAAGACGCCGGTAACCTCGGGCGTGGTCGCGGCGCGCGCTATCAGTTGCTGCACAGCACTCTCGAGAGCGACAAAACCCCGCCCCCCACGGTCCTGCACCTGCATCCTGAACCCGCCGCCCTGTCCGATACCCGGAACCGGCGGGGGAAGAATGGCGATCGAGAACGCTTCCTGGATGCCGAACAGCCGTTTCTGGATTTCGCCGATCACCGTTGCGGCGTCCTGGTTTTGCCCGGTCCGCTCCTCGAACGGTGCGAAGATGACGAAGATGGCGCCGGCGTTCGAGGCGGCACTGAAGGAAGCTCCCGAGAAGCCGGCGATTCCAACGGTGTGGGCCACCCCCGGAACGCCGCGGGCCGCCTCGGCCGCTCTCTGCACCACCGCGTCGGTGCGCTCGAGCGAGGCGCCCTCGGGCAGCTGAACCGCGACGATCGAGTAGCCCTGGTCGGACTGCGGGATGAAGCCGCCCGGCACGGTCCCGAACGCGTAAACGGTCGCCGCGAGCAGCCCGGCGTAGACGAGCAGAAACACCGCCCTGTGGCCGATGACCCAGCCGACGGTACGGCTGTAGCTGTGCGTCACGCGGTCGAAGCCGCGGTTAAACCAGTCCCCAAGCCGCCGGCCGATACCGCGCCGGCCATGCTTGTCGTGCGGCTTCAGGAGGATCGCCGCGAGAGCGGGTGACAGGGTAAGCGAGACGATGGCGGAGACGACGGTCGAGGTGGCGATGGTCAGCGCGAACTGCTGGTAGAAGACGCCCGATATGCCGGGGATGAACGCGGTGGGCACGAACACCGCGCAGAGCACGAGAGCGATGGCGACAACGGCGGTGCCGACCTCGTCCATGGTCTTGTGCGCCGCTTCCCGCGGCGTCAGACCATTTGCTATGTTGCGCTCGACATTCTCGACCACGACGATCGCGTCATCGACGACGATGCCGATCGCCAGGATCAGGCCGAACAGGGTCAGCATGTTCAGCGTGAAGCCGAAGGCCGACATGACGGCGAAGGTCGCGATCAGCGACACGGGGATCGCTGCGACCGGAATGATCGCGGCGCGCCAGGACTGCAGAAAGATGAAGACTACGAGGACGACCAGCAGGACGGCCTCGTAGATCGTGTGCTGGACGGCTTCGATGGAGGCTGCCACGAACTGCGTCGGATTGTAGGCGATCTGGTACTGGATGCCGGGTGGAAACGCCGCCCTCAGCCGCTCCATTTCCGTCTGCACGCCCGCGGCGGCGGACAGGGCGTTGGTGCCCGGCCGCTGCTGAATCCCGATGCCGACCGTTTCGTGACCGTCGAGATAGGAGTTTGTGCTGTACTGCTGGGCCCCCAGTTCGACGCGGGCGATGTCGCTCACCCGCAGGAGCCTTCCATCCGGCGTCGCCCGGACGATGACGTCCCGGAACTGCTCCTCGGTCTGGAAGCGGCCCTGGGTGGTGACGGTAATCTGTTTGGTGGTGCCCGCGGGCGCCGGAGGCTGGCCGAGCGCACCGCCCGAGACCTGGACATTCTGAGCCTGCAGCGCCTCGATCACGTCGCCGGCGGCCAGGCTGTACGACGCGAGACGGTTGGGATCGAGCCAGACCCGGAGCGACAGCTCGCGCTCACCGAAGATCCGGATGTCGCCCACTCCGCTGATCCGCTTCAGCGCATCGACCAGATTGACCGAGGCGTAGTTCGACAGGTAGATCGCGTCGCGCGAGGCGTCGGGCGACGTCAGGTTGACGAGCATCAGGAAGTCGCTCGATCGCTTGTTGACGACCACCCCGTTGCGGGTCACTTCTTCCGGCAGGCGAGGCTCGGCCTGGGCCACCCGGTTCTGCACCTGCACCTGCGCGTTGTCGAGATCGGTCCCCGGCGCGAAGGTGACGGTGATCGACAGCGCGCCGTCGCCGGTCGCCTGCGACGTCATGTAGATCATGCCCTCGACGCCGTTGATCTCCTGCTCGATCGGAGCGGCAACCGTCTCGGCGATCGTCTCGGCATTGGCGCCCGGATAAGTCGCCGCGACAACGATCGTCGGCGGGGCGATGTCCGGATATTGGGCGATCGGCAGGGCCAGCAGGGCAACGCCGCCGACGATCATCAGAACGATCGAGATCACCGAAGCGAAGATCGGCCGATCAACAAAGAAATGTCCGAACCCCATGGTGCGATCTCACTTCGCTTGTGTGGGCAGGGCGGCGTCCTGCTCCTGGGAAGTTCCGTCTCGCGGTTTGGTCAGGTCCATGACCTCTGGCGTGACCTTCGATCCGGGCCGGGCGCGCATCAGGCCGTTGACGACCACCTTGTCCTCGGCCGTCAGGCCGCTCCGGATCACCCGCAAGGGTCCATGCATGTCGCCGAGTTCAACCGGCTTCGGCACCACCGTGTTCTCGGCATTGACCGTCATGACGACTTTGCGCGTCTGATCGGACTGGATGGCGACGTCTGGAACAAGCAGCGCCTCGTAGGGAGGGCCGATATCAACCTGAACCCGCCCAAACAATCCAGGTGTCAGAAACCCATTCGGATTGAGCATCACGGCGCGCAGCAGCATAGTGCCGCTCTGTGCGTCGAGCCTGTTGTCGGCGAAATCGATATAGGCGTCATGGGTGAAATCGGTCTCATCCGACACCGCCAATTTGACCATAATCGGCCCTTCCGCTTTCTGGCCAGGGTTCGACTCCACCGTCCGCTTGTACTTGAGGAAGGACTGCTCATCGACGCTGAAGTAGAAGTGAATGGGGTCTACGGCGGCGATAGATGTCAGCGCCTGGGAATTCGCCCCCGCCGCGATCAGGTTGCCTTCCGTGACGAGCTTGCGCCCGATCCGTCCGGAGATCGGCGCCTCTATCCTGGTGAAGCTCAGGTTCAGCTCGGCCACGTTGAGAGCCGCCTGCGCCGCCTGAATATTGGCCTGCGCCTCCAGGAACGCCTGCTGACGCTCCTGGAGGGTCGAGGCTGCGATGTTGCCGCCCTGCCGCAACTCCTGGCCTCTGGTGAGCTCGGACCTCGCCAGATCGGCGCGCGTGCGCGCGACCTCGAGCTGCGCACGGACTTCATCGACATTCGCCTGGTAGGTGCGCGGATCGATGACGAAAAGCAGGTCGCCGATCCTGACGAGAGAGCCTTCGTTGAAATGAACGCTCTCCAGCGTGCCGCTGACCTGCGGCCGGACCTCGACGAGGCCTGATGCCTCGAAACGGCCAGTGAACTCCGCCGTATCGGTAATCGTCTGCCGGACGGGCGCTGCCACGCTGACCGGCATTGGCGCTTGCGGAGGAGCCTGAGCTGAGGCTGATGTGGCACAGAGGACAAACCAGCAGGCGAGCAAGGCGTAAAAGCAGGAAGCGGACCTGAAAGCTCGCATAATGGTCGCCCTTGTAAGCTGTTTTTTATTATCAACACGGCATCAACGACATGTCAGACATACCGCTCAGCACAAGAACAACTGAGGAATGTCGGCGTTCCGGGCTGTCCAAGGCCATGCAGTTCTGCTACGGCGACCTGAGCCTATCCTGCCGAGCGTGAGTGCCCGCAACGTACGGTAACGGATCTGTTGAAGTGGCGTCCGTAATTGATGGAGGTCGCCCTGATGCCGTATGGTTCGCTGCTTGCCGCGCTCGAAGGAAGCCACGATCCACGCCGCCCGCAGGGGCAGCGCTATAGCCTGAGCCATCTGCTGCTGTTCTCAGTTCTCGCGGTTCTCGCAGGGGCGACCTCCTACCAGAAGATCATCACCTTCATCGCCGTTCAGCGCGACCGCCTGAACATCGCCTTCGGCGCCTGCTTGCGCCGGGCACCGGCGGTGAACACGCTGCGCAGTCTGTTCCTGGCGCTCGAGCGGGACGATCTCGAGGCCGCCTTCCGCCGCCATGCGGACGAGTTAAACGGGACGGTCCAGGTGACTGGAAAGCGCACCATCGTGATAAAGGGAGAGCCGTAACGCCCCGTTAGACCATCAGAGTCTGTTCGCGTGCGCCAGGCGAAGCTGGCGCGATCCAGCCGGTGCACGCGAACAAACTCTGACCCTCAGGTGGCTTGCGCCCTGCGGAGGAGGCGGATTTCCGCGAGGAGATCGTCCACGGCGCCCAAGGCGAAGATCAGAGCATCCGGGTCTGCGAGGCGGCCATCCTTGACCTTCTCGTGCACGCCGGCGATCACCACCTGCGGCCGGGCGATGACGCGCCCGAGCATGCTGGATAGAGTTTCCCGCATCTCATGCTGGGCGCGCACGCCGCCGGTGAAGGCCGGCGACGCCGTCATGAGGAGGATCGGCTTGCCCTTGACCGGCGATCGCATCGCCGGGCGCGAGGCCCAGTCGAGCGCGTTCTTCAGCACTCCCGACATGCCGTAGTTGTATTCGGGCGAGATGACGATCAGGCCGTCACTTTCCATGATCGCCTGGCGCATGTCCCGGGCTGATGGCGGCGTATTCTCGCTGTCGAGGTCCGGGTCGTAGGGCGGGATGTCGTTGAGGGGAAAGAGCGTCAGGTCCGCCCTGCCGGTCAGACTTTCCTGGAGCGACCGCAGCACGGCCGTGCAGTAGGACTGGCCGCGAATGCTGCCGGAAATGCCGAGAAGGCGGACGGGTTGGGACGTATCGGTCATGGAAAACCTCCTGCTGGCACTGTCATGCGCTTGACGGCTCCGTCAAGCTCGCCGCCAGATGCCCTTGCCGGGCAGCCGGTCGCGGTCGTGGGGGCGGTCAAGGTCGAGCACGGGTCCCTTGGGTATGATCAGGGTCGGGTTGATCGCCGGGTTCGTGTAGTAGCCGATCTTGATGTGCTCCAGGTTCACCGTGTCCCGGATGCCGGGCCACTGGTAGAGTTCGCGCAGGTAGTTCGAAAGCTGCGGGTAGTCGTCGATGCGCCGCAGATTGCACTTGAAGGCGCCGTGGTAGGCGGTGTCAAAGCGCACCAGGGTCACGAACAGGCGCCAGTCCGCCTCGGTCAGCCACGCCCCGGCCAGGTACCGGCTGACCGCCAGACGCTCCTCCAGCCGATCCAGGGTGGCGAACAGGGTGTCGAATGCTTCGTCGTAGCGGGCCTGCGACTTGGCGAAGCCGCAGCGGTACACCCCATTGTTGACGGTGCCGTAGACCAGGTCGTTCCACGCGTCGATCTCAGCCCGCAGATGCTCGGGATAAAGGTCGAGCGTGTTGCCGGTCAGCCGGTCGAAGGCGCTGTTGAGCATGCGGATGATGTCGGCCGACTCGTTGTTGACGATGCGGCGTCTCCCTCATGTCCCACAGCACCGGGACCGAGACCTTGCCCGTGTAGGCCGGGTCGGTCGCGGTGTAGAGCCGGTAGTGGTGCCGGAAGCGCCCGACGCCCTCGCCGCCGTCCTGCTCGGTCGCATAGACCCAGCCGTCCGCGCCGATCACCGGATCCGCGACGGACACGCCGATCAGGTCGTCCAGCCCCTTCAGGGCGCGGAAGATCAGGGTGCGCGACGCCCACGGGCACAGGTATGAGACGTAAAGATGATACCGCCCCGCTTCGGCAGGCAGCGTCGGCCGCCCCTCGGCGTCCGGCTCGCCGTCCGGCGTGATCCAGGTGCGGAACCGGGTCGGCTCACGCTGGAACGCGCCGTCCCTGATCTCGCTTGCGGCGATGTCGCCCTTGACCCACTCTCCCTTGACCAGCTGCGGCATCACGGCTCCTTGCGCGATCACGAATGGATGTGGCAGGGACCGGATGCTGGCCCCTACGAAGACAACAGCCGCATCGTCCGGGCGGCGCACTTTGGAGGCTGTCAAAGTTTCGCGGGTTGAGTCTACCCGTACTGTTGCCAGTTGTCCTGAAATACAGAAAGGGCCTGAACCGCTCCGGGTTTGCCGGAGAGGGTTTCACGGCCTGATTTTGCTTTTTCAGCTGATTGCGAAGGACCTGCCGGTCTGAATGGACAGCCTGTACATCTCAGGAGCAGCCTTCCTGTTGACGTGCAGATGGGCAAACAGGGCAACCCTCGCTCGATCCCTTTCACGGCGGCAAGCCGCCGCTGTCGGGCCGGCAGCGCATCCTTTGGATGCGCGAGAGGCATGGCGAGGGACCTGAAGACGACGATGGAGCGCCGCCGCAGAGCGGCAGTCCAATGCCGCTGCTGGCCGCCGACCGCCAGCACCAGCGGGTAGACGCCATAGGTGTCGGAACAGAACAGGCGTATTCGGACCGTGCGCATGAACAGAACGGTTTACTTCTCAGCTCGACTTTGCGCAAATCCGGTGGGGTTTTGTTTCCGCGTAGGAATGCTCAAGCCGGGAAGCATGCCGCGTCGAGCAAGCGGTCGGCGAGCGGAGCGGGGACTTTTACCGTGTCCCGGCATCGGTCAGAAGCCTGAAAAAGCCCGTCGGCCCAGAGTTGTCGGCGCACGGCGCCGAGGGCGTCACCGAAAGTCAGGTGTTGCTTGGGATACCAGGCAGCGGACCGGGGATCGAGGCGGTCGCGTCCAACGAGATCATGGGCCCAGAGGGTGATGAGGGAGAACAGAGAACAGCGCCAGCAGGGCAGGGTCTCGGAGAGCGCCATGATCTGGCGACGCAGCCAGGATACCGTGTCCTCGGCGACCGCCAGATCGGCAGCCAGAGCGCTGCGCTTCTCCAGTAAGGCGGCAACCACGCAGTCCGCCTGACCAACCGCCAGTCCGGGCTCGGGTGCTGACAACGCAACCTTCGGTCTCACGATCTTCTCATGATTACTTTAAGATGAGAAAATCATACCGGATCTGGACCATCAGGCGAAACTGGTGGCCTTTGGCTACAGCACCATAATGCCGCGAAAGCGTGTTGCACCCCCCGCTTTCCGTAACAAGGCTTAGCCGGTCGGTTTCCATTCTCGACCAAGTTCCGAGTACTTTGGTCCCGGTCGTCTATTTCGCCAACAGCATCATAGAACCGGTAGGATTATATGGAAAGCAGGCATGGAAAGAACATGGGCTGGGGATATGGCTGATCCGGCTGGATCAACCTCGATCGGATCGAGGACAGCTACTTCTCCACAGCTCGTTTAAAGGCGGCAAGCAGGTGGCGCTCTTGGGTAGGCTTGCCGACATTGGGGGCTCCGGCCAGCACATCCGCCATTGAAGCGGCATGATTGTGGGCGATCAGGAAGGGGCATGCTTCCTATGAATCCCGCCCGCAGGGGCAACAACGGCATCCGTGCACCAACGCGGATCAGGGCCCATCTTCCCGTTGCAAAGCCGGTGCAATTCTTTTGCGACCGCAACGAAGTCCGGCCGCGACGGGGGCAACACGCCCTGATCAATTTTCCCGAAAGAACGCATGCCCCCCGATTGACGCAGTCTGAACATACTCCTTGGCCCAGTTCGGGATTTGACGGTTAAGTTGGCGTTGCGCGATCGGGGCGTAAAAGTGGGTAGCACCGCGGGTCAGATCATGAGTGCGCTCCCTGGAGACGATGGCAGCGGCGAGTTGACCGGCCTTACGAAGGGCTCGCTGCTCAACCACATCACGGGTTTGAACCTGCGGCAGTTGTTGCCCCCGCCGGATAGCGACAAGCTGTGACTGGAACCGGGGCTTGGTGACACCCTCAAACGCACCGCGCTGGGCAATCACAGCGCACACGTCCATCTTGCCCTCGGAGCCGATATGCCGGTTTTGCACGACCCACATGACAGCTTCCATCGCTCGGCTGCCGCTACCGCGAGCCTCCGCAAAGCCGACCAGCGCGAGGCACTCCGTGTCTCGGTGTTGTTGCGATGCCGCAATGCTGTGAACTTGTGCAGTCTGGCGTATGTTCCGGTCTGGCGGCACGACATCCAGGCATGATTCAGTGCAGACGGTGCGCTCCTTATCCATCGCGAGGCTAGTCGTAGTAATGGTGGATGCCATGCAGAACATAATAACACAAGAAAAAACAAATGCTAATCTGTTTAGATTATCATTCTGCATTCTGGCTGCCTCCGCCGTTTCTTTTTGGATTTTATTCTAAAGTGGCAGTTTGATATCGCCTCGTCTTGGTGCACACGATGACCACGCGATCTTTTGTAAACCTTAACGCTTAATTAACCTAGTAGATTTTGCGGAGTGGGTATCATATCATCGGCTCATAAAATCATAGTTTATTTTAGATTAATTATGCCAAGCACTACGAGCGGTGGTTAGAAGCCGTAGCTGGTTTCCGCTGCTCGTTTGGCCACGCTGTTGAACGGCCAACTTCAAGCATTATAAATTTTACTAAATTATATGAAAATCTATGGTAAGCCGTTTATAACTGTCCGCTTCAACATTCAGGGAGGGAGCAGGCGCTTTCGGTTTGGGTGAACGAAGTGATGTGACATGATGTTGAAGTCTGCGAGTGTGGCTTTCGCCTCGAAGGTTTCCGGAGTTGCTCGCTATTCTCGAGCAGTCACCGCTATCGGGCCGAGCGCTCTTCCCTCCACCCACCGGCGCGGCACGACGACGAAGTCTGAGGTGCCGGCGGTCGGGCGGACGATGATCAGCATCAGTTGGAGCGGAAGGCAGGCGAGCGGGACCGGCACCGGTTGCAGATGCTGTTGGTCAAGATCGCCTTGAGCCAACAGTATAGATCCCTGATCCGCTTCAGCAGCTCTCCGGCGCTGTCGGCATCCTGGGCATCGACGCCGTGGACCAGGACACCAACCAGGAAGCCGGAGATATCATTCGCAATGTGGCGCAGCGATCGAAGGGCCCTTTTTCCGCCGTCTGGAGGCTGCCGTAGTACATGTCATGGACTAAAGCCTTACGGCCCTACCTCTGTGCACCTTTGACCCCATACCTTGCGATCAGCGATAATTGATCTCCTTCAGAACAAGTTAAATAGGGAGTGAATGTGATGCTTACCTGGAACCGTTCAATAATTCCTTCGAGTTTTTTCATTGTTGCTCTCCTGGCTGGTTGTGCGGGACGGGAGGAGTCCCATGTAAGCCAGCAGGATAGTACCTCCATGCAGCAGGTCACTACTGCCGCCGATCGTGCGACGACCGCATCCGATCGGGCAACAGAGGGTTTTAAGAGCCGAGTGGCAGCCTATATAGAGCGCATCCAATTTCGCAGGGAAGCGCCATGGACAAGATCTGCCCGTACTGCCAGGGTCAGCATTTGATCAAGAATGGTTCGGCTTATGGTGTGCCGAAATGGAAGTGTAAGGATTGCGGTCGACAAACCAGCTTCAAGCCGCCGCGCGGTGAGCCGCTGTGGAAGAAAGAAACCGCTGTATTGTTATATACTTTGGGCCTGTCGATGAATGCCATCGCCAAGCAACTCGGTGTTTCAACCCCGTCGATCCTGAATTGGATCCGAGCTCATGCGGCAACGCACGCGCCGCGCCCTCAACCGGATCCGGGCGAGAACGTGGTCGTAATGGAACTGGACGAACTCTGGCATTTCCTTCAAAAAAAAAGAACAAGCTGTGGATCTGGCTGGCTTTTGATCGCTCTGGCCAACGCCTCATCGACTGGGAATGTGGCAATCGTGATGCCGCCACGTTGAACCGGTTGCTGGAGCGGCTGAAACCCTGGAGCGTCACGCTGTACTGTACAGACGATTATGGGCCTTACGACACGCTCCTGCCGGTTGGGCGGCACTATATCGGCAAGGATGAAACGGTGGCGATTGAGCGGGTCAACAGTCGGTTGCGCCATTGGTTTGCCCGCTTTCGCCGACGGACCTGCGTTGTGTCGAAAGCGCTCGAGATGGTCGACGCCACCATCGCACTGTTTGCCGCCTACCACGTCAATCGAACAGCGGCAAAACTCACCTTGCCACTGTCTGCTTAACACCCTCTTCGGCAACAAGTGCCGCCCAGCGTGCGGAACAGGCGGCTCAACGTGCGGAAGCTGCCGCAGAAGCGCCGACGAGTCCTTCCGGACCGGCTTGAGGAAGTAGTCCAATCCAAGCGTGCGGACATCGTCCGAAGGCTTTATGGCGCGCATTGTGTCCGGTTCAGGTACGAGACTGTCAAGGGAATGGGGGAGTTGTGCTGGACAGGCTATGACCGGCCGTACGTTTCAGCGGCTGGGGAATGGGAATGAAGTTGGTTTTGGGCCTGATTGAAACCGGGATCGACATACCATATTCGAGCGGACCGAGGGGCATCTCGTCGCTCTTCATCTCCATCCTGTCCCGCCGCCTGGTGCGCCTTGTGACCCAGGAAATCAGCGCCTGACGTCTACGAACAGACTCTCAGCGCTTCCTGTCCGCCCACGATCAAATCAACAACCTCTTCCTCCTGCCCCGCCACCGCATGACTGCAACCGACTACCGCGCCGATTGGGCCCGCGCCGACGATGCCGTCAATTGTCCTACAAGCCGGCACGTGGCAAGACTGTGCCGTATGTCGGAGCGTGCGGCACAGTCTCCACTGTTATTCAGCGGATAGCGATGGGCTAATGATTGACTGAACGCCGCCGGTAATTTTGGCGGTGCTGAGCACGAACATGAACTCCGTCACGCCGTCCTCGACCAGCACCTGCGTGTTCATGTTCTCCAGAATGTAGACGCCATGGCGCGGGATCAGGATCTGGTGAACCTCGAACACGTTGCCGCCCGGCTCGAACGGGATGGCCTCCAAGCCCCACGTGTCGGCCCCGACCGCAACGACCTCCTTGCTCGCGAGATACGTCGCACCTTCCTTGCCGAGACCTGGCTCGCCGGAGATGTAGCGCTTATCGTCCTTTCCCACGAGCGACAGCCAGCCGGTATGGAAAAGGACGACGTCACCCTTGCGGATCTCCACACCCTGCTGGGCCGCCTCGTCGATCTCCTTACGGTTGAACGCCGTTCCTTCATCGAGCATCTGCTTGCCGAAATACTCGGCCATATCGAGCATCACGCCGCGCGTGACGAACGGCGGGACCTTCTCGATCCCGAGCTTCTTCAGCCCATTGGCCTGGACGAATTCGCTGTTCTTGTTACAGTTGTAGTAGACGTTATCAACGCCGATATGGCCCAGACCGTCGATCTGCGAACCGGTGCCGACATAGCCCATGTAGATGTCGTCGTTATAGTTGGTCTTGGTGTTGCCGAGCCCGACGCCACCGGTCTGCCCCGGCTGGTTGATGACGAGCGCCCAACTGCGAGGGCCGAAGGCGGGTGTCTTGGAATTCGTTTCCACACCGAGCGCGTAGGTTTTTCCCGTGGTGACGAGCCTGACCGCCCCAGCGCGCGTTCGGGCGTGAGCAGTTCGCCGCCCCGATCTCGTCCTCAGGCCCCCATTTCGACTGGCACCAGCTCTTGCCATCCGGAGGCTGTGCCGGGCCCCCTCAGAGCCTGGGCGTTCTGAGCCACAGCACTGAAAGAAAAAAACTGGTCGTCGCCAGTACGGCCACACTTCAACAAACTCAACATCTTAAGCATATGTTTCCTCCGCCGTTTGCGCCATGTCGTTGGCAATCATTCCTATTTCCAGCCGCTTCGGAAAGCAATGCCGCATCCGCTTCGGAAAGCCTGAGAGCCGTTCCGGTTCCGGATCGCCTCCAGCACATGCTTGTGTGCCTTGCGGCAATAGGCGGCCACTTCCAGGCTGGTGGAGTAGGTCTCCTGGTGTGCACCCGAAGCACCGGATCGGTCTGCCGCCAGTTGTATCAATCACCGGCGACATGATAGGATAAACCATCCTGGCGGAGCCTGATGAGATGACAGAGCCAACGCCGAACAATTCAGGGGGGATGCAGGGCGGCCGGTTCAAGCCGGGGCGGTCGCGCATTCCGCGCGGTAAGCGTCCCGGCTCCCGAAACCGGGCATCGGTCGTGCTCGACAAAATGCTCGCCGACGACGGTGCCGACGTGGTGCGGGCGGTCTGGCGGCGGCCAAGGGCGGTGACATGCAGGCGGCGCGGCTGGTCCTGGATGACCTCATCGTGCCCGTGCGAAAGGGGCGCCTGATCCGGCTCGACCTGCCGGCCATCGAGAGTGCCGCCGACGTGCTGACGGCGCTGTCTGACCGTCGCCAGCGTGTTGCACGGATGGGCGGGATGGCGTAGGGAGGGGGACCGTTACACTGCCTTTTCGGATCTCGCTATTATGCCGCACAAATACAATGCCCCGTTTACCACATTTCGCGGCCGAAGCGACGGGTGACGACTTGGGCAGAGTATAACGAGGCGCTGCGGCAGCGGGGCAATGTGACCGTGTGACGTGTGCACGGATGAAGCGATCGCCGCCTGGAAAGCGGCGCCGCGCACCACGCCGGGTGGCCAGCCGCACTACTCGGACCTGGCAATCACGACAGCTTTGACTTTTGCGCGCTGTGTTCCGCCTGGCCGCTGCACCAGACGGAGGGACTGATCGGTTCCGTCTGACATCATGTTTCTCTGGTCTTCTGGCGGCTGCGCTACAAGCGCAGCCTGCGTGATCTTGCGGAGATGTTTCTGGTGCGGGGCTTCACGTTCACCCACGAGGCGGTGCGGGACTGGGAGGCCAAACTTGCGCCGCTGCTGGCCGAGGGGCTGCGCAAGCGCCGGGCCGGCAAACCAGGCCGGTGTGGCACGTGGACGAGACCTACCTGAAAGTCGCCGGGAGTGGTGCTATCTGTACCGGGCAATGATGGGAGGGTAACCTGGTGGTGTTTACCTCAGCGACACGCGCGACATGGCTGCCGCCAACGCGATCCTCCGCTCGCCAAGCCGGCACCGAGGACGAGCCCGAGCAGGTCGCCCGGCGGCCACACCAGCTATCCCGCGGCCATTGCCGACGAACTCGGCGCGGACGTCAACCACCGCACCAGCCGGTACAAAAATAACGCGATGGAACAGAGATCACCGGGGCATAAAAGGACGCTACCCTTGCGCGGCTTCAAGGCGTTTCATTTCAGCCGATCGCTTCTGCCGGGCCTTTGATGAGTCCGCACTTCCTGCGCCCGACCAGCTACATCAACAAGGTTTTCGCTCGCCCGTCGGCGGGTCATCCACGCACAGCGCGTGGCGGCGCTGCGGGACCTGATCTCCGCCGCCTGATACAGCTTCTGATAGGCATCAGTCTGGCGCTTGCACCACTTTTATGAAAGCTGACAAGACGTCACGCAGACGTGCCGTCCTTCAGTTCCAGCGCAATGAAGCCATCCGACAGGATGGGTAGCGGATCGGAGAGCGGTCTGCGCCAGGAACAGCGGGCCGTCCATCCCGATCAGGCGGAGTTTGATGGCGAATTTCCAGGTGTCACAGGTGGCAGCATCGGGAAAGCCCGTCATGATGTCGTCCTTTGGTTGGTAAGTTCTCCCGGCGTCGTACCTCTTTGCGCCGGGCGGAACCGCCTGCCAGGATGCCGACGCCGCCGTCTAGCTCTGTCAGTGGACTGCTTTGGGCAGTAGGAGGGTCAGCTCTCCGTCCTGATCCAGGTTGTGGGAATTCCGCCGCTATCACCCAAAGGTTGCCGACGTGCACCCAAAGCTTCTTGGCGTCATCCTGTACTTGCAGATTGACGAGAACGGCGTGCGGCGCGTTGGGGCAAGCCGCCAACGAAATGCACTGGCCGAGCCGGAAAAAGGAGACGCCGTGTTCTCCGCTGACCGGAAGTCCTCGTGCCCGGGGCCGGATCATCTGATGGACGTGCTGGCTTCAGATCGAGGCGGTCGCCGCTGTGCGTCGTGATGATCATGCTAGGCCGGTCCTGCTTGTGTTTCACATTCCTGTTGCGGGATATGGGGATGGGTTGGCCGACCTTTGAACAGTTAGAAGTCTGTTCCGCAGACAGGGGACGTATGCCAGGCCGGTGTCAGACCGGTGTTTCTCTAAGCTGAAGAGGGGGTGGCATCTCTGGGAACGGGATGTTGTGTATACGGCCGTCGTCACCAGCCATCGGATCAGCAGCATATGGGCACCGCCGTCAGCGTGTTGACCGGATCAATATAATCACAACAACCCCTTAAGATGAGATTTGTTCGGCATCTAGGGTTCAAATCCGGTAAATTTCCTTCATTTTACCAAAACAAGATTGCAGCGCAAACTCATTTGCAGGTTGACATGTCTCTTTGGTTAGATTATCCTATGTGACAATCTTTGCATCCGTGCAATACGCCGGCATGAACAGCATCATGCGGGCACGGGCGCCGCAGGATCTCATGGCGGCACAAAGAGAGCTGATGAATGCCGAAGTGCAGGTCATGCTGAACAGCGGCGTCAGGATCTCCGAGGCGACACTCCAGGTCGCCAGGGATGCCGCTCAGAGCATCGCTGAGCGGACGAAGCAGGGAGACCAGCAGAGCTCCAGACAGGCTTCCTCCGGGCCCTGAAATACAAAAAAGAGCCGCGGATCCCGCGGCTCTTTCCATGTCTATTCCAGATCGCCCCCAGGTTCCTGACGACGCGAGTGTCAGGCAACGATGGCAACGCGACCGGCTGCCTTGGGTTGAGCGGTCGCCTTGACTTCATCCAGGACGGCCGCCTTGGGGCGGGCAGCGGCCTTGACCTCATCCAGGCTCGCGACCACGCGGCGGCTGAGGATGTCGGCAGCTTCCGACTCCGACCTTGGCAACGATGTCGCCGAGTTCGCGGGCATCGGCCACGTTCTTCTCGTAGGAGGTCTTCGTCAGGTCGATCTGCTTGACCAGCGTTTCCCTGACCGAGGCGCTGGACGGCTTGAAGGACGCAAGATCCTGGAACTGCTTGACCGACTGCCGGGCAATCTCGCCCTGGCGCTGCGTGACAGTCCGCAGACCCTGCGCGATGGTCTGGTTGGCGGCGGTCAGCGCCTCAACGTTGCGGCGCTGGATGTCCAGAACGGTCTTGACGTCAAAACCCAGCAGCTTGAACGCCTGGGTGAACGAGGCGGCATCGAAAGCCGGCAGCTTGGCAAACGAATTGAATGACGGGATGGGCGCTGCGGTGGGATTATCAGTACGGCTGGTCGTAGTCATGAGAATAAATCCTGATCCTGAAGGAATGTTGCGGCTAGTCCTGGATCGTATAGTCCCGAAGCTTCCAGATCCAACCATTTGCTGCACTGCAACATAGAGAGGGGTGGTCCAAGGTTCAAGGGAAAACATGCCACCGTCTTCAGCATGGGCTGAACAACCGGGCGGAGCAGCACCTTCATCAGAGCGGCCCGGCGCCTCGTCCGGCAAGGCGCTTCTGGTTGCCTTCACTGGCCAAACTCCAGCTCCGCCTCAGCCTGTCATCGTCGTTCTCACGATAATCAAGGTATCGACTGACGCGGGACCTGACGAACTCGCCTTTCAGGCGTGAGGAAGGGCGGCTATTTCCGACTATGACCCAGCGTTGGTGGTTGCCCCCGGAGACGGCATCCGCGTTGCCGACAGGATTGTCGGGAGCTGATCCAGGGGCGATCGAAAAGGCTCAGGCGCTGTGGAGGCGGCGCACCGCCTCCCGGCTGCGGAACAGTTCAGGTTCACGACCGCTTGGCGACCTGTGCCAACAGATCGGAGACTTGATCGCCGGCCGACAGCAGGCTCCGCATACCCTCCTGGAGGTAGTCGCGGTGCAGGCTCTGCAGGTCGGGCACGGTGCACACCTCGTCACCGGCATTGGTGTCGCCCTGGACCGCGCTGGACGGCTTCTCAGGCTTGGCGGCGTCCTCATCCTCTCAACCAGAGCAGCCTCGATCTCCATGAAATCTTCCATATCCTGCTGACTTAACATCAGGGTGTACTCCAGTTTGTTTGATTTACGGGAATTGCCTTCGCCGGCCCCTGTCGGATTTACGACACGGGTGGCGGGCTACGCGAGCACGGGCCGGGGGCAACCGTTGTCGTTCAAGGCGACGAACTTGAACTCGGCATTGGTGACCTTGATCCGGTCGCCCTGGCCCTGACGCAGCACCCAAACCTCAACCGCCAGCGTGATCGAGGTCTCGCCGATGGCGATCATGTCGGTGTAGCAGCAGATCGCATCGCCGACCCTGACCGGCTCCAGGAACGTCATGTTGGACACGAACACCGTCACGACGGTGCCGTTGGCGATTTTCGTCGCCGTCATCAGCGCCGCCGCGTCCATCACCGACATGATCCAGCCGCCGAAGATGTTGCCCATCGGGTTGGTATGTGACGGCATCGCCAGCATGCGCGACGCCAGTTCACCGCGCGGTTCAGGTGAGGGTTCAGGTTTGTGCTGTACCTGATACATGGGTGGTCTCCATTCAAAGACATGAGACGGCGTTCCCCCGGGTATCGGCTAGACTCCATTATGCTGCACTGCAACATGGGGACCGTGTGCCACCGCGTCAAGCACATACGGCCGCTCCCGCAACGGCGGGCACCATCTCCGGGAAGCTCAGGCGGCACAGCGCATTGCCCAATGGGAGCCATGGGTTCCGGGCGTATCAGTCGCTGAATATGAAAAGCAGGCGCTTTAGATAGAGCGCTCGAACTGATTGAGGCGGACTCTGGTGTAAGCCAGGTCATCAAGAGGATGTCCGCTACCAGCCCTGCGGAATAATGCGATCGACGACAATCGTGAGAACGAATGACCCGGAACCTGATGATGGTATGGGCAACGATCCGGTACAGGCTCCGGCACGACTGCCATGCGCACCCTCGCTTTTTTTGTTGATGCGGCAACCAAATTGATCGCCATATGTTGCACTGCACAATAAAAAAAGCGAGGGTGCGCATGGCAGTCGTGCCGGAGC